>NZ_JBCIVJ010000027.1:0-47631 GCF_039409775.1 Phytobacter palmae | reverse complement strand
AGAAAAGCAAAAACCCAGCCATAGGCTGGGTTCTCTGAATGAGTGGTGCCGGACTCGGAATCGAACCAAGGATTCGTTTCTATAACAACGAAATCACCGAATAACAGTAAGTTACCTTTACGCTTCGATTCCGAATGTACCACTATTTTGTACCATACTCAATGGCTGCAAGTACGTCCTTGAAAGGGGCGTTGGGCCATTAACGATGGTCAAACTATCACTCTATGGTTTTCAACACTGATATGTCATCATCGGAAAGTACTCCACTTTGTTTTAGCGGTACTAACAAAGCTAGGAACTCCAAAGGATCTTCCTTTAGTTTTTTCATGCATATCTCTGCAATCAGCCCATTTTTCTTATTATTAAATTCCTCCTGATTAATCATGCCAGCACTTAAGAGTGCGGACAGTTTTTTAATTTTTCCAATGAAATCAGAAGAGTCAATATACTGTTCATCTTTTTGCTCATCCTTTTCAATTTCTGCATTAATTGCCTTGGCTGATGAGTGAGCATCAAAACAACCATAAATAGCTGGGATTAATGCTAGTGGAAGAAATAACACCCCCAGTATACATGCACAAACAAACAGCATAATTCCTTTGAGTATGTGCCCGTTATAAATCTGCCCGCTACCACTAATTATAAATGATAAAATTGCTGCCAGAGATGGATCTTTAGATTGCTTTAGAGTTTGTTCTGCCATGAAGATTATCCTTGTCAAAGGTTCAAAAGGTCTGGACGTTCATTTCTAATGATGCGATAAATACTGGTTATGCCAATCCCCAACTGTCGGGATATCTCCGGTTTGCTCATACCGTTTTCGACCATTTTGATGACTTCTTGAGATTTATTTCTGGCCGTCGCTTTCCGACCTTTGTACTTGCCCTTCAGCTTTGCCAGTGCAATTCCCTCTGCTTGTCGTTCCAGCATCATCTCGCGTTCAAACGTGGCGATGGCTCCGATCATGGTCAACATCAGTTTTCCGGTCGGCGTCGCCGTGTTAATGCCGATGTTGAGGATGTTTAACGCTACGCTTTTACCCTGTAGGTATTCGGATATCTCCAGCAGATGGCGGGTATTACGGGCGAGGCGGTCGAGTTTTGTCACTTCTACGGTGTCGCCTTCACGTACAAACTCCAGTAGTGCCTGTAACTCGGGGCGATCATCCTTTGCCCCGCTTATCTTCTCTCTGAATATCTTCTCGCAGCCGGAAAGAGCAGCGAGTTGTGCATCCAGACTTTGCCCGGTGGTGGACACGCGGGCGTAGCCGACAGTAGCCATGTGAACTCCTTACCCTGCCAATAGGCCATGCCCTAAAGATCTGCCATCACCGCTACGGTGGAATGCTACACACGACCCTGCCACAGAGTCGGTTTGGCATTTTGGTAGGTTTTTTCAGCATATCATGGTTATTGGCAGGGGGACAATTAGTTAAAGGGTGTGGGTCAGGCTGGTTCGTCAGGCTGGTTCCGGTGATGGGAAACCCGATGACAAAGCTTTCAGAATAGCAGCAAGAAAGGCGGTCAGTGCTGCTCTCGCTGCTTGCCATAAGATACGTTTCAGACTCATTGTACGGCCCTCCAGCATTCACTTGGTGGGTAAGTGTCGGGTGGAAGTCTGAACGCCACCTGATGCGTTTGAGAGCGTTTTACGGGGTAGTACATCATCGAAGAACTCCTGTGTGGTTAATTACAACCTCCTTATACCGACGCAGGCTGATTCCGTTGATTTACAGGGCATACTGGCTTTATTGATGTGCTGAAAGCTTGCACTTTTTTTATGCTTCTCACGGTCTTTGTTTTCGTTGTTGCCTTAAGGGATTTATATCTTTAAACTACCGAGAGAATAGATGAATTTGAGTAGTTAAATATTAGTAAACCTATAGAATCCTATATAAGGGTGTGTTGGGGGACGTTTAAAAGGTTACAACGTTTGAACAGCCCGAAAGCCCCGTCCTGTGAGGCTTTCTTTGTAACTTTTCCTGTAACCTGCCCGTTTAAATTCCGTATGTTCTGAGATACGCCCGCCGGAAGTGGACATCACGCGGTTTCTCATAAGGAATGCCAAGTCGTAGAAGCAGGTTTTCCATTTCGCGGAGGGGTTGTGTAGGGCGTTTAAGCAGAAAACTACACATGTTTTGCTCTGCATTGTAAGCATTTCGCACGGACGTGCTGTTTATTCGCATTTCGGGACCCGGACGAGCAACACATGCCTTCCGCAGGCAGTGAGCATAGCAATCTTCCAGCCGAATGAATCTTTTCAGGTGGCGGACGGCCTGAAGCCATGTCTCCTGTTCCTCATGTCTGACCCTGATTAGCGTTACACCGGGCAGATTTTCCCTGAACCACCTGTCCCGTCGTTTATCATTTAGCAGATAACGCGTTGTCCTGTGAGCAGCCTCATCGAATTCAATGATGAACTGGCGTTTAGCTGTTTCCCCTTTTGCCATATCGGTATACCACTGTTCGGTAAGGAAGAAATCCACCCGATAGCGGCCAATAAGTTTCTGCTGCTCAAGCTCATAATGGACAAAATCCGGCTGGTTTCTCAATTCGGATATCAAATCGCGTAATCTGATGCCAAACTGCCCTTCAAGCCTGCTTTCTCCGGGCCTGACTGGTAGCTCTAAACCCGCTTTTTGTCCGATGGCGTCAATGAGTGGCTCGTTCTGGCTGCTGTGGATGCTGTAAGTAAGCAGGGCAAGAGCATCATAAGCAGAAAACCAGCCATTTTTATCGGGAATAATGCCGTCAATTAGCCCGGATGTGCAGCGTGACAGGACATTTTCGGGAGCCTTGAGTAAATTTGCGTGTGTACGCTGCACCCATTGCGTGAATCGTACTGCCTGAGGTGTCCTTTTCCGCAAGAAATCAACGGAAACATGGGGGACCCCGTCAACGATCCGCCAATCGGTATCAGGAATTTTTAGCATATCGATAATCTCCAGTGAGTTACTGTGCCTTATACCGCTGAAAGTTGCTTATTCAACCGTTTTAGCGCCAGTCTGGGGATTTGCTCAATGAGTACCCGGCTTGTTTCAATCAGATAGCTGCCATAACGCCGTGGAACGGAGCCGGGTACATGCCCGAGAATATTGTTCTGCGTATCTTCCCGGACGTCCAGAGCACGGCATTGGGTAATGAAGTAGTGCCGGAAGCTGTGAGAGGGCTTAACTTCCTTACGGACACCATGCTTACGGATCAGCCGCCCCCACCAACGACCGTAGTTGTAGGCGTATTTGTCGTTAATGTCAGATTTCTCCGCAAAGAGTTGACCTTCTCTGGTGTTGACGAAATCGATAAAACCCAGTTCCAGTATATGGCTGTGTATCGGTACGTAACGCACGGATCCAGCAGTTTTGACTGATTGCTCTTCCCCCATCTGGATTTTGAAGCAGGGAACACCGAAAGCATCGACAATATCGGACCTGCGTAACTGTCCGATCTCCTCAACGCGAGCACCTGTATAGTAAAGAATTATCGGTACCCAGTAGGCCATTTCGCCATAGAGAGACGGCTCGCCGTGGAACAATGGTAGTCGGAACATCGTCCTGATTTCGTTATCAGTGAACGGGATATCCTCGTTGATTACCTGCACTTTTTTACGCATTTTGAAACTGTCGAAAGGATGTTCGTCCAGCAGATCGTCTTCGAGTGCGACTCTGAACATGGCTGACAGATGCATGAAGATGTTTCTTACGGTGTTGGCGCTAAGTTTTTTCCCCTGTGCTTTGGTCTGCTCCTCCAGTGACAACGAGTTGACGGACTTACTGCGGTTAGCTGGAGCCTGTTCCAGCAGAGCACGAAACGCCGAGAGGTCGCCTTTTGAGATATCCCGTATGGGTTTATCACCGATAAATTTGATGAAGCGGTTAGCCGATGGGGTGTAATCACGGATTCGCGATGCCTCCCTGTCAGGCTCGGTGCGGCTGATGTGTGCTTTGTAATGCTCGAACAGACCCGCGAAGGTCAGGCTTTTCTGTTTCTGCGTGGCGGTAATGGCGGCGTATGTTGGAAGTTCATCAAGGATGTACATTTCCGCTGTACTGAGTCTGTGCTCAGCCAGACGCCATGCGAGCTTTTGTCGCCATGCAGGAGTCAGTACCGCTGGTGTCCACCGAAGAGCTTCTTCAAGTTCTGGCTGCATTAGTTGGGTGACAAGCCGGAAATCAGCTTCGCCTGCCCGCTCACCTTTACGCAGACATTCGCTTAACTGCCCGTTATCAGCGGTCAGGCCATAGCCCTCATCGTATTGCTGTACATAACGTGCTTTGATGATTTCCGGTTGCTGGAGGATTTTGGTCATCCATACTGAGGCGATTACTTCTGTGTCATCCGGTGTTATTGAGCGTTCTGCTCTGGCGTTCTGAATGATCGCGTTGATTTCAGCCAGTGCGGCAGGAGCTTTGAGTTTGGCATGCTCAAGGTCTTTCGTCTCAAGAGAGCGTTTAAGTTCACCTTTGCCGATAGCGGAACGTAGCTCCTGAGGAACCGCTTTGCGGATGTAGTAGGTGCCGTTACGGTCTTTGGTAGGCTTTATCATAATGCCCATTTTGTACCACCTTTTTGTACCACCGGGAAGCGGGGCCGGAGGAAATTAAAAAGAGGTAACTACTGATAAACCAACAAGTTGTTGACTCAGAAAGCAAAAACCCCCGCCGAAGCGAGGGTTATAAATGAGTGGTGCCCGGACTCGGAATCGAACCAAGGACACGGGGATTTTCAATCCCTGAGTCAAAGTTAATAGTTTGTAAACAGGCGTATTTGCATACTGTAAAGAGTGTGCAAAATGAAAATACTTCCCGTTATCTCTCCCAAAGGTGGAGAAGGCAAATCCACGTTTGCTGCTTACCTTGCCGGTTTCCTTGCCGATGCTGGCCTGAACACCCTCCTTGTGGATGCAGACTATTCCCAGCCCACAGCCAGCAGTATCTTCGCGCTGGAGCATGAATCCCCTTGCGGCCTCTATGAACTGCTAATGCAGATGGTCAGTGACCATACGCAATGCATTTCGCAGACCGCCATAAAAAATCTCGATGTCATCTACTCTAACGACCCGGACGAGCTGTTGCCGACCGCGATGCTCCACGCTGCAGACGGCCGTCTTCGCCTGCGTAACATACTTCAGCATCCTTTCTTTAACCGTTATGACGCCATCATTGTGGATTCGAAAGGCGCAACAGGCGTCATGACCGAACTTTCCCTCCTGTCCTCTACCGGTAATGTGATGGGCGTTGTTAAGCCCATCCTTCCGGATGTCCGTGAATTTATCCGCGGCTCCCTTCATATGCTTACCCGCCTGAAAACCTATGAAAATTACGGTATCCGCCTTCCTGATATTTCCATTCTCGTCAACTGTATCGAAAACACCCTGCTTGACCGTGAAGCAATGGACGGTCTTGCCGCCATCATTAACGAAAAACACTACGACGCCTCTGCGCTGGGCAACCGTGACGTT
The DNA here is from genome assembly GCF_039409775.1 of Phytobacter palmae. Classification (NCBI taxonomy): domain Bacteria; kingdom Pseudomonadati; phylum Pseudomonadota; class Gammaproteobacteria; order Enterobacterales; family Enterobacteriaceae; genus Phytobacter; species Phytobacter palmae. The sequence goes on along the minus strand of NZ_JBCIVJ010000027.1, from coordinate 42,174 downwards.
TATCGTTTACTCGATACCCGTATCGAGGCGCTGGATATTTTCAAACTGGGGCACGTCAAGCAGCAGCCCGTGCATCGTCTGGAATACAAAACACGCCGCAAAGGTCCGGCCGCAGCCGTCACCATGCACGACCTCGCGTGTGAACTGTTCCCTGAGTGGCAGAGCCATTTCAGTGACGTTCTGACCCGGGAGGTGCGTCATGTCTGAGACGATGATGCCATGCTCTTATGAGGCTGAGCAGGCCGTACTGGGCGGACTGATGCTTGATAACGACCGGTGGGATGAGGTGATACTGCAAATCTCCCCGGAAGATTTGTTTTCCCGGCCGCACCGTATGGTCTTCCGCGTGATGGCCGAGCTGGCCGGAGAAGGGCTACCGCTCGATCTCATCACTATTACGGAACGGCTGGAGAACAGAGGCGACCTTGAACAGTGTGGCGGCTTTGCTTATCTGGCTGAAATGAGTAAAAACACGCCGTCTGCAGCCAATATCCTGGCTTACGCCGGGGTGGTGGCGGAGAAAAGCCGCCTGCGGCAGCTGATGACAGTGGGTAACAGTCTTCTTTCCGATGTGCAGGCCCCGAAAGCCAGCTCGGCCGGCATCCTTGAGTCGGCCGAAGGTAAGCTGTTTAACATTGCCGAACAGGGAGCCATGCAGCTCAACAGTGAGACCGGCGTTAACGAGGCGCTGGATAAACTGCTGACGCATCTGGAAAGTATGTCCGCCAGTGACGGCCTCACCGGGACACCGACCGGTTTCAGTGAACTGGACGCGATGACCTGTGGTCTCCAGCCCGGCGATCTGGCCCTGCTGGCCGCCCGTCCTTCCATGGGGAAAACGTCGCTGGCCATGGCCGCCTGCACCGCGGCCGTGGGCGCAAAACCTGACGACCACGTCTTTGTGTTCAGCCTTGAAATGCCCTCGGAGCAGCTGATGATGCGCCTGCTGGCGATGGAAGGCCGGGTGGAACTGTCCCGGCTTCGCAGCGGCAACATGGATGATGAAGACTGGGCTCGCGTATCCGCGGCTACCGGTCGCATTATTGAGTGGAAAAACCGTCTGATCATTGATGATACCAGTTACCAGACCCCGGCTACCCTGCGCGCCCGCGCCCGTCGCTATGTTCGCAAATACGGCAGACCCTCTCTCATCATGCTGGACTATCTGCAGCTTGTCCGCTCCCCCGAGCAGGAAAACCGCACGCAGGAAATAGCGGAAATTTCCCGCTCGCTTAAGGCGCTCGGTAAAGAGCTGGGCTGTCCGGTACTGGCGCTTTCCCAGCTCAACCGCCTGGTGGAGCAGCGGGCCGATAAACGCCCCAATAATGGTGACCTGCGTGACTCTGGTGCACTGGAGCAGGATGCGGACCTCATCATGTTTATTTACCGGGATGAGGTTTATAACCCCGGCACCCCTGATGCCGGCGTGGCTGAGATCATTGTCGGCAAGCAGCGGCAGGGGCCAACCGGCACGGTAAAAGTCAAATTTGACGGGCGTTACACACTGTTTTCGGAATTTCAGGAAGGCAGCTATGACTTCGGTTACCGCAGCGGGAGGAAACAGGCATGAGCCGTAAAAGTTCTAATGTGGGGGCTGCCATGCTGCAGCCCGGACGCCAGTCGCAGGCGGCCGGCAATATCAGCGTCATGCCGGCGGCTGAAATGCCCATGGTCCTGACGCTCGACCAGTTAAGCCCGAATCCTGATAATCCTCGCACATCACGCAATCCGCGTTATGACGATATCAAGACTTCCATCCGTTCGCGCGGGCTGGACACCGTGCCCAAAGTCACCCGTGACCCGGATGGTGAGCCAGATATGTACATCTTCAGCGACGGGGGTAATACACGTTATCAGATCCTGTCAGAACTGTGGCATGAGACCGGAGAAGACCGGTTTTTCCGCGTCCATGTGTTGTTCAAGCCGTGGCCGGGACGGCTGCAGTGTGTTATCGGCCATCTGGCAGAGAATGAAGTGCGCGGGGAGCTGAGCTTTATTGAAAAAGCGCAGGGGATCCATAAAGCCCGCTCTATATATGAAGAGCAGATGGGAAAGACGGTTTCGTTGCGTCAGTTGTCAGAGCTACTGACCCATGAAGGTTTGCCAGTCCATTACTCAACAGTCAGCCGTATGGAAGATGCGCTGAAATATCTTTATCCGTGGATCCCAGACCTGCTTGAGTCCGGGCTCGGCAGGCCGCAGATAACGGCGCTGCTGGCGCTCCGGCATGATGCGGAACGCGTGTGGGATGAGTTTTGCCTGATTTCAGACACAGGCGACAAATCCTTCAGCGACGTTTTTGGCCAGTGTTGTGGCCGTTTCAACTCACCGGAACTGTGGTCTCTGGAGATGTTTCGCGATGAATTTATCGGTGATTTACTGCAGGCGTTACCCCATCCGGAACTGGACTATGACCGCTGGATGATGGAACTCGATCCTAAAGAACGCAACCGCAGACATCACTTTGGCGAGCCGGAGACGGTTGCCTTTCCCGCCGCAAACAAGCCTGTTAATGCTGATCACGCCCTGCATACCACAGGCTCAGATGAGAGTGAAGGCGTCCCGCTACCTGTCTCCAGTTCACGTCCTGAGGTCTCAGGAGGGGCTGTAACGCCCGTTCCGGGTAATGCGTCTTCTCCTACTGAAACACCGATTAATGAGCCCCCCCGGCATGAGGTTCAGCCAGATATGTACGGTGCCGCGCCGGTTATTTCAGGTGAGAGCGGGGATGTTAGCGGGCTGGTTACCCTCTCCGATGGGTACGGAGAAGAGAATGGTGGAGAAGAGGACAATGGGGAGGATGGCCTGCTTTCTCTTTTAACACCAGAACCTGAAGTTGTCCTGCAGGATGACGCGCCGGTGACTAATGACAGCATCTGGCATGTGCCGGCCTATCAGGACGATATCGAACACCTGCAGAATACCGCTTTTCGTCTGGCATGGGAGCTGGGTGAGGTCCTTGGCTGCGAAGATGAAATTCTTCCTCAACGCGACAAGGACATGTCTGCCGGTTACGTCGGGGCAGGTGAGGTGTGTTCTGAAGCCGCCGCATTTCTGCTGGGCCTGACCGGCGAAGCGCCTGCGCTGCATCCTGCGGCAGGGGGGTGTGGTCTGCCGGAGCTTTTCACCGGCGGCCCGGGTGAGGGGGAAGCACCTGCCCTGACAGATGAAGATGCTCTGAAACTGCTCCGCCTGATGCGCGTTATGCGCCGTCTCCGGGAGCTGCAACGCGGTCTGACGTACGGGGAGGATAACAGTGATGAATAACTCACAGCGACAGTTGCGACTGCTGAATCTTGTCAGGAAACTGCTGAAGCTGGGCCGCAGCAACAGTAATGCCCATGAGGCAGGACTGGCTCTGCAGCGTGCCCAGAAGCTGATGGCCAGATACGGTATCAGCGAGCTTGACGCCGGCCTTACATCCGTGCGCGAAGCGTCTTCCCGCACGGCCCCTTCGGATGCTGAAAAAGTTCCGGAATGGATGGTGACCCTTGTCGGGGGCGTCTGTCATGCCTTTGGCTGCTGCGCTTATTACTCATGGCGTCAGACCTCTGCCGGGTATCGCCGTTCGGTAACCTTTTACGGATTCAGTGAAAAACCTGAGATAGCAGCCTATGCCTTTGATGTGCTGACGCGCCAGCTGAAAGATGCCACAAATTCTTATCTCAAAACCCAGAGTAAGCGGCTGAAACTGGCCACACGCCGGGCGAGAGTGGAGCAGTTTCGTGACGGCTGGGTATGCGGGGTGCGTGAGGTGATATCGGCGACTGACATCAGCAGCGAAGAGCAGCAGGTGATGAGCCACTGGCTGGAAAGTCGCAGTATGAAAACAGTCACAACCCGTGAACTGAAAGCCTGTCGCGGGGCGGATACAGCACGTTATCAGGGGTATGAAGCCGGACAAAATGCCCGTCTTCATCAGGGTGTCAGCGGCCGGGGTCCGGCAGCCATTGGTTACCGTCAGGATTAAGGGGGAAGGATGAACAGTTTATCTCAGGCTGCAAACGGATTGCTGATGCAGCTGGTTATGGATCTGAGAAGTGGCTATCTGCGCCGCTGCGAATCGCTGGGACTGAACCGCGAGGAAATGCAGATGCTGCAGGGGCTCTCGCTTGAAGAGCTTCACTACCTTTCCGGCAGTGAGGTGTCGATCATCAGTGTGGGCATCAATCACGGCAATCTGGTGCGCATGCTGCAGCAGGCCCGGACGGAGCAGAAACGGCTCCAGCGTATCGATCGGGCGCTGGCGCTGGGCGGCTCCATTGAACTGATGGCCAATTACTTCGGGCTATCCAGTACGGACGTGGCGGCCCGCCGTCGTATTGCCGGTATCGATGTCCGGCCGGGGCGCGGTAATGCACTGGGTGATGAGGAAAACGCCGCCCTGTGGCGTCAGTGGCAAAAGTCCGGCGTTGAAGATGCGGAAAGTGCTGACGGGCTGGACGTAATGATGCTGGCTGCAGAACAGATGAACGTCTCGCTGACGTCGGTCTGGCATGCGGTCCGCGGCTGGCACAAGACCCGGCAGCCTTCTCCGGCCCGAACGCCGGTAAGGAAGACGGCATGAAATACAGAATGGTTGCGCCGGGGCTGCGAGCTCCCCATGGTACGCCGCCGCAATGCTGTCAGAAGGCGTTACGTCAGGTTCGCCATTTCCGGCAGGGGGCGCGTAATTACACCCGGCTCGATGAGAAAGGCTGCGGTTACTACAAAATCGATCTCGGCCCGTTCTGGCGTCTGCTGAGTCGCAACGAAGGCCGGACATGGCTTCTTCTCAGCCACGAACGCTATAACAGCGCCATACGGAAATAGCAGCATGACAGCCTGTTTACCCTGCACCCGTACGCGTGTGCAGTACTAAGCATACTGACAGTTCAGAACGGCCGTGATGGCGGCCGAAAAGGAAAAATAATGAGTCTGCCTGCAGAAAGCCTGATTGCTTATACGCTGGATAAAATGAATGCCCGCCTTGCGGCCCGTCCCCGGCGGGATGATGGCAGGATACGTAACGGCCTGCTGTTTACCGGAAATGTGCATGATTCCATTCCCCGCCGCCTTCTGCTCGACACGCGGTTGTCACCACTGGACAAGATGGGCTGGATGATGATCCGGCTGTATGCACAGAATAATGAGGGGGCGGTTTTCCCCAGCTATGACGAACTGCAGCTGCAGCTTGCCTCACCCGGAAAGGGAAAAGCCTCAAGGGAAACGGTAAGCCGCGTCCTGCTGATGCTGCGAATAACCGGCTGGCTCAGCCTCTGTAAACGCGTGCGTGATGATAAAGGGCGGGTGAGGGGAAATATCTATGCTCAGCACGATGAGCCCCTGACGTTCAGCGATGCGGAAATGCTCGACCCCCGCTTCCTTGATACGGTGGCGGATGCCTGCCTGAGTAAAAACCGGACTATCAGCCAGACCGCCCGTGAAGTGCTCGACGATATAAAAAACGACCCCACCATGCGCCATTATCGCAGCCATCTTGCGCTGATCGAATCGCGTCTGGACCGCCCACAGACGGCCAGCCAGATGGCGAAACGTCATTACCGAATACCCTGTCCCGCCCCGGGTTCGGATACCGAACTCAGTCATAAACGGCCAGGAATCGTCGCTAAAAAACAGGGTTCGGATACCGAACTCAGTCCAGAAAGACACAACAATTCACTGAGTTCGGAATCCGTACTGCCAGTAAAAACAGGCAGTTATGACCGGGTTCGGAAACCGAACCATTACGTACGTAGTATCACACACAGTGTGAATAAAAATACGTACGTACCGGGTAAACCTGTGCTTCCCGACAGCCTGCATGAACTTGTGCCGGCAGAAGATATTGCCATGCTGACCGCACAGCTGCAGGCGCTGCCTGAAGAACAGGCACAACTTGTGCTGCTCAGCCTGCAAAAGGTGATGGCACGCCAGCAGCTCAGCAACCCGGTTGGCTGGTTGCTGGCCGTAATGAAAAAGGCCCGTGAGGGCAGGTTATACGCGCCCCGTCAGGCTGATGATTCGCCTGAGAGTGCCGTGCAAAAAAACGCTCAGCGTCCTGAACAACAGCTGTGGAAACCCGAACCACGCGCCTCTGCCCACCCGGTATCGGAGGAAAATATCAGGGATTTGGTGAAGAAAATTCGGGAAAAAATCATAAGTTCATAAGATTGCAGATTTTTACAGGCAGCGGAGCATGAAGTCATGCACCTTTGCCAGTGAAAATGCCAGCCAAAAAATGAGCGCTGTTGCCACTGGTAACGCTGGATAAAAAATGAGCACCGTTGCTACTGGCAACACTGGCTAAAAAGCGAGCACTGTTGCCAGTGGCAACACTGGTTAAAAGCCAGGCAATACTTCTTCGCCATAAAAGAGATGACGGTTCTGCAAATTTGTAACGGTGACGATCTGGTTTTAAGTTGTTCATATACCCCTCTCGCCCGGACTATCTCAAGCGTGTCAAAACTCATTACCCACTAAAGAGAGGCGTTAGACATGTCTGATGGTAAAACAAAGGGTGGAACAACCGCTTCACGAGCGGGGGCCCTACAGTCCTCTGTTAATATCCTGCTCCATACACATTATGCAATCCGGCTTTGGGAGGGCAGGAAACGTGATGCTCCGGACGAGACAGGGGTGAAAAAAAAGAGGCCTGAAATAATCAGCATGCCTCAAGCCATTGCGCGAGCTGGTAATGCTTCCCGAGACTCAGCGGCAGATAATCCCTATGCCGATATGGCTCTGGTACGGCTCGAAGAAGCCCTGCAACGAGCAACACTTAAAATTAATGAAAACGTCAGTTCACTGGATTCCATATTGTCAGCCGTACCCAAAGGGGTAACGCTCTCGGAAGTTGAATCAGCCGATCCGTTAAATGTCAGCGTTTTCAGCCGTTCACCGTTAGGATACCGGTGCGTATGGCTTCTGGTTGGATATGATCAGTTAGCAATGAAAGCTTTCCAGGCTTTTCATTACGGACTGATTTCGCGTTCGCAACGTGACGCTATCCTGGACAATGGTGGCCATGCTGTTCGTCAGGTCTATGGCGTGATTCAGCCTTACCGAACACTTGCAGTGACTCGCCGTGATATTGCAGAAAAAACCACGCAAGGGCTTGTTGCCATTGAGCGAAATGGCGAACCTGATCCGGATGTGTTAAGCGGTAAAAAACGTTCTTCGTTCTCACCTCCGCTTAAAAACACCATAGCAGAGGAGGAATAATATGATTCGCCCTGTGTTCCTCCTCACCTCCTTCTTTTTACTGAGCGGATGCGCAACAACGGACTGGGCTGCGATTAATAAACAGGTCAGCGATACCGCTGCGACCCTGACAAAAACGTTAGGCGGCAACAGCAGCGGAGAAAGTGGCGGGATGCCGCTGATGAGCCCGGCGGGGCAACAGGCCATGCAGTCCGTCGATAAAACGTTCTCCGTGCCGGTCGATGTGGATACCGCGGCGGCCCGCTTGAAGCGCCATTACAAATTTATCTCCACACAGGAGCTTGAGGCACTGCGGCAGGCCGCAAATGACGGGGACTGGAAAGCGGCGGCTGAAGATGATGCGCATCCCGTCTGGGACGCCATGCCGGGCAGCTACTACAAAATGGGCTCCGACTGGAACGGACGTGATCACCTGGATATCGAAATCGAGAAAAACGGGTCCGGCAGCAGGCTCTATGTTGTCTATCGCTCATCATCATCACAGCGTCTGGCCGGGTCCGGCGTCACGAAGCTGATGAATGATGTCCGCGCTGTTGCGGCGGGTGAAAAACGCTGATGCGGGAGGCAACACATGCAACTCTTTCTGTGTGAAAAACCCTCCCAGGCAAAGGATATTGCCCGCGTGCTGGGTATCAGCAAGCGTGAGCAGGGATTTATCAGCGGCGGTAACATCGTTGTGACCTGGGCGGTCGGCCATTTACTCGAAACTGCCAGCCCTGAAGCCTATGGCGAGCAGTATGGCAGGCCATGGCGTGCCGATGTTCTGCCTGTGCTGCCTGAGGCCTGGAAAATGGTCGTCAAAGAGCAGACAAAATCGCAGTTCACCGTTATCAGTAAGCTGCTCAAAAAGGCCTCTGAAGTGGTAATCGCCACCGATGCCGACCGCGAGGGAGAAGTTATCGCGCGTGAGCTGCTGGAATACTGCCACTACAGTGGCGCGGTGCGCCGGCTCTGGTTATCAGCCCTGGATGAGGCCAGTGTGAAGGAAGCACTGAGCAGTATTCTTCCGGGGGAAAAAACAGCCCTGCTGTATGATGCCGGCAAGGGCCGGAGCCAGGCTGACTGGCTCATCGGTATGAACCTGACCCGGCTTTATACCCTCAAAGCCCGTGACTCAGGGGTGTCAGAAGTGCTGTCCGTCGGGCGGGTACAGACGCCGACGCTTGCCATGGTGGTTAACCGGGATAATGAAATCACGTCCTTCGTGCCAAAGCCCTGGTGGCAGGTACATGCGCTTATTGAAAAAGAGGGCGTCCGGTTCCGGGCTGGGTGGGTGCCCGTTGAGCAGTACTGTGACGAGGAAAAGCGTTGCATCAATCCTCAGGCAGCCCGGGCGGTGGGACAGCTTTGTCAGCAGCAGGGCAGGGCTACGGTACTGGAGGTGACACAGAAGCGGGAGAAAACGGCTGCGCCGCTCTGTTTTGACCTGGGCACCCTTCAGCAGGTCTGTTCCCGAAAATTCGGAATGGGCGCAAATGAAGTGCTCGCCATTGCTCAGTCACTTTACGAAACCCATAAAGCGACCACCTACCCCCGGACAGACTGCGGTTTCCTTCCAACTTCGATGCAGCAGGAAATACCCGACGTTCTGGCGGCAGTGGCAAAATCCGATCCCGCTGTGGCCCCGGTACTGAATCAGCTGGACAGGCAGTTTGTCTCGCGTGTCTGGAATGACAAGAAAATCACCGCGCACCATGCCATCATTCCCACCCGACAGGCATTTGATTTGTCGCGCCTTAGCGCCGATGAGCTGAAGGTCTACCATCTGATTCGCCAGCATTATTTCGCCCAGTTCCTTCCGCTGCAGGAATCTGACGTGACGGAGGCGTCTTTCAATATCGGTGGCCAGCTGTTCCGTACACGCGGGAAAGTCGGTGTGGTGACGGGCTGGAAGTCATTGTTCCAGGCTGAAAAAGATGACGATGAAGAGGACGTCGACGGTGACAGTATGGCGCTGCCGGCACTGGCAAAAGGGAATATTTGCGCTGTCACCGGTTCTGAGGTTAAGGATATGAAAACCAGTCCGCCCAAACCGTTCACGGAGGGGATGTTGATTGCTGCCATGAAGAACTCGGCCAGTTTCGTCAGTGACCCGAAGCTGAAGAAAGTGCTGCGTGATAACGCAGGTCTGGGCACAGAGGCGACGCGTGCGGCAGTACTCGAAACCCTCTTCAAACGACACTATCTGGAGAAAAAAGGGAAGCACATCCACTCAACGCAGATGGGCCGGGAGCTGATTGCGGCCCTGCCGGAAACGCTGACGAGCCCGGGCATGACCGCATTATGGGAGCAGGCACTGGATGATATTTCGCAGGGGAAAATGTCGCTTGCGGTCTTTATGCAAAAGCAGCTGCAGTGGACCCGTCACCTTGTCGAAAAAGGCCGCCAGGACAGTGTGAAAATCACCGCTCCCGTCACGCCTCCCTGCCCGTTATGTAAAGGCCCCACACGTAAACGTAAAGGTAAAAATGGCGATTTTTGGGGGTGCATACGCTATCCGGACTGTGAGGGAATTATCAGTACAGGTAAGAAGAAAGCAGCGAAGCGTAAAAAAACATCGGTTAAGGCTAAAACAGAATAATCCGCGCAGTATTGAACTATTTCACTGTACAACCCCGGGGCGGGTTCTGCTATTGTTGCCAGGCTTTGATGCATAGGTGCCCCGCTGGCCACGGTGCTGTAAGGTAAACTTTAACGGGATTTACCCGCAGCAGGCCTGGCAGGAAGTTATTGCACACTAACTGACCTGTAAGACGCATGCACTCCGTGAAAACCGCGTCGGGATTATTCCCCGGAGACAGATGAGACGACCGCAGGTTAAGGCACTGACCCCAGGGCACCGGAGACGGTGCCCTTTTATTTTTACGGATCACGTTTTCCATTTTGACCGTTGACATTCCGGGAGGACGGTTTAATTATAAAAGTGCTAAACCGTCGTTCATACGACCACCAATGATTCAGTAGCCTGTGAGAATCGCCTTCGGGTGGCTACAGCGAAAGCTCCTGTAACCTGAAAGGGAGCAAACTTTGGTACATCTGCGCACCTTTGAAAGCAGATATCGCCTGTACAAGCGCATTACGACGCGGCGATGAAGGTTCCTTCAACATACCAGACTCTCAGGATTCAACCGATCCTGACCCCCGACGGGAAACTACTCCCGTCAGGGCACATGGTTTCTCCGTCGTACCTATTTTTACCTCCATGGAGAAAACATCATGTCTGCAAACAACACTTCTGCATCTGCAAAATCTGAGTACTTCAACCTGACTATCAAAGGCATCGGGTATCTCAGCAACATTCGCCAGGTTAACCATCAGAATGGCTCGTTCCTCAGCTGCGTAATCAATGCACTGAGTGGTCCGACTGATAATCCGGCCTACGTCCGTTTTGACATTTCTGTCGCAGGTAAAGAGGCTACCAGCCTTATCGCCCGCTGCCAGAAAGCCGTCGATGAAGACAAGAAAGTCCTGTTGGGCTTTAACCTGAGTAACCCGTCCACGGACATATTTACGCTGAACAAAGGCGACCATGCCGGCGAACAGCGCGTCAGTCTGAAAGCCCGCCTGATAAAGGTGGACTGGATAAAAATAGGCCAAGACATGGTTTACAAGACTGAAAAATCTGACTCCATGCCGCCGCAGAATGGCTCTGCCGCACAGCAAAACTACGCAGAGAACTCATTCTGATGCGCACCTGACACACCCCGTTCGCGGGGTGTTTCTTTTATTCCCTACAGGAGAAATGATTATGTCCTCACGCGGCGTTAACAAGGTTATCCTTGTCGGAAACCTCGGCCAGGATCCTGAAGTTCGTTATATTCCTAACGGCAGTGCAGTTGCCACCCTTTCTCTGGCCACGTCTGAGAGCTGGCGCGATAAGCAGTCCTGCGAACAGAAAGAAGTGACCGAATGGCACCGGGTGGTTATGTTCGGCAAGCTGGCAGAAATTGCGGGTGAATATCTGCGTAAAGGCTCCCAGGTTTACATCGAGGGCCAGCTGCGCACACGCAAATGGACCGATCAGGCCGGCCAGGATAAATACACCATAGAGGTGGTGGTCAATATTGGTGGGACCATGCAGATGCTTGGCGGTCGGCAGTCCGGCAGCGGTCAGAATACGTCTTCCCGTAATGACTGGGGCCAGCCTCAGCAACCTTCCGGACCGAGTCACAGTGGCCAGGCTTCCGGCAGCAGTGCCGGTGCGCCGCCGATGGACTTCGATGACGATATACCGTTCATTGGATTCGGGTATGGAGTACCAAAATCGGCAATCCATGCACTCTGAACAGCCTTTATGGCAGTTGCTCTGAACTTACACATAATCCGGTCAGCATTTAAGGATAACTGACATGCCTGTTATACCGAGGATCAACGGTTTCCGGTTCTTTTTTTATTCTAATGAAGGTAACCCGCTCGAACCTGCACACATTCACGTAATGAAAGCAGGTAGTGAAGCCAAATTCTGGTTAACGCCATCAGTGGCACTGGCCAGTAACGATGGGTTTAATTCACGGGTATTAAAAGAACTGACGGGGATCGTTGAAGATAACCAAGCATTGTTTCTGGAGGCCTGGAATGACTATTTCAGCTAAACGGGTCAGCTTCGATGAGGCCACGATGTGGGTTGAACTCAACGACGCCCGTACCATCGGTGTGCCGCTGGCATGGTTTCCACGCCTGTTGCATGCTTCAACTGAACAGCTTAACAGCTATGAACTGAGTCCCCGTGGTATCCACTGGGACGCGCTGGACGAAGACATTTCTATTGCGGGTTTGCTTGAAGGCCGCGGCGATGTGACCCATCGTCCCCATAAAGTAGCCTGACAGCGCGCTATTAGTGAAAAACGCTGGCTTTTGCCGGCGTTTTTTTTCATCAACGGAAAATCAGTTGTTAATTGAGTGAAACCGGACCGATTCCGCACAGTGAGGGCTGTTTTATCACTTTACAGGAAAATTCCGGATGAAACGTAACACCTCTCATAACGTATTTTCACCAGGCAGGCTTGCCACTGTTCTTCCCCTGCTGCTCCTTGCGGGCTGCGTTTCCCAGCCGCAAAATCTGCAACAGCGTGCGCCTGCCGACCCGACACCCGGCACCACCGTCACCCGCAACGTTCAGCCGGTCTCTCCGGACGAGTATGCGCGGACGCCGGAAGTGGTGCGCTACGATCGTTATCTGCTGGTCAGTACCGATCCGCAGGCGGCCCAGCGTGACCCTCTCTCGCAGATTATTGATATTCGCATCCCGTCATCCCTGCATCCTACCGTGGCGGATGCGCTGCGTTACGCCCTGCGCCAGTCTGGTTATTCCCTGTGCGCGACCGGCTCCGCCAACGGCGTGCTTTACCGCCAGGCATTGCCGGCAGTCCAGTACCAGCTGGGCCCGATGCGCCTGCGTACTGCCCTGCAGGTTATGGCCGGTCCGGCCTGGCAGCTGGAAGTGGACGATGTGCAGCGGGTGGTCTGCCACATCCTGCGCGATGGCTACCAGCTGCCGGTCTCCCAGCTTCCGCCGCCGGTCAGCACCTGGTCCACGCCTGCGCCGTCAGCAGTGTCACAACCGGCCATCAGAACACCTCAGTCAGTACCCGTTAAACCTGTCAGCGGAGGGTTTCTGAGAAAATGAGCGAACAGCAACCATTCCATACGGACCCCGCGCCGGCCCGTAAAAGATTCAGCTGGCGTCCCCGCCGCCGTCTCATCTGGGGCGCTGCCGGCGGTGTGGCGCTGGCTGGCATTCTGGCGCTGGGCTACACCGCCTTCAGTCTGGGCATATCAAACCTTGATGAACGCCTTACACGCCTTGAATCTCAGGGCAGTACAGCGGCCACTGTTGAGACAGTCGCGACCCTGCAGTCAGATGTGACCATGCTCAGAGCCGGTCTGCAGGACACCCGGAAAAAACTTGGTGAGATGCAGCAGGAGCTGAGCGCTGCTGCGAAACAGGCCGGCAGCGACGACGCCGTGCGTCAGTCATTGCGAACCCTTCAGGACGCCCAGCAGGGGCTGGAAACCCGCCTGAGTGCGCTGACTGAGCAGCTGACAGCGCTGAAATCACAGCCGGCACCCGCACCCGCCGCACCTGTCGCCGCACCGGTCAAAAAAAACGCGCCTGCTGCAAAAAAGCCCCGTCCCGCTGACACACGTCGTGCTGCTCCGTCCCTTCGCGTGGCCCGCAATGCGCCTTTTGTGCTGACGGGCGTGGAGAAGCGGGGGGCAGAGTCCTGGGCTGCCATCGCGCCCCGGGGCTACAGCAGCCTGTCGCAGGTGGCCCTGGTCGGAGAGGGCGAAACCGTTGCCGGCTGGACGCTGGTCAGTGCCGGTTATGGTGAGGCGACGTTTCGGGTTAACGGCCGCCTGACCGTGCTCAGAGCAGAATAACGGAGCGAATGATGAAACTGAAACACACCTTTTTAGCCGCCATGCTGCTGAGTCCCCTGACCCTGGCCGCGACCACATCAGGACAGACGGATGTCAGCCGACAGGAATCAACACAACGGGCGGACTCCGCACAGCAAAACCTGCAGCAGCAGGCCGGTCAGTGGGGACTCAGTGCCGACGATTATCAGCGTTATCAGCAGCTGATGAAGGGACCCCGGGGTACCCAGTCGCCGGGTCTCGATCCGCTTTCCACCCTCGGTATCGAGGCGCAGACGCCGGCAGAGCGCCGTAAGTTTGCTGAAAAGTGGGTGAAGGAAGAGTTTGCCCGCACCCAGAAAGAGCTTGATTTCCAGCGTGAGGTGAACGCGGCCTGGCAGCGCCTGTATCCGGGCACACTGCCGGTCAATATGGGGAACGCCTCCGGCGTGGCGCACGACAGTGGCGGCCGGCTGGCACTGTTCGTCAGGTCAAAAGACTGCGCAACCTGCGACGCGAAACTGTCTGCCGTGCTGGCTGACAACCGGCCGGTGGACATCTATCTGGTCGACAGCCAGGGCAGTGATGATGCGCTTCGCAGCTGGGCGCGGGACCATCACATTCCCGTGGAAAAGGTCCGCAAGCGCCAGATCACGCTTAACCACGACGGCGGCCGGTGGATGCGCTTTGGTAACGGCCTGATGCCGGTTTTACTGCAGCAGGCGGGAGACGGTAAATGGGCAATCGCAGCATTCTGACCGGCGCGCTGGCGCTGGGCTTACTGATGGCGGCCGTCCCTGACGGCCATGCTGACCAGACGGTGCCGGAGGGTTACGTCCGCGTGGCCATGGCGCACGGCGTGCCCCCCGAAGCGCTTTACTCGGTATCACTGAGCGAGTCTTCGCGCAAACTTCCCCGCGGAATACGGCCATGGCCCTGGACCATCAATGTGGCAGGCAAAGGGTATCGCTATGAGACGCGCCTGCAGGCCTGGCAGGCGCTGCAGGTCTTTATGAAGCGTCACCCGCTTAAGCGCATCGATGTCGGTATTGCCCAGGTCAATCTGGGCTGGAACGGTCATCATTTTGCCTCGACGTGGGATGCGTTTGACCCTTACACCAACCTGAACGCCGCCGCCACCATTCTGCGTGAGTGCTGGGCGCGTAAGCCAGGCAGCTGGCTGGATGCGGCCGGCTGCTACCACCATCCCGCAGGTGGTCAGCCTGCTGCACGTTACCGCGCCATTGTGAGAGGGCATCTGGCAAAAATCAGCCCTGCACCCCGCATTTCTGCGCCGGCAGCTGAAGCGCCCCGCTCGGTTGCTGCGCTCACCCCCGATCCAGGCTTCGTCTGGACTGAACCCGGGAGATAACCCTGATGAAAACGCTGTCCTTACTGCTGTTTACCCTCCTTCCCCTGACCGGCCATGCTGAACTGAATGTGATTGCTGATCTGGGCGGTGAAGATGCTGCGCCGTATTTTGAGGCCGTTAATAAACAGCCCGGCATGCCCGGCGTCAGTGACGTACAGCCTTCACGCCAGCCGGACCACGGTGTTCCGCTGGCTGACGGGATGGCGGGTATGTTACCCGTTAACACACCTGAACTGAGCCCGGGGAATACAGCAGACCGGCCGCTGCAGTTGCCCGGCATTGGGGCGTTGTTTCTGATCGGGGATGATGCTCTGTCCCGTGAATGGCTGAAAGCCAATGCCGGCGCGCTGGCTGAACAGCATGCGGCCGGGATGATAGTCAACGTCACAGACATGGATACCGTGCGCGAGCTGCGCGAGCTGGCACCCGGTGTCAGCCTGGCCCCGGCTTCCGGCAGCGAACTGGCCCGTCGCCTGCAGATTGCGCATTATCCGGTACTCATCACCGATACCGGCCTGACGCAGCAGGTTAAGCCGTGATGAGCGCGCCAGATATCAACGGTCTGCTGATGGCGCACCCTTACGGGGCGGTCATACTGGTTGTCCTTTTCCTGGTGGTGATGGCCTTTCTGAACCTGCGTCGGCGGGAGAAAGCCAGCACCCGCCGTCACCGGCGATACCGGGCAACGGCGGGGCGGGTACTGGATAAACTGACCCGCCTGCCGGGAGACGGGCAGCGTCTGAGCTATCTGCGCAAAGTCAGTCCCTATGTCTTTGAAGAGCTGTTGCTCTCTGCCTTTGAACGCCAGGGGCTGACCGTGGTGCGCAATGCCTCCTACAGCGGTGACGGCGGCCTTGATGGTCAGGTCATCATTGACGGTGAGCACTGGCTTATCCAGGCCAAACGGTACAGTCGTGCTGTTTCCCCCGCACATGTTGAGGACTTCGACCGGCTTCTCCTGCAGTCCGGCCGCCGGGGGCTGTTTATCCACACGGGCCGTACCGGAAAAATGAGCCGCACCATTCGCACGGCGTCACCGCGTCTGCGCATCATCAGCGGGCAACGCCTGCTGGCCATTCTCGCCGGTCAGGACGTCCGGCAGTATCTCTGAGGAATCTTTTATGCACATCTTCCTGAACAGCCTGCGTTACGCGTTGTGGCTTGTGTTCTGTTTATTCCGTCATGCCGTTTTCGTGCCTGCCGCTTTCGGCGGTGTCTACCTGCTCGCCTGGCTTGTTTTCGGCCATCCGGTCAGTGACCTGAACGACCAGTTGCAGAAGGAGGCAACGGCATGGCGCACCGCGCCGCCCGGACATTACATGTGGGAGGAATGCCCGGCGCCTGATAATGCGGCTCCGCCTGATGCAAAGCCGGCAGCCTGTACCGTCACTGCCGTCTCCACAGAAACCGCGGCGAACAATTACCTGCTGTCATTGCGGGCTGTATGGATCATTTTTTTCATCCTGTCGAATGTTCTGTATGTGCTCTGGCGCTTACTGGCGGATGCCCTGCGTTACCACTCCCTTTCCTGCAGGGAAGCCGGTGCCGGGAGGGGAACGTATATCCGTATAGCCGACGGTAAAATTATAAAGGAGGCAGACGATGAGTAACCGTTACGTCATTGAGGCCCTGCTGCGTCCGGCCGTTGAGCTGAATACCGCCGTGGTATCGGGCATGGCGGCGTATGTCTGTGTGCAGGCACCCTGGGCTGTCGCTCTGGCTCCGTCTGTCAGCTATGTCACCGCAGCCGGGTTTGCGGCGCTGGCCGTCACCCGCACGCATCAGGGGATGAAGATTATTCGCTACCGCCGGAATCTCCGCCGCCTGCCGCGCTATGTCATGAGTACTAAACAGATCCCCGTCAGTCATCGTCGCCTGTTTCTAGGCCGGGGGTTCCGCTGGACGCAGAAACACACCCAGCGGCTGCAGGATACGTTGCGCCCTGAAGTGGCCCGTTACCTGCAGCCAAACCGCTTTTACCTGGGGGCGCGTCAGCTCGAAATGATGACAGAGCACCGTCTGCCCTGGCTGGGTAAGCTGCTGAGTGCCGATACGCCGCTGAACCCGGTGCGGCCATTACCACCGGTGGGCGGCAATCCGGCGCTGCACGGCATCGAGCCCGACGAAAAAGACGTCACCCTGGCTCTGGGGGAGCGCGTTGGCCATACGGTGGTGTACGGCACCACGCGCGTCGGGAAGACCCGGCTGGCAGAGCTGCTGGTCACCCAGGATATCCGGCGGGGTGAAGTCACCATCGTGTTTGATCCGAAAGGCGACGCAGACCTGATGAAACGCGTCTGGGCAGAGGCCCACCGGGCCGGACGCGGGGACAAGCTGTATATTTTTCATCTTGGCTGGCCTGAAATTTCAGCCCGTTATAATGCCGTCGGGCGTTTTGGTCGCGTGTCAGAGGTGGCGTCCCGCGTGGCCGGTCAGCTGTCGGGTGAGGGGAACAGCGCGGCATTTCGCGAATTTGCCTGGCGGTTCGTCAACATCATCGCCCGTGCGCTGGTCGCCCTGGGTGAGCGCCCTGACTACACGCTGATCATGCGCTACGTGAACAATATCGCCGATCTCTATATCCGCTATGCGGAAAAAATCATCCAGGCGCAGCTGCCGGCTCTGCAGACGCAGATTGAGAATAATCAGCAGGTGCTGGGAGAGGACGACGTGCCCCGTAACATGCAGGGTCAGCCGGATGCCTTACGTATCTGGGCCATTGAGGTTGCCCTGAGTTCAGAAGAGGGTAAAAAACTCTATGATCCCATCCTTGACGGGCTGCGGTCAGCGGTACGTTATGACCGTACTTACTTTGACAAAATCGTGGCGTCGCTGCTGCCGCTGCTGGAAAAACTGACCACCGGCAAGACCGCCGAGCTGCTGTCGCCGGATTATCAGGACATTGACGACACGCGGCCGATTTTTGACTGGGAACAGATCATCCGTAAAAAAGCCGTGGTGTATGTGGGGCTCGATGCGCTCAGTGACAGTGAAGTGGCGAGCGCGGTCGGTAACTCCATGTTCGCCGATCTGGTGAGTGTGGCCGGGCACATTTATAAACACGGTATCAATGCGGGCCTGCCGGGCGGGAAAGAAGGGAAGTCCCTGATTAACCTGCACTGCGATGAGTTTAACGAGCTGATGGGGTATGAGTTTATTCCTCTCATCAACAAAGGGGGCGGTGCCGGCATGCAGGTGACGGCCTATACCCAGACGTCTTCTGATATTGAGGCACGCATCGGGAATGCGGCCAAGACGGCCCAGGTACAGGGTAACTTTAACAACCTGATTATGCTGCGCGTCAGGGAGAACCGCACCGCCGAGTTGCTGACCACGCAGCTGCCGCAGGTGGAGATTTACACCAAAACGCTGGTCTCCGGGCACCAGGACACGGCGGATGTCAATGCAGACCAGGACTTCACCTCAAGCACCCAGGACCGCGTCGGGACGGTAAAAGTCCCACTACTGGAGCCGGCCGATATCGTGACGCTACCAAAAGGGCAGGCGTTTGCCCTGCTGGAAGGAGGGCAACTGTGGAAAATCCGCATGCCGCTGCCTGCCGGGGATGCTGATGATGTGCTGATGCCGGAAAGTATTGAGAAAATAGCGGAGGAGATGCGGCGCAGCTATCACAGCGGCGAATCCTGGTGGCGGGACGGCCCGGCCCTGAACGTGCCGGTCACAGGAGGGGCGAATGGCTGAGGTAAAACGTCCCCCACAGCAGCAGACGCTGCCGGAACGCAAGCACGGCATTCTGTATAATCTGCTCTGGGGCTGGCCATGGGCCCTGGTGGGCGTGGTGCTGTCCTCGCTGCTGCTGAGCCTGCTGATTGAATATATCGGCATCGCCTTCTTCTGGCCGGAAGCCGGGGCGGCGCACAGTGAAGCGGTCATGAACACCGAGCTGGGGTGGCTGTCCACAGAGTTCACCCGCAGCCTGCTGCTGTCTGAGCCATCGGTGACGGTTGTGCGCTGGGTTAGCACCGCGTATCAGTGGGCCTTTGTGGACAGTGGCTTCCTTGACTGGGTCCGGCAGCAGTATGCGCACCAGATGCACAGTGACAATGCAGTCACGCGGGAAATCAACAGCTGGAGCGGCTGGCTTGCCGGCTACCTGCGTGAATACCTGCTGGCCACGGTATGGATAAGCATTATCACACTGGTACGCGTCACCATCCTGGTGCTGTCCGTCCCGCTGTTTGTGCTGGTCGTGGTGGTGGCCCTGGTTGAGGGGCTGGGGCGGCGTGATCTGCGGCGTTACGGGGCGGGGTATGAAAGTTCTTTTGTCTATCACCATGCCAAGAAACTGGTCAAACCGGCAGCCGTGGTGCCCGCCATGCTGTACCTTTCCTGGCCCACTGCAGTCTACCCCAATCTGCTGTTGTTGCCGGCGGCTGTCCTGTTGGGTATCGCCGTGACCGTGACCACTGCCTCATTCAAGAAGTATCTTTAAATCAGGGCTGGACGGAGGCGTGCAAAACTTGTTTTGCGCGCCTGCCGTCAGCAGACAAGCCATGAAACCACTGTTACTGGCGCGTCAGTGTCAGTTATTAAATACCGTCAGTTCTGTCACTTTGAAGCTGTCTGGCTTGTTGGTTATGCTGTCGTAGGGTGCCTGTAGCTTCCATTGCTGACCCGGCTCCAGATTTTCAGCCATCGCTGCCGTATTTCCTATTACTGCCCCATTCTGAAGCAAGTTGAATTTGACAATTACAGTCTTCACAGGCCCACCTGACACGTTTGTTCCCGTGCCTTCAATTTGCTGCAAACCATTTGCTGCTGTGGCGAAATGCAGGTCTGAAAGTTGGACTTTGCCAGTACCGTCGGCCGCAAGAACAGGGCCGGTAATCAGTGCAGTGATTAACGTGGCCTTCAGAACAGTCTTCATCATTTTCATTTTCCCTCTGTTTACCGTTGAGTTTTCTTAATATCACAATGAACCTTTATTTACAGCTAAACCTGCCACCGGCACTGACCTGCAATTAATTTTGAAATTCCTGTTTAGGGTTTATCGCTGACCCGACGCTCCCTCTTCCGCATCCTGTCCGCACCCCTTAATCCTTCTGGAGGTGCGTATGAACTCAAATCGTCCGGCCATGCGGCGCAACCGTCGTGTCCCGGGCATCACTGGCCTGGTATTGCTGACCTTTCTGGCATCAGCTGCTGCACAGGCATCCGAGAAAGACGAGCTTGCGTCTGTTCAGCGTCAGCTGGACCAGGTTCAGGCGTCGCTTGAACGGGCCCGCGTGGCGGCTGCACAGGCCGACCCGGCTGACCGTGGCCGCTTTTTCTTTGATTACCGTCAGGCCACATCCGATCTCAACACCATCCGCAGCGGCATTGACCGCTATCTGGAGCCCTCCCGCGCGCAACCGCGTGACCCGTCTTATGTGGCCGGTAATTACCGGCGGGAGCGGCCCTGATGCCCATGACATCCGAACAAACGAACGCGTTTAAAGCCGGCTCCGGCAGTCTTGATGTGAACATCCTTCATCTGCTCTGCATCGGGGCACTGCTGGCATTTCTTTTTTTATGGGCCGCGTGGGCGCTGTCGGATGTCTGGACCGGCTGGAGTAACACCAAAGTGCGGGACGCGGCCCTGGGGCGTTTTGCCGTCCGCACCGTGCTGCTGTTGCTTGTGTGTATCTGGATGTTTGCCAGTTAACCCGATTATGAACGTTAAGTCAGGAGATGAATTCCATGCACCATTCTGAGTCTGTTGTTGCCCGCCTGCGCCGTCTCGCCAGTCGTACGCTGACCCGCGCCGGTACGCTTGCCCTCCTGGGCTGGCTCACCTGCAAACCGGCCTTTGCGGACTTGCCAAGCGTTGAAGCGCCTGAATCCGGAGGCGGAAGCGGGCTGTCCGGACAAATCAAGGGCTACCTGCAGGACGGCATTGTTATCGGGGGGCTGGTCGTGGCGGCCGTTGCCTTTATCAACGTTGCCATTGCCGCCCTGCACACCTTCACCGAAGTCCGCAATGAGAAAGCCACCTGGACCAAATTCGGGGCCATTGTGGTGGTGGGTGTGGTGCTGCTGGTTGCCGTTATCTGGCTGCTCGGCAAGTCTGCCGACATTCTGTTGTAGGAGCCTGCGACGATGCAGACCATTCGTTTTTTACCTGACCGTCTCAACAGTGAGCCCGTGGTATTTCGCGGGTTTACCACCCATGAGATGGGGCTGGCAGCCCTTGCCGGCGCGGGTGCGGGTCTGCTCCTGTCACTGCCGTTTATCCCGCTTGCCGGCTGGGTTGTCGTTCCCACCGGCCTGCTGGTCATGCCGCTGCTGCTCGTCTGGTTCGGCGGCCGCTGGATGGCCAGGCTCAAGCGCGGTAAGCCCGAGAACTGGCTCTGGCAGCGACTGGAGACGAAAAAACGCCGGCTGGGGATGGGCAATCCGAAACTGATTGTGGATGCCCGGGGCTGGTCAGTGAAACGTAACAGGAGAGCCTCATGAGCCGTTTTCGCCATGCGGTAAAAGACCGCGACCAGCATATTCAGACGCTGCGCATCGCCTGCGCCGTGCTTGCCTTTTTCCTTTTATTCACCTGTGCAGGCTGGATGCTGGCACCCAGCAAGCTGACCGTGCATAACCCGCCGGATTTACGTACCGGCAGCACGCGGCCCTGGTGGGAAGTGCCGCCCCCGACGGTCTACTCCTTTGCGTTCTACATTTTTCAGCAGCTCAATGCCTGGCCGAAAAACGGCGAGGTGGATTATTCCGCCAAAATCAATGCGCTGTCGCCGTATCTGACGCCGTCCTGTCAGGATTTCCTGAAAGCGGATGCAAAGAAACGCGGTGACGCCGGGGAGCTCACCGACCGCGTGCGCGTGGTGTATGAAGTGCCTGGTCGCGGTTACCAGTCACAGAGCGTGACCGTACAGGATCGCGATCACTGGATTGCCCGCCTGGACGTGGTGGCCGACGAATATTTCCATGCCGAGCCGGTCAAACGCGCCCTGGTACGTTACCCGCTTAAAGTGGTGCGCTGGGAAGGTGATGCGGAGCGCAACCCGTTCGGGCTGGCGCTGGACTGTTATGCCGGTGTGCCCCAGCGTCTGGAGGCGGCACCGCCTGCACCTAAACCGGAGAAGTCAGGAGTGTTTCAGTGATGAGTAAAAACCCCCACTACCGCGCCGGGCTGATGGCGCTGTCCTTCGCCCTGCTGCCCCTGGCAATGCTGGTATCACGTCCTGCCGGCGCAGATGAGCTGATGAAATGGGAGCGTATTCCGCTGCAGATCCCCCTGAAGGTGGGGCAGGAGCGGGTGGTCTTTGTGGACAAAAACGTCCGCGTCGGTTTTCCGCCGGCGCTTAACGGTAAACTCCGGGTGCAGAGCACCGGGGGAGCCGTCTACCTGAAAGCCGACAGCGCCTTTCCGCAGACGCGGGTGCAGCTGCAGGATGTGGAAAGCGGCGAGGTTCTGCTGTTTGATATCGCCGCCGGTGAAAAAGGGCCGACTGAGCCGGTGCGGCTGGTCTACAGCGGTGATGTCAGCACGCTGAGTCACGCCGGCGATGCGGCCGGTCAGCCAGGTGGTGCAGACCGGGCTGCTTCCGGATCAGGCTCATCTGCTCCCACCGGCAGCGATGATGGTACTCAGGCAAAGCGTAAAAAAATCCGCTACAGCGCCCCCATCCCGGTGCTGCTGACCCGATATGCCGCTCAGAGCCTTTATGCTCCGGCACGTACGGTCGAGGCGGTCCCGGGTATTCATCCGGTCAATCCTCATCTGCCCCGACGTGTCAGCACGCTGTATCCCTCTGAACCATTAACGGTCACGCCGCTGGCTGGCTGGGGTGTGGCAAACCGCAGCGTGGTGGCACTCAGGCTCACGAACACCGGCAGCCGTAAGGTCGTTCTGGATCCACGCTCGCTGCAGGGACAGTTTGTGTCCGCCACCTTCCAGCACCGCTGGGTCGGTCCGGCCGGCACGCCTGAAGACACCACCACGGTGTATGTGGTGACCGCCGGTCGTCCGGAGAGCGCATTCATTGCTGAGCCGTCTGCACTGCGTAAAGCGACCCGCACGGTAAAACAGGAGGCCCGCCATGCAGATTAAATCTAATGCCCTGGTGAAGTTTATCGTGCCGGCCGTGGTGATTGCCGGGCTGGCCGTGGGGCTCAAAAGCTGCAAAAACGAACCGGCAGAACAACCTCAGGCAAAACAAAGCGGCTCCCTGAAAAACCTCTCGCCGGATGAACTGAAGGCGCTGGGGGTGGAAGGCGACACGCCGGAGGACACCCTGCGCACGCTCATCGGCCGGCTGAACGATGTGCGTGACCGCCAGAAAACGCTGGATAAGCAGAACGCGGATTTGGTGAAAGAAAACGAACGGTTGCGCCGGCGCAATCAGGACGTTTCAGGACAGGTGAATGAGGCCGTTAATGGCCTGCGCGAGCAGTACGACAAGCGGCAGGCTCAGCTTCAGAACGAACAACTGAGCCTGACGGCGAAAATCCAGGAGCTGACTGACAAACTCAAAAAGCCTGACAGCGAGAAAAAAACGGCGGACAGCGATATCCCGCTGGGGCTGGGACTGGACGGCATGGGCAGCAGCACCGGGGGGAGCGCTTCTCAGGGCAGTGACGGCATGATGTGGGTCGCGCCGACGGACCAGAAAGAGACGGATCCGCGGGATGCGGCCAGCGGCAAAGCCTCACCTCAGTTCCCGACCTCTTTTCTGGGGGAAAATGAGCTGACCCGCCAGAAAGCCGCCTATGAGCAGAAAGTGAAGGGACGGACGAATGAAAAAGGGGCGGAAGAGAGCGCCGAGCCGGTTTACACGCTGCCGGAAAATTCCACGCTGGTCGGCAGCCGCGCCATGACGGCACTGCTTGGCCGGGTGCCCATCAACGGCACCGTGACCGATCCTTATCCGTTCAAGGTGCTTATCGGTAAGGATAACCTGACGGCGAACGGCATCGAGTTACCGGACGTCGAAGGGGCGATTGTTTCGGGGACGGCCAGCGGCGACTGGACGCTGTCCTGCGTGCGCGGGCAGGTTAACAGCGTCACCTTTGTTTTTTCCGACGGTACGGTGCGCACCCTCCCCAGACCCGACACCAGTAACAACGCCGGCGGGCAAAATAATAACGCTCAGGCTAAACAGGATACCGGCACCAGTGGCGGTATCGGTTGGATTTCGGATGAAAACGGGATCCCGTGCATTGGCGGCGAACGTAAGTCCAACGCCTCCACCTACCTGCCCACCATCTTTGGCCTGTCGGCTGCCGGTGCGGCGGGTGAAGCGATGAGCCAGGGGCAGTACACGACGCAGAACAACGTGAATGGCATTTCCGCCACCATGACCGGCGACGCCGGACAGGCGGCGCTGGGGAAAGCCATTTCCGGCGGCATGTCTGAAACCACCGACTGGATCAAACAGCGTTACGGGATGACGTTTGATGCCATTTATGTGCCGCCCGGTGCCCGTCTCGCCGTGCATATCACCCGTCAGCTGGCCATTGATTATGAAGATAAGGGCCGTAAGGTGCGCTACGACTTCACCCTGCCGGGTGGCGTCAGTGACAATGGCGGACTGGACTGAGTACACGGCCATGGCGGGACAGATAACGTTTTTCCCTCTTTCATCCGTGTGCTGGATGTTCAGCGACGGGGCAGGCTGGCATATTGACGTGATCCCTGCGTCTTCTGCGGTTCTGTTGCTGCGACCCGTCGCGCTGTTGCCTGCCGGCGCACCTTTACTGCGCTGGCGCAATGGCCAGCTTTTACTGGATATCGGCAGGTTCTCCCTGCCGCTCAGTGCCCGGGAGTGTGCCGTTTCGTGGCGCAGCCCGAAAATCCCGCGCCGGCTTTACTGCCCGCGTATGACATTACGGGAGCTGGGGCACCTGCTGAATGTCAGTGCGTTCGTTTTTATCTGCGGCGGTTACGATCCGGCCGCCTCACAAAGGAGATACCGGTAATGTACAGAACGGTTTTCATTCTGGCCCTGAGCTGTGTAATGCTCAGCGGCTGCTCAACCTCCAAAGAGGAAATGCTGCCGGCGGGCGATAACACCATGCTTGAACTGTGGAACGGGGCGGACGGTGGCGGCAGTACTTCCCGCCATTCTGCGGCGGCCCGCGACACGCTGCGACGCCCGCTGACGGGCAGCGAAACGCAGGCGGACGCGCAGGCCGACCGCAGCTACAGCCGTACTCAGGAAAGCGAAATCACCCAGCAGTTTCCCCGGCTGCCCAACCCCGACATGGTGATGTACCTGTATCCCCATCTGGCAGACGGTAACACGCCGGTGCCGGGTTACAGCACTGTGTTCCCGTTCTACAGCCAGACGCAGTATGCCATGCCTGGCGAGCGCACGGAGGCCCTGTAATGCTTTCACTGTTTACGCGTAATAAATCCACCGACCGGCAGACGCCGGTTGATGACGGCCAGTCCGTTCAGGCAGATGAAACCCTGACCGCGGCCGTGAAGGGCCGGCAACCTCTGAAGCGCCCCGGGAAAATGACGCGCCAGGATGAGGAGAAGGTTTATCACGCCAATCCGTCCATCATTGACTTTTTGCCCTGGGCAGAATTTCTCGATGAAGAGCAGTGTCTCCTGCTTGATGACGGCGTGTCGGTGGGGGCCGTTTATGATGTGACACCGGTGGCGACCGAAGGGCGAACCGAAGAGCGCCTGGAGCAGATCCGGGACTCGGTTGAGGATGCACTTCAGGACAGCTTTGATGAACATGACGTGAATCCCTGGGTCGTGCAGTTCTTCTGCCAGGACGAGGACGACACTGACGCGTACCTGGACAGGCTGCGCGGGTATGTCAAACCACATGCACAGCGCACGGCGTTTACCGACGCCTGGCTGGGTGAAATGGAGCGCCATATCCGCAGTATCTCCCGGCCTGAGGGACTTTTTACTGACTCGCTGATTACCGGCCAGCCGTGGCGCGGGCAGCAGCGCCGCACCCGGATGGTTGTTTATCGCTGGCTTGGTAAAAGCCGGGATCCGATGCCGCCGGTGGCGATGCTCAATCAGGTGTGTGACCGGGTCGTTAATGCCCTGGGCGGGGCGGGGATCCGCTGCACCCGGCAGAACGGCCTGCAGGTGCATGGCTGGCTGCTGCGGCTGTTCAATCCGTCACCGGACTGGGTGGAGAAAACCACGCTCTATCGGCAGGCTGCTTACGCAGACCCGCGCGAGACACCTGAAGGCACCGTGCCGGTCAGCAATGATTTTGCCGAAACCCTGTGGTTCACGCCGCCGGTTTCAGACCCGGAAAACGGCGTGTGGTGGATTGACAACAAGCCGCACTGCGCGGTGGCGGTGGAAAAACTGCGTACACCGCCGGAGCCGGGCACCCTGACCGGCGAGAAAAGCCGGGGTGAAAAGAAAATTAATGCCCTGATGGATATGTTTCCGGAAGGGACCATGGTGTGCATGACCGTGGTGGTACAGCCCCAGGACCGGCTTGAAGAGCAGTTTAACCGGCTGTCGAAAAATGCGGTCGGTGAGAATACCGAGTCGGGCCGCGTCCGCCAGGATGTGAAGACGGTCAAAGAGTATCTGGGCAACCGGCACAAGCTGTACCGGGCGGGGATCACCTTCCTGCTGCGCGGCGACGACATGACCAGCCTGAAGCGCAAGCGGCTGGAGCTGTCCACCGTATTGCTAGGGGCCGGTCTGCAGCCGGTACGGCCGGAGTTTGAAGAAGGTCCGCTGAACAGCTGGCTGCGGGCGCTGCCGATGTGCTTTAACCCGGACAGCGACAAAAAACACTGGTATACCCGTCTGACATGGGTTCAGCACCTGGCAGGACTTTTGCCGGTAACCGGGCGGGAAACCGGCACGGGGCATCCCGGCTTCAGCTTTTTCAACCGCGGCGGGGATACCCTTACATTCGATCCGCTCAACAAGCTCGACCGCACCCAGAACGCGCATCTGCTGTTGTTCGGCCCGACCGGGGCGGGCAAGTCGGCCACGCTGTGTGCCGCGCTCTCCCAGCTGATGGCCGTCCATCGTCCGCGGCTGTTTATTGCGGAGGCCGGCAACTCGTTCGGCCTGCTGGCCGACTTCTTTGACAGCCTCGGGCTGACGGTGAATAAAATCAGCGTCAAACCCGGAAGCGGCGTCAGTCTGCCGCCGTTTGCTGATGCTCACAAACTGGTGGAAGAAGGCCTGGCCGCCCAGGCCGTGGATGAGAGCGACCTGCCTGATATCGACACGGACGACGATGGCGAGGATGACAAGCGTGACGTTCTCGGTGAAATGGAAATCTCCGCGCGCATGATGATCACCGGCGGCGACCCGAAAGAAGAGGCTGACCTTAAGCGTGCCGACAGGGCGATGATACGTGAGGCGCTGCTGATGGCGGCACATGCCACGTATAAGGAAGGGCGGCAGATGCTGCCGTCTGACCTGCAGAAGGCGCTGTACGACATTGCCTCTGACAACGATGAGGGCGTCATCAATGTCCGCAATGCTCAGCGCAAGGCGAAAGCGGCGGAAATGGCGGAATCCCTGGGCATGTTCACTCAGGCCGGGAGCTTTGAAGCGGAGCTGTTCAACCGCGAAGGGGAGCTGTGGCCGGAAGCGGACGTGACGCTGGTCGACCTGGGGCATCTGGCGCGTGAGGGTTACGAGGCGCAGATGGCCCTGACCATGGTCTCGATGACCAACATGATCAACAACATCGCGGAGCGTGACCAGTTCCTGGGCCGGGATATTGTCTTCACGGTGGATGAGGCGCATATCGTGACGGTCAACCCGCTGCTGTCGCCCTACATGACGAAGGTGGTCAAGATGTGGCGTAAGCTCGGTGCCTGGCTGTGGCTGGCCACCCAGAACCTTAAAGACTACCCGGATATTGCCGAAAAAATGCTGAACATGGCGGAATGGTGGATTTGTCTGACCATGCCCCCGGAGGAGGTCAAAGATATCAGCCGTTTCCGCGCGCTCACGCCGGAGCAGGAATCGGTGCTGCTTTCCGCCAGTAAACTGTCGGGGTGTTATACGGAAGGCGTGGTACTGGCGAAACGGATCGAAGCGCTGTTTCGCGCCGTGCCACCCAGCCTCTTCCTGGCACTGGGCATGACGGAAAAAGAAGAGAAAGCCGAACGCCGGGCGCTGATGAATCAGTTTAACTGCAGCGAACTGGAGGCGGCAAAACGCGTCGCACTGAATCTGGACCGTCTGCGCGGTCTGACGGAGAAACAACAGGAGCCTGCCACGGTATGATGACACTGAAGTACCCTGAACCCACTATTCATGAGCACAGTGGCTCAGCCCTGTTCACCCTGTCGCCTCAGGGGGAGCCCGGTGTGCTCCCGGCGACCCATCAGCACCTGGTGAGGCTGCGGGCAATGCTCAGGCAGCGCCTGACCGGTCCGGTCAGAATGACCTGTCACCCGCACCGGGTGGGACTCAGCAGCAGCGTGGCCATCTATCTTGAGGGAAAGCTGAAGCAGGCGGTGAACATCCTTATCACCGTGACGGGACAGACGAGCTGGCCGCAGGAAGAGGAGTATGCGCATCCGCGCTGGTATATCACGGTGCCGGATTCGGCCGACCTGGCGTATCTGATGCTGTGGATTAACGGGCTGGACGTTTAAAACGAAAACTTGCCTTCACCAGGTGCATGATAACAAAAAGAACAGAATGCTTTTTTGATGCCGGCCGCTGGGGCCGGTTTTTTTATGACTGGCGAGTTTTAGTAAAACGGTAACGCGCGAGGTGTGGGATGAAAATAAAGTTTCATCCTTGAAAATAGAGTTTCACCCTAAGCCAACGTGCGCTATGTTGATGATATCAACTAGGACGTTGGCTTTGTTATGGCTGGCACATTAAGACTCGAGATACGTCGAAAATTGGATAAATGTATTGCTAAGCAGTCAGGTTTCCCTATAGCTCGCCTTCGGAGTAGGAGAAACCATGAAGGATGCCGTCTGGTCCGCGAGTAAAAAGTGCTGCATTGTACGTAAGGTTAAGAATCGCTGTCATAGTGTATCTATTCAGTATGTGTATATATACAATAACGCAATTGCACAGACATATGCGGGGCGTTTTCATGCGATTCACTGACCTCAAAAGTGAGACCTTAAATCTAAGAGTTTCCAGAAAGTTCAAACAGGCCTTAAAGGAGGCAGCGGAGCATGAGCAGCGGAGCATGGTGAATATGCTTGAGGTACTCCTTTGTGACTATTGCGACCGCAAAGGCATTGTGTTGCAAAGCCCAGAAGCCAGCCAAGAACTTGGTCAGGGTCGAGCAGTAACTGGCCGTAAAAAAAACGTAGGGGTTTCTATATGACTTTTCGCTATATTGGCTCCAAATCTAGACTCATCGACAAGATAGCATCCCACATTGGGCCGCCTAGAGAGGGCGCGTTTTTTGTGGATGCTTTTTGTGGAACTGGAGCTGTAGCTGAGGCTGCTGCGGAGCATGGTTGGAATGTGCGGATTAATGATAGCTTGCACTCAGCTGTTATCTCTGCTGGAGCACGTCTTATCAGCCATGATCAGGTGACCTTCAAAAAACTTGGTGGGTACTCTGGTGCTGTTAGCAAGCTAAACGCAGTTAAGCCATTGCATGATTTTATGTGGCGCACTTATAGCCCCGCTTCGATCGATACGTGTGGAATTGAGCGTAGGTACTTCACCGAAGAAAATGCAGCTCAGATAGACGCTATGCGCTGCTTGATTGCTGAGTGGAAAGGTGCCGGATATATTGACGAAATTGAGGAGAGGCTATTGATTGCCGATCTCTTTAGTGCACTGAACCGCGTTGCCAACATTGCGGGCACTTTTGGCTGCTTCCTCTCCAAATGGACAAGCCAATCTCAAAACAAGATTGCCATGCGTTGCCGTGATCTCAAAGAAACTGGCGTGTGTGTTGAGGCTACCGTGGGTGATGTGTTCGACGTTCCGAATGTTGCACACGACCTCGTGTATTTGGACCCCCCATACACCAAGCGTCAATACGCGAGCTATTACCACATCCTTGAAACGGTGGCTCTTGGCGATGAGCCTGTGGTGGAGGGGGTTGCGGGACTTCGTCCATGGAAGGCCTTGGCTTCTGACTTTTGCTACAAGAGCCGTGCTCTCAAAACACTCTCGCGTCTGGTGCATGGCTTGAAGGCTCAAAGGGTACTGCTCTCGTACAGTAGTGAAGGGCACATCTGCATGCAGGACATGAAGGCTGAGCTTTCTAAGATCGGCTCGTCCACAATGTACCCTTTGGGCGCCATTGGTCGATACCGGCCAAACAAGGCAGCCAGTAGCTCGGCGTCCGATGTGAATGAGTTTTTGGTGGTCGTGAAACGGTCCATGGCACAGCTTCCCCAAGCCCAGTCAAAAACAGTTAAAGCCATCAAACCCGTTCTCGTGAGGAGCTATGTATGAGTGCTCCTCGGCCTGTTGAATCAGAGTACCTAGCCCCAGCAGAAGCGGCACTCACTCAGGCTGTGGGAGGGGACTATAGCCTAACCAGCTTTGAGCTTCGGCTTCAAGTTTTGGAGGCAGCGTCAGCGCGTTTTGGCGGGTTTGACCTAACGGCGTTTCATGAGGCTTTTGGAGTCAAGAGCAAGCGCGCAGCATCAGAGCTTTTGGAGCTTGCGGTACCTGTAGCAAGTGCCATCGAGCGTTCACCTATTCACCCTGCTTTGGCACTGAGTGTCTTGGCGCGTGAGGTCTTGCATGAGCAGGATCGAAAAAGCACGGGCGCCTACCATACGGATTTTCGCCTGGCTACACGACTGGCGAAGCTCGCAGCCCCCAAGCTCACACACAAGAGCAAGGTGATTGATCCTGCCTGCGGCGCAGGAATTTTGCTAGCAGCGCTGACTCACGCAGTGTGTGGTATGGATAGAGCCAAGACGGCGCATTGGTTGGCTCACGGTGTGTGTGCAGCGGATCTTTCTGGCAACTCTTTGCGTGCGGCACTGCTTGCGCTTGCTTCGTTCACTGATGATGTATCGACTCTTAAGGCTATGCGTGCCCGTTGGTACTGTGGCGATAGCTTGATGGCAGATCGCAAGGTTTGGACTGCCATGGTCCCTGAGGGGTTTGATGCGGTGATCGGCAACCCACCATGGGAAAAGGTCAAGATCTCACGGCACGAATTCTTGAAGTCCTCAGGCACCAAGCGCCACTACGGGGCCCAAATTCATGGGCTTGATGAGGATCTGTTTGCCCAGCAGCGCGATGAGGTAGCGAACTACTCTCGTCGCCTGTTGGCTCGCTATCCCGATTTGGGTAATGGAGAGCCAGACCTATACATTGCTTTCACGGACCTCTTTTTTGAACTCTGCAAAAAGCAGGGTGTGGTGGTTGCACTAATTCCGGGTGGGCTCATTCGCTCGCAAGGTACCCGCGCCATGCGGCAGAAAATCTTTGATGCGAGCCAAAGCGTGTCCATGTCGATCATCGATAACCGTGCACGGTTCTTTACGATCGACACACGCTTTAAGTTCCTAGCCGTGGCTCTCACTAAGGCTGGCTCTGAAAAGAGCAAGCGTGAGCCCATCACTCTCATGCATGAGCGGGGCACCCCTACGGGATTGGAGATTACGGGAACTGCCACTATTGGGCGTGCAGCACTTGCGGGTGTTCGGGGCGATTTGAGCCTGCCCGAGGTTCGTAACGTGTCTGAGTGGAAGCTCTTCTCAAAGATCGGAGAAGCAGGTGTTTCGTGGGAAGAGCCTGGTTATGGCTGGACCCCGAAGTTTTGCCGTGAAGTTGATATGACCAAGGAGCGTCCTAAGTTCCTGGGGCGTGCCACGCCTGGCGCTTTGCCACTGGTGGAAGGTCGAATGGTGCAGGCGCATCGCTTTGGTGTAAAAGGGCACGTGTCAGGCACTGGTCGCCGTGCGTTGTGGGAGGCTTATGCCATCGGAGACTCACGCCTTGCCCCCCAGTTTTGGATTCGCCCCTCCGACATGCCCAGTGCTAACCAGCACCGTGCGGACGTGCTGCGTGTGGGCTTTTGCGACATTGCGGGTCAGACCAATGAGCGTTCGCTCATGGCCTCGTTAATTCCTGCTGGGGTGGTCTGTGGCAATAAGGTACCCACGATCCTTTTCCCTGAGGACCCATCGGAAGAACGGCTGCTGGTGTGGGTGTCCATCGCTAACAGTTTTGCCTTTGACTGGATGCTTCGGCGTGTGCTCACTACGACGGTGAATTACTTCCTGCTGCAAAGCGTGCCCATGCCAAAACTCGCCAAAGATGGTTTGCCATGGAAGAGGCTGGTGAGTGCTGCACGCGAATTGCGCACACTTGACAGTGCGGGGGCTACTCGTGAAACCTACGAGCGCATGGCGCAGCTTCGTGGGGAGATTGATGCGGAAGTGGCCGTGGCCTATGGGCTCGATTTAAAGGACATGGAGTTAGTGCTCCAAGACTTCCCGCTTTTGGATCGGGGCCAAGTGGGCTTGCCAGGTGAGGCCAAGTCCACAATTACCCGAGATAATGTTTTGGCTGCAATGGCAAAACGCACAGGAAGTCTGTCTACAGTTTGGTCGCACCGTGCGATGCAGGCACGCGCGCTGGGGGCGATTGCTTATGTGCCCTCTGAGCTCGCCCTAGGGGGCGAAGAAATAGAAGAAGGATCCAAAATTCATGGCTAATGGAGCGGGACAGGTTGCTCGAATTCTGTACAAGGAGATTGTTGAGGGAGATCGACGGAAAGCTGATGCGGAGTCTAATGACTCTGATTCTGGAGGGGGGGCAAGAGACTTTCGATTTCCCTACGAGGCGGTGTTGCCAGCTGTTGAGTTGATATTTCCCAATAAAATTCTCCGGGGTGGAAAGGCAGTACATCAAGGTACCTTCTTTTGGAACGAGCCGGACTCAACACAGGTTGTATCAAGAGCAGCTGAGTTTATGTCACCCACAAAGTCTCGGCCGAGAGAGGGATGGATTTCTCAGGTGCCGAAATTTTCATGTTTTGATTCGGACCGAATGCCATCAGGGGGAATTGGGAATCGCGTTTTGTTGCTTCTGATTCAGCTTCATGACCAGTCGGTTTGGCCGCACTTCGCGGAAGAAGCAACTCTTCGTGTTAAAGGCGTTTGGGATCCTTCAGTTGCTCAAGAGCTATTGAGTTGTTTGGATGCACAGCGGGCTGCTAATCGAGCCGTAATTGGCTATATCGACTTCACGAACATGCGTAGGTTCTGTAATGGTAAGTAAAAACTGCAAACAGGTGTTAAAGCTACTCGCACGTTCGCGCAACGTGCTGGTGTCTGGTGCACCTGGCACGGGCAAGTCCAAGCTCTTGGCCGAAGTTGCTTTGGCCTTTGAAACAGCCTTTGGTCTTGCTCCTGCAGGTGGCCCACCGCAGCTCAATCCCATGGGCGGCATCCCTATTCCCCCTGCTGCTGGGGTTGTTAAAGACATTCCTGCACCCACCAAGATGGACCGCAAAGTCTTTCGGACGGTCTTCCACCAAAACTCCAAGTACCGCGATTTCTTATCGGGCATCACGCCTGCGGTCAACAAGACAGCAGGAGACCCAGACTTCACCATCGTGAAGGGGACTCTGTACCGTGCCAGTGAGCATGCGAAGGGTGCCAATGGGGCTGCACTGTTGATCATTGATGAGATCAACCGAGGTCCTGCGGTGCAGGTGTTCGGTGGTGCCATTGTGGCCATTGAGTCCGATAAACGCTTGGCCTCTGATGGGGCCAAACTTGCTGAAACGCAGTTCTTTGAAATGCTCGATCCCGTCTCTGGTGATGTGATCGAATACGCACTGCCCCATGACCTCTATATCTTAGCTGCGATGAATCAGGCCGATGCGTCTGTGGAGCCCTTGGATGTCGCGTTCTTGCGTCGTTGGGAACCTATGCGCCTAGAGCCCGATGAAGCGGCTTTGCGGACGTTTTACGGTTTGGGTGCCAAGGGTGTCAATGCATTGCCTGATGTACCTGCCAGCGTGAACGATGCCTTGGAGGCTTCGGTGAGTGCCTGGATTGCTGTAAACGCGCAAATTGCTCTGGGCCGTGGTCCCGAGTTTCAGATCGGGCATGGTGTACTGATGTCGGATGTGAAGCCGCAAACATTGGGCCTTAATGAAGCTTTGGGCACGCTGTGTGTAGGGTGGGCGAAGGTGCGGGCACACGTGGAAGAGGTATTCTTCGGGGACACACGAGGAATTGCAGCGGCTCTTAATGCGCTCGATGGGCCAGCCTTTAATCCGTTCAAGCTCACCGAGACAACTTTTGCGGATGATTTACGCTTTCGTTTTGAAGGGCCCACGAATTTTGCTGAGAACAATATCTACGCGGCTCTCAGGGCATTTGCCAATCCGAGGGGGTAGCACGTGGTGAACCCCCGAACACGGCTGTCCCTAATTGAGTACGGTACACCCGTTGACCTGAGCCGTGCGATTGCTGAAGCGATTGGGGTGGATCGCACAAAGGCCAACAGCCTTTTATTGGAGGCTGGGAACCGGGCTGCGTCGAGCTTGAGGCTTAGCTACAACCCTATCAGTGTGGATGCCAAGGGCACACGTGCCATCGATTTTGCGGGCCTCATTCGCCTGGCACCTTCACTGGAACTGGAAGTTGCTCCCAAGTTTTTGGGACTCGACGACACAGATGCAGCGTGGCGCGAAGATTTCTTTTTCCTCTCCACGCTTTCACGTCATGGGCGTCTCTTGGCTTCCGAACGCTTATCGGCATCAGGTGGTACCCCAAGGGATTTGTCTACGCTGGTAGCTCGTTCCATCACGAGCATGTACGAGGCCCGTAAACGTCGGCCACTGCGCAGCTATCGTAGTGTGCGTGAAGCAGACTTCTTCATCGATGGGGATCCTGATCCGGTGGATCTCATCTTTCCTTCACCTGATGGCTTTGAGCAAGAGCTCATTCGCTTTGATCGCAAGAACGGTTGGAACGGGGATATCGTGGCAGCGGCCAGGGAGTTACTCCCTGAAGTAAGTGACCCTTCAGCCGCAAGTTCGCTGGTGCGTTTGATTGAAGACCTTTCGCCTCAGAACGTTGCTGCTAACCGTCGAAACCCCATTCCTGCACGGCACCGAGCGTGGAAACCACTGCATGAGCTGTCTATCGATGTGCTCGGAGGCCTGGGGCTTAACTACAAGCAGGGACAGGCCCATGCACCTGGTTACTTAGTGAATACCTGGCGCGTGTGGGAAGATCTGTTAACGGTGGCCGCACGATTGGGCTTTGGTCGCAGTGCCGTAGTGTCCCAACAGGGCTATCCCTTAGGCACTAAAATCAGGATGATTACCGGTGCTGTGAGCAAGCTTTCAGTGTACCCAGACTGTGTAATTGAGCTCGATGGAACAAGGCCCAGGATGCTGCTGGATGCCAAGTACAAGGGCCACGTGGAGAAGGGACAGCTTCGCATCAGTGAAGCTGACATCTACGAAGCCCTAGCCTTCTCCAAGGCTACTGGATGCAACCTAGTGGCACTAGCCTATCCTGCACAACCAAGCGATGCCCCGCAGCCCGTAGGGACGTGCACTGTCTTTGAAAAGGCTGTGGTGGATGCCGTGCAAATCGTGGGCATTCAGATTGAGAGCCGCCTGATTTCTAGGGCGGGAGCTCTCAGATTATTTGCCACAAACATGGCTGCTGGGGTTACAGCAGCCTTTGTGTGATTGATTCAAGGGCTTCTTCCTAACAGATTTAGCGATGGTTGATTTTACATTTAGGGGCGGTATGAAAACGTTTAACATTGTCGGCAGCCAGGAGCTTGACTGCGCCATAACAGCAGGTTAAGTAGTTCCAAGTGTTGGCGTACCAGTATGCCTTTAAGGCTTTCTAATCGCTAAGTATGAATCGCCACGGGTTTAACAGTCACCTGGAAGGCGTCAGTCCGGAGGCCTTCGAAAAGGCCTCACCGTGAGGACAGATACTGTCTGCGGAAGCGGGGGCATTCCAAAGTGCCTGCTGCTGATCATCAAAACTTCAGCCACTGCCCGGTTTAGCCCGCCCCCGGATCCTCCTCAGACCGAGCCGTCAGTCCGACTGCGCTATGGGCCCTGACCCAAAACTGAAGTTCGCGCACCTACGCAAAATCTGTAATTACTCGACTGTTTAGCTGAGCCAAATTTTACGTATGAGCGTAGTTTTCAGCCCCGTTTTTCTCAGATTAAGCGACCAAAACAGTTTTCACACGGCTTGGGCACGCAGCGGTCAGTCAGAACAGGTAAAGCAGTGGGAAAGGAAAAGTCTAAACTCGCAGATTAATTTTTGAGTTCTGAAAATGAGTTTATTGCGGCTTTTATGAACGGCCGCGGGCACGCTGACAGACGATTCAGTCTGACGGAGTCCCGATTCATGAAACTGACCTCTCTTGTTTTCCTGCCGGCTCTGCTGCCGGCATCCGTACTGGCCGGCACGGTCGTCTTCACCGACAGTCAGCATCTGCCGGCAAATCTGCCGCCGGACGTGCCGGTGGTCCTTCTTGATGGTCCTGACCGGCTGCAGGCCGACATATTCGGGGAACTGCCTGCAGATCCGCAGCAGGCCGAGGCACACGTCAGGCAGGTTATGGCGTCTCCTGCCTGGCAACAAAAACAGCTGCAGCTGAATGATTCCTATCGCCAGGTGGTCCGGGCCTGGGAACTGGGCATTAAAAAAGTGCCGGCAGTGGTGTTTGATGACCGCGATGTGGTGTACGGCACCACGGATGTGGCCGTGGCCACATCCGTGCGTAACCGGGGAGGTGGTCAGTGAATACAAAACCTTCCCGCATCAGAACCACGGTGTGCTCGCTGGCGGTTGCCACGGTACTGGGTACGGCAACCGCGCCGGCAGCTGTTGCAGCACTTAACACTGCGCAGATTATTGCCAGCGCCGTGTCGCAAAACTGTATCAGCTGGCGTGTCAGTGGCATCTGTTACTGGCTGTTCTGCACCCCCTTTGGCTGCAAAGTGCGCACGTCGGTCAAAGTCACTCACTTCATTCCTCAGGCAGTCGTTTCGACCTATGTCGCTCCGGGCGGCAACCCGTGGCAGGAAATGGCGTTTGTCAGCCAGACTGCCGGCGGGTTAGAGAGTGCCGTGACCAGCGGGCTTTCCGGTGTTTCTGCCGGAGGAGCCAATCCGGCCGACATGAAAAATCCCGGCCAGCGCAAGTCCGCCGTGCGTTTCAAGTATGCCGATGCGATTGGCCACCCGGCCACCTCCCTGATTGGTGGCAGTATCCCGGGCTATTCCTGTGATACCGCAGCCACCCCTTTAATGCCTTACTTCCTGAGTACGCTGGATTCGGCGGCCTGGCGCACGGGCGTGCCGGAGTCCCTGTATCCGGAAGCGCTTGTACCCGGCCAACGGGAAATCGGCAGTCAGGCCGCGGCCAGTATGTGGGGCAACATCTATCCCCGTTCGGGGTTTATCAGCCAGACCGATGATGACAAAGCCTCTGCCGTGGTGGCGCAGCGTGTGGCAGACATTATCACCCGCGCCGGGCAGCCCCATGTTTATCAGGTGCTCCGGGGCAACCGCCATGACGGGTACTGGCCACCGGGCGAGGTCACGGAAAACACCGGCACGCGCAATCACAAATGGCAGCGGCTGGCTCCCCACATGACACAGTCCTGTGCCGTCTTCCCGGACGGGAGCCACACCGCCGCGAGCGATAACAACGAAGCCTTTGCGCTCTGGCAGCCCTACAGCTGCTGCAAAAAGCGCGGGCAGAAATTTCTGGGCAGCACTGATATCTGATGAGGAAAATCGTGAAAAAATCACCTTCATTTTCAGCCGTTCGCGTAAGCCTGCTGCTGACCGGCTCCCTGCTGACCGTTCTCCCGACCGCGCACGCGGCCGATGATGACAATACCATCCTCGGCATGTCCCTGCCGCAGGTGAACAACAGCGCCATCGGTTACGGCAAGTCCGTCGATGGTGCGGTGTCGGACAAACTGTTCTACACCCTCGGCGGCGGCTCGGTCATTTCCCAGCCGGCCACGCGCGGCAATATGCAGAAGCTGGGGCTAAATACCGGCTGGAGCAGTGACCTGATGTGCGGCAACTTTGACCTGAAAACCACCGTCGGCAACCAGCTCAACGGCGTCACATCCGGCTTTAAAAACCTGATGGGCGACGTGATTCAGGGGGCCACCGGCGCGGTGGCCAGTCTGCCGGCGATGGTCATTCAGCGGGCTAATCCCGGTCTGTATGACATGCTCACCAACGGCGTACTTCAGGCCAATGTGTCATTCGACAAGGCGCAGCTCAACTGCCAGAACATGGCGAAAAAGATGATGGACTTCAGCGACAGCAGTAACTGGACACAGCAGGCCATGATGGATGAATACAAATCCATCGTAAACAGCGGTGATGCCGACGCAGTTCGTGTTGATGACGCAGGTCGCAAGGCCAGCGGCGCTTCAGGCAGTAACTGGGTTGGCGGCCAAAAACGTGGGGGGGCGGGGCAGCCCGCGATACGTGTCACCCATGACCTTGTCGCTGCCGGCTACAACATGATGAACGGTCTGCCCGTCACGTCTGATTCGACTGTCGCCGAAAGCAGCTGTAACGGTGGCGCATGCTCTAAATTCGGCAGCGCTGAAGAGGCGGCGGCCATGACCGTGAAGGTACTGGGCGATCGCTCGATGCGCACCTGTGCCAACGCGAGCGAATGTACCAGCGGTGATGCGGATGACCAGCCCGGTACGACCGTTGCCGGCACCGGCTTTGCCCCACTGCTGGAAGAGGCAACTAAAGCCAACGCTGAGCAGCTGGTCAGGCTCATCAACGGTACGGAAAAGCCCACGGCCGCGAATCTGGCGAAGCTGAAAACCGGCGGACTGCCGGTGACGGCTGGCGTGATTAAAGCCCTGCAGCGTGACCCGGATAATGCTGCCCTGACCGCCCGCCTTGCCGGCGAGCTGGCCATGTCCGACACGGTGGAAACGGCGCTCCTGATGCGACGTATGATGGTCACCGGTATGTCAGAGCCCAATGCCGCCGCCCAGGCAAAGGCAATAGGTGCTGCCGGTGAGCGCATCGAGGCACTGGACCGTGAAATCGCGGCGCTCAAAACCGAGATGGAGATGAAGCGTGAACTGTCACGTAATTCGGTGCTGACCATTATCGACAGGGAGAACCAGCGCGTCGAAACCAACCCGCAGACCCAGTCTGATGACAATACCGACAGTCGCTTCAACCAGATGGCAGCGCCGCAGTCGGCTGAATGAGGGAATAAGGATGCGTAATAAAACGACTGTCAGGAAAGTCCTTACCCGTGCCGGCATCTTCCTCGCCTGCATGGCGCTGTTCATGGTGGTCTCACTGATGATGGCTGACACCGCCATGAAACATCCGACTGAAGCTGCTGCATTCCGGAGCTGGATGCAGTCGACGCGTTACGGCTGGCTGATGTGGCGACTGGCGCTGTATGCGCTGGTTGCCTGGGGCCTCTGGAAAATCCGGCATGCGCCGGGCTTCCGGGAGGCATACCGGCGGCCGCTGCTGCGCATCAGTGTGGTCAGTGTGCTTTTTATCGCGCTGTGTGAGTACGCGATGTTTACCGGTCCGGGAGCCTGACGATGACAACAAACAGCTATCTTGAGTATTTTCTCACACTGCTCGGCTGGGTCATCAACAATGGCCTGTGGAACGTCCTGCTGGGCACCGGCCTTTTTGTTCTGCCGCTGGCGTTCAAGGTGGTGGGCATCTGGCTGAAGGTCCGCGAAGAAGGGGAGGATGAAGGCAACAAGGGGATGCTGTCGCTGCCCCGCATTGAAAACGCGCTGTATGCCGGGTTCCTGGTGATGATTGCCTGCTGTGTGCCGCTGATTAACGTCAGCCTCAGCACGATGCAGTACGATACAACCCGGGCCAAAACCTGTGGCGTCTGGACGCCGAAAGCCCCAGATGAAAGCGGTTATGCCGGCGTGGTATCCAGTCTCAACGATCAGACGGCTGCGGCACCGGTGTGGTGGGTACTGATTCATAAACTCTCTAAAGGGGTCACCCAGGCGGCCGTGGCGACCATTCCCTGCCGCCCTGACATGCGGCAGATCCGCTTTGAAGTGCAGCATACGCGTATCGACAACAAAGCGCTGGCGCAGGAACTGCAGGACTTCACCAACGACTGCTATTCGGTTGCGCTGTATCTGTGGAAGCAACAGGATCAGGGCCAGACAAAGGACAAAACCACGCTGCGTGATATCGAATGGATTGGCAGCAGTACCTTCCTGAGCCGGTACTATCCTTCGTTGCAGTCCAAACTGCCCCGGGCTGCGTTCCCATGGTCTGACAGCCGGGACAGCGGGCGGCCCAATACCGGAAGAGGCGGCTATCCCACCTGCAGCGAGTGGTGGAGCAGTACGGACAATGGTCTGAAAGCGCGGGTGAAAGATCAGGCCGACCCCGATATGTGGCTGCGTATCTCGGCCGCAATGAAAATGTCAGGCTTTAACGACAGTGACTATCAGGAAGCCGTCATCCGTCGTCTGGTCAGCCCGGAAAGCCTGACGGTCTCACAGAATGGTCACGTGTATGCCGGCTATGGCGGCAACGCCGATTTTACCCTGGATAATGCAGCGGCACGCGTGGCGGCAATTGGCGGGACATCTCTCGGCAGTCTGGCGGCGTTCCCGGCGTTCGATGCGATGCGACAGGCGCTGCCAATGATACAGGCCATCCTGCTGATGGCAATGTATGTCATGCTGCCGCTGATTCTGGCGTTTGCGGCTTACGAGTTCAAGACTGTTATTACGCTGACCTTTGTAATATTCGCCTTGAACTTCCTGACGTTCTGGTGGGAACTGGCGCGCTGGCTCGACAGCTGGCTCCTGACAGCGTTGTACAGTTCAGATACACACAGCCGCTTTAATATGGCGGGACTGCAGAACAGCTCAGATGACCTCATTATGAATCTGGTGATGGGAGCGATGTTTATTGTACTGCCTGCTGTTTGGCTGGGAGCTCTTTCGTGGGCAGGGGCCAGCGTGGGTGTCGCTGTTAGCGCTGCCTTTCAAAAGGGTACTGAAACTGCTCAGAATACAGGCGGGAAACTTGGAGAAGCTGCTGGTAATGCTATCGGCAGTAAAGCAACCAAAGGGTAGTTTTACTGGTACAGTTAATTCGGCCTAATCTTCACTCGGGGATTTGTAAGGAGCGCCATCATATTCATTATTGGTGGCGCTATTCATTACAAATTCATCATGAAAATTATTTTCATCTTTCTTTTCATTAAAACTATTTATTGAAGCATTTTCAGAGCCAGATCCGATATGTGTTATGGCAGCAATTAAAGCCCATAATAAAACTGCGCTGCAGCTTATCAGGAGACCGCCTGCTATAAGCGCAACTAACGAACAAAGGACAGCTAAAAGCAGCGGCATGTGGCCTAACCACTTCGGCAGTTTGTATAGTTTAGCCAGCATGACGCAGCGCTGATCTAAACGTGTAAAAATTTTTTTGGTACCCTTCCATATTGCAGCGAGACGAACACCACGTTCCCAGGCGCGTTTCTCTTGAGACTGATACATATCCCCCTCCGAAGTAGGTGAGTTCTCAGGGACTATAGCGGATTTTTTGAGCAATTGCTAATTACTGTTTCAGCACTCTGGGCTACCTAATAAATTCTCTAAAATCATAAGGTTAATATTTTTACCAATTCGTTACGACTACCCATCATAGAAGGGGATTCTATGCGTAATGTAGTGGTCAACTAAAACTGGCCTCTACTTTGAGTTTTTCCAGTATCGTTTTTCCGATTCGTTTGGTGGTAACGCGCCGTTATATTCGTGTGGCCTGAGTTCGCTGTAATACCCAACAATATAGTAAGTTATCGCATGGGCAGTATCGCTGAAGCTTATATAGCCAGTCGCTGGCACCCACTCATTCTTCAGGCTTCTGAAGAAGAGTTCCATTGGGCTATTATCCCAGCAATTTCCACGCCGACTCATACCTTGTCTGATCCGATATCGCCACAGACATTGCCGGAACTGCCTGCTTGTAAAGTGGCAGCTTTGATCGCTGTGGAACATCACCCCGGCAGGCTTGCCGCGAATTTCCCACGCCATTTCCAGCGCTTTGATAGTCAGTCTGCTATCCGGTGAGAACGACATTGCCCATCCCACTGGTTTCCTTGCGAACAGTTGGAGAACTACGGTGAGGTAAGCCCAGCGCTTGAATCACCTTGTTTATATCTGTCCCAGATAATCGCCTTCTGTTCTGGTATGTAGTTAATCCGAGTTCTTCGTTTCATGGCAACGTCCCACTTGATTAAGGTAGCGTTACATCGACCCGTTGAACTCACAGCACGAGGCGGACATGTTAACGGGGCAAGATATCTGG
>NZ_JBCIVJ010000026.1:0-48247 GCF_039409775.1 Phytobacter palmae | reverse complement strand
ATGGCAGCAGCGCTTCGACGCATGGTTCGAACGACATTATACGCAGGCTGATGCAGCCCACGATGTCGCCCATTTTCGCCGGGTCTGGCGTACCGCCCGGCATCTTATGGAGGGGCAGGAAGTTGATGCGCTGGTGATTCTGACCGCCTGCTATTTTCACGATATCGTCAGCCTCGCAAAAAATGATCCGCAGCGTTCGTTAGCTTCACGTATGGCGGCGGAAAAAACGACAGCTATTCTGCGCTCGGATTTTCCATCTTTCCCGGAAGAACGCCACCCCGCGGTACGTCACGCTATTGAGGCGCACAGCTACAGTGCCGGGATCGCGCCACAAACGCTGGAAGCGAAAATTGTTCAGGATGCCGACAGGCTTGAAGCGTTAGGCGCCATCGGTCTGGCGCGCGTTTTTGCCGTTGCCGGTTCGCTGGGTGTGGCCTTATTTGATAGTCGCGATCCATTTGCCGACGGGCGTGAACTCAATGATAAACGCTATGCACTGGACCATTTTCGAACCAAGTTGCTGACCTTGCCCGCCACAATGCAGACGGAAAAGGGGAGAGCGCTGGCGCAACATAATGCCGATTATCTGGTGCAGTTTATGGCAAAAATCAGCGCGGAATTACAGGGTGATTACCACGGGCTGGATAACGATATATTGCATCGTTTTTGTCATCATAAACCAGGCTAATGGCGCGAGGGGGAGCGAATGGCAGATGTTCACGATAAAGCGACGCGCAGCAAAAACATGCGTGCCATTGCTACCCGTGACACGGCAATCGAAAAACGGCTTGCTTCGCTACTGGACGCGCTTGGCCTGACATTTCGTGTCCAGGATGCCGCGTTACCTGGACGCCCTGATTTTGTGCTGGACGAGTATCGCGCCGTAATTTTTACCCACGGTTGTTTCTGGCACCACCACGATTGCTATTTATTTAAAGTCCCTGCGACACGTACTGAATTCTGGCTGGAAAAAATCGGTAAAAACGTCCTGCGTGATAGCCGCGATAGTGCATTGCTGCGAGAACAGGGGTGGCGGGTACTGATTGTCTGGGAATGTGCGCTACGCGGGCGGCTTAAATTAACGGACGATGCCCTGGCTGAGCGGCTTGAGGAGTGGATCTGCGGGGGAGGCGACACCGCGCAGATCGACACACTAGGCATTCATCAATGAACGCTACTTTTCCGCTTCACAAGGGCTAACCACGGGTCGGGCAGGGAGGAGGTATTTCCCGAGCGTAACCAGTACGACAGCCATAATGATAATCCCGAGCGCAAGCCACTCGATGCTGGAAAGATGTTCGCCGCCAAAACCGGTGCCAAGCAAAACGGCCACAACCGGGTTAACGTAGGCATAGCTGGTGGCAATAGCCGGACTGACATTGCGTATCAGGTACATATAGGCATTGATGGCAATCACGGAACCGAATATGGCCAGATAGCCGACCGCCATAAAGCCCTGCATCGTCGGTAATGTGGTCATCCTCTCGCCGCTGAGCACGGAAGCGGCCAGCAACACGATACCTGCTGCCAGCATTTCGATTGCGCCAGCCATCATGCCGGTGGGTAATTCAATACGTGAACCGTAGACGGAACCAAATGCCCAACTCAGCGAGCCGACAAGGATCATCAGCGCCCCCCACGGGTTACCGCTCAGGTTGCCGCCGCTATTAAGCAGGATGATACCCGCAAGGCCAATAGCAATGCCCATCCACTCTAATTTACGGGTCTGGATACCAAAGAAGTGGCTAAAGCAGAGCGTAAAGAGCGGAACGGTCGCTACGACGACGGCAGCGATGCCGGAAGGGACATTCTGATGTTCCGCTACGGTCACAAAACCGTTGCCTACGGCCAGTAATAACACGCCAATCAGTGCCGCGTTAAGCAGGGGACGCAGCGAGGGAAGTTTATGGCCAGTAATGAGCAAGAATGCCATGAGTAAAATGCCGGCAGACAGAAAACGCACGCCAGCCATCATAAACGGTGGCCAGCTTTCAACCCCGATGCGAATAACAAAGTACGTGGAACCCCAAATAATATACAGCGCGAAAAGTGCACCAATAAGCGGTAAAACTTGCCTGAAACGCATACTCACTCACAGCAAAATAAAAAGGAGGCATATAGTAAACGTCAAAACTATCGCCCTGGCGAGCGGTTAATTGTATTTTATCTGTTAAATTTTTGTTGTCTTGCGCTTGAGGATTTTCGCTGTTGCTTTTTTACATCATACTAAGAGCATCAACAGGCAAAAAAATGCAGACAATCAATAAGGAAGACCATTTTGGCAGGTAGTAGCTTATTAACTTT
Source organism: Phytobacter palmae (assembly GCF_039409775.1). Classification (NCBI taxonomy): domain Bacteria; kingdom Pseudomonadati; phylum Pseudomonadota; class Gammaproteobacteria; order Enterobacterales; family Enterobacteriaceae; genus Phytobacter; species Phytobacter palmae. The sequence continues at coordinate 45,943 of NZ_JBCIVJ010000026.1, read as the reverse complement.
ACTTGATGACATAGCCACGTTGCTGGATGACATCTCTGTGATGGGTAAACTGGCGGCAAAAAAGACCGCTGGCGTACTGGGTGACGATCTTTCCCTTAATGCCCAACAGGTCACCGGCGTACGCGCAAACCGTGAATTACCCGTCGTCTGGAGCGTCGCAAAAGGGTCACTGCTCAATAAAGTGATTCTGGTGCCGCTGGCACTGTTGATCAGTGCTTTTATCCCCTGGGCCGTTACGCCGCTATTAATGATTGGCGGGGCGTTTTTATGTTTTGAGGGTGTCGAGAAGGTACTGCACAGCTTTGAGGCCCGTAAACATAAAGAAACGCAGGAAGCGCGCGAGCAGCGGCTGAACGCGATGGCTTCACAAGATCCGCGCGAATTCGAACGCGATAAGGTTAAAGGCGCAATTCGCACCGATTTTATTCTGTCGGCAGAAATTGTCGCCATCACCCTGGGGATTGTGGCCGAAGCACCGCTGTTAAATCAGGTACTGATTCTTTCCGGAATTGCGGTACTGGTCACGATTGGGGTATATGGTCTGGTGGGCATTATCGTCAAGCTGGACGATATGGGCTACTGGCTGGCAGAAAAACGCGCCGCGCTGGCCCAGGCGCTGGGTAAAAGCTTGTTATTTATTGCGCCCTGGCTAATGAAAATATTGTCTGTCGTCGGGACGCTGGCAATGTTCCTTGTTGGCGGTGGCATTGTGGTACATGGTGTCGCGCCATTACACCACGCCATTGAACACATGGCGCAAGGCAGTAATACCCTGGTTGCGGCATTGCTTCCTGTGCTGGCTAATCTGGTTTTAGGTTTTATCATCGGCGCGATAGTGTTATCGGCGGTGAGACTTATTGCACGCTTGCGTGGAACGCATGCCTGAATTCTCGATTTTGCCACTACGCAAAAGGTTGAAACTTCGTCTAAGGTGAAATCGTTTCACCCTGATACAGGAGGCAAAGATGGTCTTTTTGATCAGTGATGAAGTAAAAGCAAAAAATGGTGGGCAGTGCATGATTGTTACTGGTTATTCCAGCGGGATGGTGGAGTGTCGCTGGTATGACGGTTACGTCGTAAAACGTGAAGCCTTTCGGGAAGATGAACTGGTTCCCGGTGAAGGACGAAAGCTTTGCGAAGAGGCATAGCCATCTCAAACGCCCGGCATGCCCGGGCGTTTTTCTTCTTTTAGTTATTTGCCGTTGGCAATCGCATAACGCATTCAGCGTTGCGTTTATTCATGGAGTCTTTGTGGGGCAGGATAAAGTCGTTAAAAGTCCTCCGCGACTTGCGTTTGTCAAAACCTGGTTTGTTCCCAGCCGGGTCGTGAATCTCTGTTTTGTTATTGTGCTGGTCTGTTCTACGGTACTGACATGGCGTGAAGTCATTGTGATGAAAGGCGCGTATGTCGTCAGTCAGCGTAACGCGCTGGATAATGTTGCTAATGTGCTGGACAGGCAGATGCAGGTAGGCATCGATCGTCTGCTATTTTTTCGCAACGGCATGCAGTCTGCGGTACAAACACCGCTCGCTTTCGATGTTTTACGTAACATACAGGCGGAGTTTGAACAGGAGCGCATCCTTCCTTACTGGCAAATAGGCCTCGATAACCGCCGGACGCTGCCTTTATATGGCGTGTCAGACTATTTTGTTGGTCAAAGCGCCTCGCTAAGCCGTGACAATCCGTTATTGCATAATGAACTGACTGCCGCGATGGAGCTCGGCTATCTGTTCCGTTTTTCCTCCAGCGCCACTATGTTTCCGCGCCGCGCGCTGTATGTCTCCCGGGCGGGTTTTTTTATCTCCACATTACCTGTCGGGAACAATAATGAAATTGTTCAGCACTATTACCAGTACCTGACCAGCCCCTGGTTTACCGGACAAAGCGAGCGTGAAAACAAACTGCGCGGTGTACGCTGGTTTAGTGACGAAGCACATGAAGTGAGCCTTGCTGATTCAATGGTGACCGCCAGTGTTCCTCTGGATTATCAAAATTACTGGTATGGCGTGCTATCAATGAGTTTTCCTGTGTCATCAATGAAGGCACTACTGACGGAAGCGCGCCAGAGTCAGGATAAGGGAGAATATCAGTTGTACGATGCGCAGTTTGCTTTGCTAACCACAACCGCAGAGCACGGAACTGCGGGGCAACAATTTTCCAGCGAGGAGCGCGCACAACTGAAACGGGAGATGGCCAAAGATACCGCGGGCGGCTTGCGTTTGGGGACGCGATTCGTGAGCTGGGAAAAACTCAAACATTTCGAAGGCAGTGTGTTACGTATCCAAACGCTGCGTGAGGGTTTACGTGGTGATTTTGGCAGTATCAGTATCGCCCTGGCCTTATTGTGGCTCCTGTTCACCACCATGCTGCTGCTCTCCTGGGGCGTGATCCGGCGGATGGTCAGCAATATGTTCCAGCTCCAGCATACATTGCAATGGCAGGCCTGGTATGACCCATTAACACGGCTGAATAATCGCGGCGCGTTGTTTGAACGCGCCAGAACCCTGACAAATGAGTGCGCGGCGCAAAATCTCCCGCTCTCGGTGATTCAAATCGATCTCGACCATTTTAAACGCGTCAACGATCGCTTCGGTCACCAGGCAGGAGACCTGGTGTTGTCTTATGCCGCGGGCCTGATTGGTAAATCGATCCGCGAGCAGGACGTGGCCGGGCGTGTCGGAGGGGAAGAGTTTTGCGTATTGCTCCCTGGTGCGACACTTGCGGATGCGACCGCTGTTGCAGAAAAAATCCGCCAGCGTATCAGCGGCAAAGAAATTTTTGTGCAAAAGAGCAAGACCATTCGTGTTACTGCCTCACTCGGGGTGTGTAGCGCGCAGGAAAGCGGCAACTATGACTTCGAACATCTCCAGTCTGTTGCCGACAGTCGTTTGTATCAGGCAAAAAATAATGGCCGCAATCAGGTTTGCGCCGAAGACGGCGTGTCGCCATTACCTAACACATAGTCCATTCCTTCTCGCCACCCCGCTGCGCCTTCAAGGGCGCAGCGGTATACCCGCCCTGGCGTATCATATTGCAAGCGGATCCCCTGGCGGTTCAGCCCTTTTACTACAATAGCGAAATTGACGGTATCCAACAGTGGCGCATCGTTGGGGCCATCTCCTAACCCTATAGTGATATGGCTCGTACCGTCATAATGACGGTACTGGCGTATTAACCAGTTCACTGCCTGATCTTTTCCGCTACGCTCGTCAAGGACATGCCAGAACCTTGCTCCCTGCACGAAACGTAAGCCGAGCTGGGCCAGTTCGGCATCGAACGTCTGCATCTGTTCATCGCTATCCCGCCAGATTAAAGTCTCAGACGCTTCCTGCAAACGGGCGAGCGAAGCTTGTGCAGGAGGAAGACCGGTGACATCAGCGAGAATGTGTTCGTCCATTTCGCTAAAGGTTGTGAACTTGTAGCCATCGCGACTGCGCAATTCGCTGAGAACTTTAGCAATCTCGTCGTGGGAAGAGCCTGTAATAATGCGCGGATAGTTTTCGTGATCCTGCCAGTGTTCATCAAGCTGAATGACAGCGCCGTTCTCGGCAATAAAGGGCAGGCCTTCCAGACCCACCATGCGTTGCACTGCAATCATCTCAGCGGCAGTTTTGCTACTGCAGAGGATCAGGGGAATATGGTGTCGACGAAGTCGGGCAAGCCAGTCAGCCGCCGGTTGCCAGTCGCCGGTGTGGCTATCCTGGAGTGTGCCGTCAACATCGGAAAACACCAGCAATGGGTCGTCAAGGGTTGGCATGGTCTGCTCCTTGCAGTCAGGTAAGACAAATCTCATTTTTACGTAAGGCCACTCAGCGAAAAATCAGTATCAAATACAGATAAGCGGCATGGCGCGGGCGTTGATAGATTTGCCCGCGATGGAAATATTGCGCCACTAAATTATTCAGGTCAGGAATATTACCTTGTCATGCAATAAGTTTGAGGATATGGTGCCAGTTACATCAGATTCCCTGGTGTAACGAATTTTCAAGTGCTTCTTGCGAGAGCAAGTTTTATCCCGGCCACCCCATGGCCGGGATTTTTTCTTTCTAGCGATTCACTTCCGTCACGCTAAAGTCGTGAATATCAAGCTCGAACGCCTCCGCCAGTTCACGCCAGGTGTGGTAGTCCCGCCCATCGATGCTAACGCGCTGACCATCGTCATCAGCGACCCGATGGATTTCGCTCTCGCAAATCTCGTTTATTGCAGCCAGCAGGGCATCAACGTCGACATTAACGTCCCGCTTTGCGGTGTCGCTGTACTCTTTCACTGTACTCATCCGTCTCACCTCATCGTCAGGCCCACCAACAAGTATAGTCGGTAGAAAAAATAGCCAGCCAAACGTGAGGAGGCTGCCAGTTATTGAGAATTGTTCTACACTGGCACAAATGAAACAGGAGGATGGATATGAAGGTAAACGATCGGGTTACGGTCAAGACGGACGGTGGTCCGCGCCGTCCGGGTGTCGTGCTGGCTATTGAAGAATTCAATGAAGGTACGATGTACCTGGTGTCACTTGATGATTACCCGCTCGGTATCTGGTTCTTTAATGAAAAAGGTCACCCGGACGGGATTTTTGTTGAACTCAGTGATTAATTTTATTCGCCCTCCGTTCAGGAGGGTGATCCTTCAAAGTCTTATCGCATATTTACAAAGATACCGCTGGTCACATTATCGGTCAGACGAACGACATGATAGAGCACCTGCTTATTATGCGTTTTAATTTTCCTTTTAATATTACCTTTATGAGATGATACCGTTTTAGCTTTAATATTCATCTGATCGGATATTTGGATGGTATCCTGCCCAGACATCCACATTTTGAGCATGCTGGATTCCGTCCGGCTCAGTGATAACGTGGGTAAATTAATGTGCCCAATACTCTTTTTCTCTTTACTAAGATAGTCAGCCAAAATATCGTCCAGCGACTCAGGCTTTATTGACTTTGAACTGATCAATAAATTCTTGCGGACTAACAAATATTCATCAAAGTGGATATTAGCTATTGCCATAAATACAATAAATAACGTCCGGGGGTGTTGAGTAATGATTTCTTTTATATGCTGACTGCTGACAGGATCATGAATGAAGCAGTCCTCATTAATAAACACCACCGTGGGCTGTAGTGCCACACATGCCGATTCGAGTTCATCAACGGTTGTTACGTCGTTAATTTCTCGTTTTTTTACCCCCCGGCTTGCGAGATACCCCGTTAGTCCCAACCGGGTATAACTGCATAGATCCATAATAATCGTTGACATGGCATACCCTCACTCAATGCGTAACGATAATTCACCCTCGCCAGAGGTCCCTGAACCACCAGGCAAAAAAGTAATAAACAATGAGCAGGACGACCTCAGGCGAAACCACTATCCCGTAAAGTTACGTATAATTTGCCAGGAATCATCTCAAAGTAAAGTAAATGTTGTGTTCTGTGAGAACCTTAAAAACAATTAACCCGCGTCAGGTATATCGTAGGGGGTGATTCCTTGAATTGATTTTAGGAATTTCCTTAGGAAGACTATATAAAAAGTATGGGTTGTTATTTCTTTGGCAGTTCACCGACTATATCGGCTAATAGATTGAAAATCTCACCAAATACACGTTCGGTGTAAGGCGCGATTAATGGCATCATGGCAACCATGAGCAAAATACCGACCGTCAATGTAATCGGGAAACCGATAACAAAAAGGGAGAATTGTGGAGACATTCGGTTCAATAAACCCATCGCCAGGTTAATGGTCAGCAGCAGGGTAATGATGGGTAATGCCAGCATAACGCCATTAACGAAAATCATACTCGCGGAGCGGGTAATGGCCATAAACGCGTCACTGTTCACCGGATCTCCGCCTATCGGTAGCGTATGAAAGGTATCCACCAGCATCGAAATCAGCCACAGATGGCCATTGAGAACTAAAAACAGCAGCATGGCCAGCATGTCCATGAAGCGGGCGAGGACAGGCATGTTGAGGTGGCTGGCAGGATCGACAAAGGTCGCGAACGACAGACCCATCTGTAAACCAATCAACTCGCCGGCATAACGGATGGTCGCGAAGGCAAACTGCATAGTAAAACCAAGCGCAATGCCAATCAGAAGCTGTTGTATCGCCAGCCATAAGCCATTCGCGGAAAACATGGTTGCGTTGACCGGGGGGAGTGTCGGCGCGACGATAAAGGTAATCACCAGACCCAACCCCATTTTTACGCGCCGGGGGATAGAGCGCTCACTCAGGATCGGGGCGGTCATAATCAGCGCCATAATGCGCAACAAGGGCCAGAAATACATGCTGAGCCATTGAAGCCATTGATCGCTGGTGACATGAAACATGCGGAGCCTATCCAATCATATAGGGCAGGTTGCTGTATAACGTGCGCATATAATCCAGCAGCAGATTGAGCATCCACGGCCCGGCAATGATGATAGTCACAAACACCGCAATGATTTTTGGAATGAACGATAGTGTCATTTCGTTAATCTGCGTAGCGGCCTGCAGGATGCTGATAATCAGACCCGTCACCAGGGCTACCAGGAGCAACGGAGCGGCGAGCGCGAGGGCAACTTTCATCGCCTCGGTGCCAATCATCATGACCGATTCAGGTGACATCTTTCACTCCTAACTGTAGAAACTTTGTGCCAGAGAACCGACCAGCAGTTGCCAGCCATCCACCAGCACGAACAGCATCAACTTGAAGGGCAGCGCAATAGTGGCAGGCGGCACCATCATCATCCCCAGCGCCATCAGGACGCTGGCGATCACCAGATCGATAATCAAAAACGGAATGAAGATCGTAAAACCAATCTGGAAGGCGGTTTTTAGCTCGCTGGTCAGATAGGCTGGCAGCAGGATTCGCATAGAGACAGCTTCCGGCCCCTGAATCGGCGGGCTATTGGATAAGCGGGCGAAGAGGGCGAGGTCGGCTTCGCGCGTCTGGCGCAGCATAAACTCACGCAGCGGCTGCGCGCCGCGCTCCAGCGCCACATCGACGGAAATCTTGTTTTCGCTAAAGGGCTGATAGGCGTCGGCGTAAATCTTATCGATGACCGGCGACATAATAAAAAAGGTTAAAAACAACGCCAGCCCCAGCATAACCTGGTTTGGCGGCGCGGAAGGCGTACCCAGGGCGTTACGCAGCAGACCAAACACGATGATGATACGGGTAAAACTGGTCATCATCAGCAGTACGGCAGGCAGGAAGGTCAGTGATGTGATAAAGACCAGTGTCTGTACTGGCAGAGACCAGCTTTGTCCGCCGTTGGCCAGCGGTTGACTCACCAGGCCCGGGAGTTGAGCAAATGCGGCAGGGGCAGCCAGCCATAATCCGACCAGCGCGAAAGGTAACAAACGGCGCATCAGGTTCTCCCGGAACGCTTAAGCAAATTCTTCATCACGGACTGAAAGTCCGGGGTCTTCTCTTTCATGTCTTCATTGTCGGCGGGGGTCGGAGGAAGCGTATGCAGCAAATTAATCTGCGAAGGGGTAACGCCCAGAACCAGGCGCGCATCTTCCACCTCAACAATGACCACGCGCTCACGTGGCCCTACGGAGGTAGTGGCACTGACTTTTAGTCCACGGCTTCCCGCAGATTTACCGGCAAATCCCAGACGCTTCGCCAGCCAGGCGACAATAAAAATTATCGCCAGAATCAACACCAGTGCGCCACTGACTTGCAGCAGTGGCGAACCCGGTACGTTTGACGGCTGGCTCACCGTGGCCTGGGTTTTCATGGGTGGCCTCAGCGGCTCAGGCGACGCATGCGCTCAGACGGGGTAATGATATCGGTAATACGTACGCCGTATTTATCCGCAACGACCACAACTTCGCCTTGTGCAATGAGGTAACCGTTGATCAGGATATCCAGCGGCTCACCGGCCAGACCGTCAAGAGCAACCACAGAACCCTGCGTCAGACGCAGCAGCTCTTTAATGGTCATACGCGTACGGCCAAGCTCTACGGTCAGTTTGACCGGGATATCCATAATCAGGTCGATATCCTGCAGGCTACCCGTGACGTCGCCCCCGCCCAGCTGCTGAAAGACAGCGTCAGCTGCACTTTTGCTGGTCGTGGTTTTTTGTTCGTTCAACGCGTCAGCCCACAGATCGTCCATTGCGCTACTGTTTTCATCGGACGGATTGTTCATATCACTCATTTGGGCTGTTCCTCATTCAGCGAATTCAAAATCGGGTTAATCAGATGCTCGACACGCAGGGCGTACTGACCATTTAGCGTGCCATACTGGCTGGTGAGTACAGGCACTCCGTCCACATGCGCAATGATGCGATCGGGTTTCTCGATCGGCAGGACATCGCCGGGCTTGAGCTTAAGTATCTGCGACAGCCGCAGTGAAATATCAGCAAAATTAGCAATCAGTTCCAGCTCAGAGTGCTGCACCTGGCGCACCAGGTTATCTCGCCAGTTCTGATCTTCCGAGCGGGAGTTCTCCAGCGGCGGGTTGACCAGCACTTCACGCAGCGGCTCTATCATGCTGAATGGCAGACAAATATTAAATTCACCCGTCAGGTTGCCAATCTCCACGTGGAATGGCGTGTTCACCACAATATCGTTAGGTGAGGTAGTGATATTGGTGAACTTAACCTGCATCTCTGAACGTACATATTCAACGTCCAGCGGATGGATAGCTTTCCATGCGTCACTGTAGCCCTCAAGCGCCAGCTTCAACATGCGGTTAATGACACGCTGTTCAGTATGCGTAAACTCGCGGCCTTCCACCTTCGTCGGGAATCGCCCGTCACCACCAAATAAGTTATCTACAGCAATAAAGACCAGGCTTGGGGAGAAAACAAACAATCCCGTACCGCGCAGTGGCTTAAGGTGGATAAGGTTAAGGTTGGTCGGAACCGGCAAGTTACGCGCAAACTCGTGATAGGGCTGAATGCGGATCGCGCCAACGGTAATATCCGGGCTACGACGCAACAGGTTAAACAACCCCATACGGAACTGGCGCGCGAAACGTTCATTAATAATTTCCAGCGCCTGCAGACGTTCACGTACTACGCGGCGCTGGGTATTCGGGTCATAGGGACGAATATCGCTATCGCCGCTTGCACCTGGCTTCGGAGCATCGCTCGTGTCGCTGTCTCCGTTGAGCAGCGCGTCGATTTCGGCCTGAGAAAGAATGCTATCGCCCATGTCTTTACCGCAGAATGAAAGCTGTATAAAGAACGTCAGTGACTTCTTGTTTCGGTTGCCCTGCCACTAACGGTGTTGCGATTGCTTCTTTAATCGCTGTAGCCAGTTGCTGCTTACCTTCGTCAGTGGCGAGCTTTGAGGCATCCTGACGTGAGAACAGCAACAGCAAACGGCTACGAACTTCTGGCAAATATTCGCTCAGTCTGGCACGCGTGACGTCATCTTTCAGACGCAGCGTGATGCCGATGTACAGCACACGATCCGCATCGCCCAGGTTTACCGTAAAGGTATCCAGTGCGAAGAATACAGGTGCAGGAGGCGGCGGCGGGGCTTCTGCCTCCGCTTTCGCGTCCGTGGACGGATGCTGTTGCATACGCCAGTAACTATAGCCAGCAGTCGCGCATGCAGCGAGGGTGATTAACACCAATAGCGGGATCCAGATTTTACGCTTACGTTTTTTTTTGTTGATAGCGGTGTCAGTCATCTGATACGTGCTTCCTGTTAGGTACTGCTCATAGTCTGATTATCCCGTGTCCTGTCCGCGTCAAAGCGCGGAAAAGACGGAGATAACCATGCTACCTCTGGCGTTTAGGCAAAGATATCGACCGCACCATTACCACGCGCCATCGATTGCAGGCTTGCAGGGGCGATCAGTGGCTCATCATCTTCCGTTGCCAGATTGCTTCCGCCACCTGTGCGCGAAGAGTGTTGTTGCGAAGAGAAAGATTGTTGCTGCCCGGCAAAACTCTCGCTACTAATGCTGCTTTGGCCCAGTTGGATGCCGTTCTCAGCCAGCGATGTCCGCAGTGTAGGCAGTGCAGCCTCCAGCGCCTGACGAACGTGGCTGTGCGGCGACACCATTTGAATTTGTGCCAGATTGTCATCGAGTTTCAGGGAAATTTGCACCTGGCCAAGATCTTCCGGGTGCAGATGCAACTCGGCGCTTTGCTGACCCTGACGGGTAAACATAGTGACATGTTGGCTGAGCGTCTGTTGCCACTCATGGCTGCCTAACGGTGCACTCAGAACGGCAGAAGAGATCGGCGCACTGGCCTGGGCTGATGAGGCATTACTGACAACCGGCGCGATACTGGCGGTTGTATTGATGGTCATCGTGGCATTGTCCGCATCTTGTTTCGCTGCGGGAGCCAGCGCGCTGCCAAAAATGCCCGCCTGCTGTTGTGCGGCGTCATGATCGGCAGGCACAGATGTTCCTGGCGCTGCAGTATTTGCGTTAGCGTCTTTTTGTGCACTGGCTGCCAGGGTCGCAAGATCAACGCCAACTCCGCTACGTTTTGTCGTACCCGACGCGCTGGTGGCGGTGGTAGCGACCTCGGCGGTCGATTTCGCCGGTGCCAGCTGTGCGCTTTGCTGATGGGGCAGCATTGCCATCAAAGCGCTGAGACCCGCCAGCTCTTCTTCGCTTAAATCGCTGCTGTCATCGTCAGTGGTCGCATTAGCGGCTGTATCAGTTTTTCCGGGCACAGCAAGAATGCCGTTTTTGATTTCCGGCATCAGGCCCGATAACAGCGCCTGCACCTGGGTTTTATCGTCAGTAACCTGTGTATCGATATCCGTTTTTGCCGTTTGGCGGGCCAGTAAATCTGCCAGTTTCTGTGCAGGACTCTGCGCATCGTCAGAAGACAATGCGCGCAGATTTTTCAGCGACTTGCCGCTGGCGGCTTGCAGGTCGGCAAGGGTTAAGGTTGTCTTGCCCTCAGCGTCAGTGCCGGTAAGCGTTTTCCCGTCAAGGGCGCCTGCCAGCAGGGCAAGAAAATCTTGTGCCGTATCACCGCTCGTTTTGCCGACACCTGTCTGCACACCGGAGGTTGCATCCACATCTGTCGAAAGCAATTTCTGCAAGTTGATCATTCATTTTTCCTCTGGGATGCGCGTTGTGCAAACTCATCCATTTTCTTTTGATCAAGGCGGTTTTCCGCCTGTAATGCGGCAGCGTTTTGTCTTTCCTGCAGAGTTTGCCATGCCTGCAAGCGTTGCTTTTTCTCTCGCCAGCAATTCAGCGCAGTGTCAACTTTTTCATTCCACTGCAACAGTTGCTGTCGATGCTGCTCAATGGCTTTTTCCAGCGTCTGAATAAACTGCTGATAGTTTTGCCAGCGCTGGGCTCCAATCCCCTGGCTCATATCATTATTCAGGTTGTTGCGGTATTCATGCTGATAATCCATCAGCATTTTTAGCTGCTCTTCCGCTTGCTGGCAACCGCGGCGCATTTCACCCAATCTCAGGGCTGCGTCGTCAACTTCTTTCTCTGCCAAATCCTTTAGCGTCGTTAATGCGCTAATTTGCGTCATATTCGTCGCTCTCCCACTGCGTTATGCGTTCGGGAAAATAAGTTCAAGGGCTTGTATTGAATCTTCCCACCCGGCACGTTCGAAAATGCCTTGTTGTAAAAAAGCCTCAAGCTGCGGCCACAATGCGATAGCTTTATCCAGCATCGGGTCACTGCCGCGCGCGTATGCGCCAACGCTCACCAGATCACGGTTTCGCTGGAAGCTCGACAACAGCTGTTTGAAATTTCTTACTCTGGCGTAATGTTTTTCCGTAATCAGGGCCGTCATCGCACGACTGATAGACGCTTCGATGTCGATGGCAGGGTAGTGTCCTGCCTCTGCCAGCCGTCGGGACAGTACGATATGTCCATCCAGAATGGCGCGCGCTGAGTCGGCAATAGGATCCTGTTGGTCATCCCCTTCGGTCAGGACGGTATAAAAGGCGGTAATGGAGCCACCGCCGCTAATACCATTGCCTGCACGTTCCACCAGCGCCGGTAATTTGGCAAAGACGGAGGGTGGATAACCTTTGGTGGCGGGCGGCTCGCCGATCGCCAGCGCGATCTCGCGCTGGGCCATCGCATAACGCGTCAGGGAATCCATTATCAGCAGAACGTGCTGACCGCGGTCGCGAAAATCTTCCGCAATGCGGGTGGCGTAGGCCGCCCCCTGCATACGTAATAACGGCGAGACATCCGCAGGTGCGGCGATCACAACCGAACGAGCGCGACCGTCGGCACCAAGAATATTCTCGATAAAATCTTTGACTTCACGGCCACGCTCACCGATAAGCCCGACCACGATAACGTCAGCCTGGGTATAGCGGGCCATCATGCCTAATAAAACGCTCTTACCCACGCCGGAACCGGCAAACAGCCCCATACGCTGGCCGCGACCTACCGTTAACAAGGCGTTAATGGCGCGCACGCCAGTATCCAGCACATGCTCGATAGCGGTACGTTGTAGCGGGTTGAACGGCTGGGTGATCAGCGCGCCGGTTTCACCGGTATCCGGTGTCGGCATGCCATCGAGTGGTTTGCCGCTACCATCCAGTACACGACCAAGAAGGGCAGGGCCAAGCGGCAGTTGTTTGCTGCTTTGCAAACCATCGCCAAGAATACTTTTCGCATAGACGCGAGCGCCGGGAAGGATGCCTTCCACTTCTTCGAGTGGCATAAGGAACAGGCGCTGCCCGTTAAAGCCGACAACTTCGCTTTCGACTTCTCTGGTTTCGCCGTTTTCCTGACGTTCAATAACGCAGGTAGCGCCCAGCGGCAGTTGCAGACCTGTTGCTTCCAGCACCAGACCGGTAGCACGCGTCAAACGACCATAACGACGCACGGATGGCAGTTGCGCCATGCGGGCTTCGAAATTATCGAGCGAAGTCAGCCATCGGGTCAGACGTGCAGTCATCAAACGACTCCCGGTGCCGCAAGACGGCACAGTTCCTGCCAGCGCGTTGCCACGCTGGCGTCGAGATCGCCCTCATCGGCAGAGACTTTACAGCCACCTGGATGCAGGGTCGGGTCACCGCGCAGACGCCAGCCATGCAGGCTAAGTGTCGCGCCAAGCATCTCTTCTACGCGTTGCAAATCATCAGGATGCACGCGCAACTGCGGTTTACCGCTGAACAGAGGTTCCTGTTGCAGCAGCATCTGGATTTGTTTAATCAGGGCGCCGTTATCCACGCACGCGGCCTGGCCGATGACCTGACGCGCGGCTTCAAGCGCCATCTGCATCAGGCGGGAGGCAATCACGCTGTCCAGCGCATCCAGGGTGTACTGAAATTCGCTAACCAGTTGTTGCATGCGGGCATGGATAGGTGCCTGTTGCTGGCGCGCCTGGTTCATACCATTTTCATAGCCCTGAGCGAGGCCTTCCTGGTAACCTTGCTCCTGGCCTTTTTGTCTGCCTTCTGCCAGACCTGCATTATAGCCTGCTTCATGCGCCTGCATCTGTATCTGAGCCAACTGCTGCTGACGCTTTTGCTCAGCAGATTGTTCGTCTTCGACCTCTACACCCGGTTCATCGCTAGTGGAGAGGGCGGCGATAAACTCCGGTACTGGTACAGCAAGGTCTTCTGGCGTCCAGATCTTCCACGGCAATTCATTAGACATAGGTATCCTCGCCGCTGCCAATTACCATCTCGCCGGTTTCGGCCAGACGACGAACAATAAGCAGAATGGCTTTCTGCTCGTTTTCCACCTGCGACAGACGGACCGGGCCACGGTTGGCAAGGTCGTCGCGCAGGATATCCGCCGCACGCTGAGACATGTTGCGCAGGAACTTGTCGCGCAGCGGTGCTTCGGAGCCTTTGAGCGCGATAAGCAGGGATTCGGAATCCACTTCCTGCAGCAGGCGCTGGATACTGCGGTCGTCCACATCCACGAGGTTTTCGAACAGGAACATCTCGTCGATAATTTTTTGTGCCAGCTCGCCATCGAATTCGCGAACCGCAGAAATAACAGCTTCTTCCTGCTGGGTTTTCATCAGGTTGATGATCTCCGCCGCCGTTCTCACGCCGCCCATTTTGCTGCGCTTGAGATTCTGGCCGTCGAGCAGGTTGTTGAGTACTTCGGTCAGTTCGGCCAGCGCGGCTGGCTGTACGCCACCGAACGTGGCGATACGCAGCATGACGTCATGGCGCAGACGCTCATCAAACAAGGCAAGAATATCGGCAGCCTGACCACGTTTGAGGTGGACAAGGATGGTGGCGATAATCTGCGGGTGCTCGTCGCGAATAAGGTCGGCAGCACTCTGTGGTTCCATAAAGTTGAGCGTCTCGATACCGCTTGTGGTATCGCGGGTTTCGAGAATATCTTCCAGCAGGCTGGCGGCACGCTCTTCGCCGAGCGCTTTCACCAGTACCGTACGCAGGTAGTCGTTGGCGTTGATATTCAGCGCAGCGAATTGCTCCGCCTCGCCCTCAAATTCCTGCAGTACTTCCACTAATTGTTTATTAGAGAACTGACGCATGCTGGCCATGGCGGTACTGAGATGCTGCACTTCCCGCTGGGACAGATGCTTGAACACTTCCGCTGCGCGATCTTCTCCAATGGTCATTAGCAGAATGACGCTTTTATCGGTACCGGTAAGGCCGGTTGCATTATTGCTCATTTTCAGTACTCATCCACTGGCGAATGACCAGCGCCACAACGCGCGGATCGTTGTCTGACATCTCACGAATGCGTTGGCTCATCACCTCGGCACTCAGACGCTGATTATTACGACGCTGCTGGAGTTGTTCGTCTTTACTGAGACGAACTTCCACGGACTCTTCAATTTCAGCACGAGCGCGCTGCGCTTCCTGTATCGCTTTCGCCTCTTCCTGACGGCGAACCAGTTGCGGGCGAACTGCTTTACGCCACAGCAGCCAGGCGACAATCAGAACCAGTAGCCAGCGACCTGCAGTCAACATCTGATCGATGAAGCTCTGCTGTTGCCAGAATGGAAGTTGACCACCCACATCGTCGGTTGCGTTGAACGGTGAGTTCACCACGTTCAGGGTATCGCCGCGTTTTTCGGTGTAGCCCATGGCTTCGCGGGTCAGGTCTTCAATTTGCTTAAGCTGGTCAGCGGTCAGCGCTTCGGTCTTGCCATCTGCCAGGGTGCGGTAGTTCACCACTACGGCCACAGAGAGACGCTCAATATCGCCGACATTCATCTTGGTGTGACGAATGGTGCGGTCTACTTCGTAGTTTGCCGTTTCGTTACGGGTGGTATTGCGCGGCACTGTGTTGTTTGTGGTTGAAGATGCCGTCTGCTGACCATTTTGATTTTGCTGTCCGTTCTGCTGATTCGCCTGTGGCGTGGTTATCGGTGCAG
Organism: Phytobacter palmae; assembly: GCF_039409775.1. Classification (NCBI taxonomy): domain Bacteria; kingdom Pseudomonadati; phylum Pseudomonadota; class Gammaproteobacteria; order Enterobacterales; family Enterobacteriaceae; genus Phytobacter; species Phytobacter palmae. The sequence continues at coordinate 30,679 of NZ_JBCIVJ010000026.1, read as the reverse complement.
CATTGGCCGGGGCAGGCTGGTTAGACAGCGCACCCGGTACGCCGCCCGGATAACTTCCACCAATCTGCTCGCTTTCATTGGTCTGGCGAGAACGCAGCACCGCCTGAGAGGCATCGCCGTTTGGCTGGTATTGCTCTTCGGTTTGTTCTTTGTTCGCAAAATCAATCTGCGCAGTAACCTGGGCGTGGACGTTACCGTTACCGACGATGGGCGCAAGAATGGATTCAATACGGCGCTGTACGCGGCCTTCGACATCTGCTGCGTATTTCAACTGCGCATCGTTCAGGTCACGGCCAGCGGTGTTCGACTGCGTTAACAGGCGACCACTCTGATCCACTACGGTCACATTACCCGGCGGCAGACCAGCAACGGCGCTGGAAACCAGGTGAACAATCGCCGTGATTTGACCGTCATCCATGGCGCGACCCGGTGCCAGGTTGACTGTGATCGAGGCAGAGGGCGATTTTTGTTCACGCACGAATAAAGACGGTTTTGGCATCGCGAGGTGGACGCGTGCGGTTTTCACCGGACCCAGTGTTTCAATGGTGCGAGCCAGTTCGCCTTCCAGCGCGCGCTGATAGTTAACCTGCTCGCTGAACTGGCTGATGCCAAATTTTTCCTGATCCAGCAATTCGAAACCGACAGCACCGCCTTTTGGCAGACCCTGTTGCGCGAGACGCAGACGCAGTTCGTGAACTTTATCTGCCGGAACTTCAATAGCCCCACCGTTCTCAGAGAAACGGTAGGGGATATTCATTTGCGTTAATTGGGTAACGATAGCCCCGCCGTCCTGGTCGGAGAGGTTGCTATAAAGGGTGCGGTAGTCAGGGCTTTTTGCCCACAGTACCATGGCGACGACGATAGCAACGGCTGCTGCCGCCGCCACCATTAATGGGATCCTGGGGTTCGCGCGCAAGCGGTTGAGCCACTCCAGAGATTTATTCTGTGGTGCAGAAGTTGCAGTCGCACTCATTGCGCACCTCGTAACTCAGGGTGGATGTTGTTATTTGAGTAGTGAAACAAAACAGACTCCCGGATCGGCAAACTCGAAATTTGTCCATTAACATGGCTATGCCATTATTTGATGATTCAGAATTTTCTATGCCTCAAATAACCTGGTTTTTTATCGTTATTTACCGCCATTATCTTATTGACGAACTGGTAACCTTATCCGCGTATCAAACCATCCGGGGATAATCCATGGCAATTCAGGGTATAGAAAGCGTTATCAGCCAACTGCAGTCGACGGCAAGTCTGGCGAAAAATCAAAGTGTTGATAACGCTGACAGCGTTCAGACGGTGAGTTTTGCCGGGCAATTGCATGCCGCGCTGGACCGAATCAGCGATACGCAGACCGCAGCGCGTACTCAGGCTGAAAAATTCACCCTTGGCGAACCGGGCGTGGCGTTGAATGACGTAATGACCGACCTACAGAAATCATCCATTTCCCTGCAGATGGGTGTCCAGGTACGTAACAAACTTGTTTCGGCCTATCAGGACATCATGAATATGCAGGTTTAGTTTGTTTACTGACTGCCCCATCCGGGGCAGTCACTTTTTTCACCGAAAGATTTCCGGTGAGCCTTCCTTTTGCCGTGTTTTCCCTATTTCTGAATCATATAGCGAATTGTTGGTCCATCCTGCTGGATGTCCAGTACCGTATAGCCATGGTTTCGCGCATCGACGGGGATGTTATTGATTGACTGCGGGCAGTCGCTGACGACCTCCAGAATCTCGCCTTTTTTTAGCCGCGGCAGTGCTTCCAGCGTCGCTACCGCCGGGTAAGGGCAGGGTTCACCCGTCATATCCAGACGGTAATCGGGTACGATATTCATGCGGTCTCCTTAATTGCCGCCCGCGATGCGCGGCGGAAAAACTGTTTTTCCCAGCCAATAACAAAGAGCAGGGCGAGAAGCAGCAGGGAGTACGTCACCAGCAATCCGCCGAGCGGACCAAACGTTTTCAGCAGGTTCACTTTATCCCAGTTTGTGGCGAGTGCAGGGGAGATGTCATCCCAGAAGTAAGCCAGCAGGGTTGAACCTATAACATTACCCAGACCGACCCACCAGTAATGTACCTGGCCTTCAACGGCACGGTACATCCAGCCGGTTTCACAGCCGCCTGCCAGCACAATGCCAAAGCCAAACAGTAAGCCACCGATAACAGCATTTGGGCCGGCCCACATGATTTTGGCTTCCACACCCAACTGGATGTAACTGAAAATACCGATCGCGCTGGCCGCCATGCCGAAAATAATGGCTTTCGCCATCAGCGTACGACCCGTTATCCACATATCGCGGAAGGCGGAGGTGAAGCAAATTTGCGCCCGTTCAATCAGCAAACCAAAGCCCACGCCGAACAGCATGGCCAGCCCCAGCTTCGGCTGGTTCATGGCGGTCAGCAGAGCCCAGCCAATCATCCCGGCGAATATCAGCATACCCAGACGGAAGCGCCGACGCGCCTGGTCTGCGTTTTGTGTAAGTGGTGATGCCGCTGAGACTTTCTGCATTTTTACCGGAATGCGGAACAGGGGGAGGAGTGTAAAGCGGGCGCCCATCCATGAACCGATGGCCGTGGCGACAGCAAAAAACCAGGCGTGTAGCGAGAATTGTGGAATGCCGGTAAAGAAGGCTGCCAGATTACAGCCCATTGCCAGACGTGCGCCAAAGCCAGCGATAATCCCGCCGACGATAGCCTGGATAATACGGATACGATGCTGCGGCAGGCGTAGTTTTACGTTGTTTGCCCATAAGGCTGCGGCAAAGCAACCGCCAAACATGCCGATAATCATCATGCCGTCTATCCGGGTCAGTGGTGTGCCATCAAGATGAATGAGTCTGAAGTAACCCCACTCCTCCGTATGCACGCCCGCCAGCTGCAGGAGCTGGCCGCCCCAGCGGGTAAATTCCCCGGTCACGGCCCAGAAGGTGCCGGTAATGCCGAAATAGTAGGTGGAAAGGATCCCGGCTGCGATAACCGCCGGAACAGGTGACCAGAATTTAATCAGGAAGGTCGTTTTAATGTGTTGCCATGACATGGTATTAGCCTCTGAACTCAGAAGGAACCAACAAGTTATGAACCGGAAAATGCCCGGGACGCGCATATTACCTGTGTTTAATGAATGGAAACCTGTACTCAGTCAAAATTCGGGTCTGGTATGATGAAACCCTGGTGGCCGAGGGCGTTTAGTGCCACACTCATTCTGTCGCGAAAAGCAGGAAAGATGATGAAAAAACAACTGATTATTGGCGCAATGCTGGCACTGAGTGGTTGCGTTCAGGTGGATGATTTTACCTCGGTGGTCAAGCATCCGGCCCCGGAAGGGCTGGCGGGGAACTGGCAGACAGTGGGACCGCAAAGCAGTCTGGTCAGCCCTGAGGCTATTGCCTCGCTGATCATAACTCCAGAAGGGGATACGCTGGATTGCCGTCAGTGGCAACGCGTGATTGCGGTACCGGGCAAGCTGATGCCCAGAGGGGATGACTGGTATAACGTGACGCAACAGCGCGATATCTATCGCCTTGAGCGCGACGGTAGCCAGCTGGAGTATGACGGCATGACCTTGCGTCGGGTTGATAAGCCGACCGTCGAGTGCACGCAGGCGCTGGCAAAGAAAACGGTTATTGGCGTTAAACCCTGAACGAAGGCGCTGAGGGAGTCCTTTCGCTCAGCGCACTCATCACAGCACCTCTTCCAGTACCCAGACGCTGACACTCCCGCCATCACAGCAAAATGTGCCTTCACCGTTTTCATCGGTGGTGACACTCTCCTGGCGATATCCCAGATAATCACGCCACACTTTATTGCCGTAGTTCGCACCGAGATTCAGCGTTTTCTCGCCGTCATCACCGTTAGACATCACGACAACACAGCCAGGATTGTCTTGCGTCCCGCTACGGCTAAAGGCGATACAGTTCGGATGATCGAACCAGAGTCTCTGCACACCGTGGGCAAAGCGCTGGCGAGCAAGGATGAGTTGGTCCAGCTTTTCGATAACTGGCATATCGACACGGTGTGTTCCACCATCGCCACCTGTATCTTCGTAACTTGCGCCAAACAGATCCGGGTAGAACACAGACGGTACGCCGTTTTCCCGTAGCAGAATGAGGGCATAGGCCAGGGGCTTAAACCAGGCTTCTACCGGCGCTTCCAGCGCCTGAAGAGGCTGCGTGTCATGATTAGCGACCAGCGTCACGGCATGAAACGGGTCTGCTTCTACCAGAGTACCGGTAAAAATCTGGCTCATATCGTAGTCGCTGCCCTGCTTTGACGCTTCATGAAAATTCATATGCAGCGGCGCGTCGAACAGCATGGTCTTGCCCTCAACCTGATCAATGTACTGCTGCAATTTATCTACGTCGTGAGACCAGTATTCGGCGACGATAAACAGGGGCTCAGGCGCCACATCCTGAACATGTTCTATCCATTCTTTATAGAACCAGGCGGGAATATGTTTCACGGCATCAAGGCGAAAACCGTCACAGTGCGTCTGATCCATCACCCAGCGCGCCCAGTATTTGATCTCTTCGGTCACGGCCCGGTTACGAAAATCGATATTCGCCCCCATCAGGTAATCAAAGTTACCCATCTCGTCATCTACCTGATCGTTCCAGCCTTCGCCGGTGTAATCATTGATGATTTTAAAGACGCCGTCTTCTGTGGGATTTTCAATATGGTCGATTCCGCTAAAGCACTTGAAATCCCAGATAAATTTTGAATATTTGCCCTGGCGGGCAGGGAAGGTATAGCGCGTCCAGGCTTCGCATTCCAGCACGGTGTCGTCAATTTGTGTCCGGTCTTGTTCGTTCACACGATTAACGCGAATCGCCTCTTTTTCATCGGCGCCCATTTTATGGTTTACAACCACATCCAGGAGAACAGCAATGCCATGGCTGTGGAGTGCGTCGATAGCGGCGTGAAGCTGATCCTTATCGCCATATTTTGTGGCCACAGATCCCTTTTGATCAAATTCACCTAAATCAAAGAGATCGTAGGTGTCATAACCCACAGAATAGCCGCCGGACGCGCCTTTATACGCGGGCGGTAACCAGACCATGTTGATGCCAAGATCCCTTAAACTGGCAGCACGCGCCTGAAGTTCAGGCCACAACTTGCCGCCGTCGGGGTAATACCAGTGAAAGGTCTGCAATAAAGTGGGGTTGTTCATCTTCCTTGCTCCAGAAGTCGCGTCATTGGACTTCTGGAGTATGGAAGAAAACCATCAGATTGGTGGTTACTGATTTAAATTATTTGGGAATAAGATTTTCCCGGACAAATTACCATAAGCTGTGGTCAGAGACTGTTGCTTACCTGTTTTATCAATCAGATGGCGCAGCTCTTCCATTCGGTGCTGTAACAGCGCCTTGAGTTCGGCTTCATTTGACAACACCATTCCCAGCAGCTCTTTAGCCTGCTGAGTTTGTAGTTTGTTGCCTGGTGAAATCGGATTGCGGGCAATACTCTCTACAAGCTGTACGTAGTTGACTTCCTGTTCAATCAATTCATCCCATTTACCTGAATGGGCGAGATTTAGCATGGTGATGCTCAGAGCATGCAACGCATGCCAGTCGGTAAGAGATGGGATGAAGTTAGTCATCAACGCATGTCCTGATGAGTAGAAGCCGATGTGTTAATTTGTTTCCACGCATCAGCGATATTGTTCAGCAGTCCCTCTACCTCGATGATGCCTTCCACGTCGTTATGCAGGTTTGACTGTAACAAACGGCGCACCATATAGTCGTAAAGCGATGCCATATTTCGAGGGAGCTCACCCTCAACATCCATGTCCAGCCCTGCCTTGAGACCGTTATCTATAATGCTGATAGCATGTGAAAGTGCCTGGCCTTTTGACACCAAATCCCCTTGCTCGAGGAAAAGTCGTGCCCGGACAAGGGCACTATGTGCCCCGTCAAAAAGCATGACAATAAGCTGATGTGGGCTTGCGCTCATTACAGCACTTTCCAGCCCGACTTTTTGGTACGAATTAGCACCACTTTGACTATACATATCAAATCCTTAACTGCGGGAACTAAACTGCTGCGTTAAGTAAGTTGCGGTACTGTTTAACTTACTGACCATTGTGTCAAGCGCAGTAAATTGCGCCTTGTAGCGCGCCATGGTTGCTTCAATTGTTGCTTCCATATCGGTATAACGCTGATCAAGAGTCTTAATGGTCTTGTTAATACCGTCTTGCGCATTCTGGATAACGCCCGTTTTACCTGTCGCGGTGCTCAGCATCGACGTCAGGGTATTGTTCATCTTGGTCGCTAAACCAGTCTTACTACCGTCACCAATAAAATAGGCCTGTACCAGGTCCGGGTTGTCGGTTAACGCTTTCGATAACTTGGTCGAATCCACCGTTAATGTTCCGGTTGAGCCATCGGAACCGGTGACCGGATTCTGGGTAATCCCAAGTTGAGCCAGAATTTTGTAATTGCCGCTCTGGCTTTGTACATCTGTCAGCAGGGAACGCAGTTGCGATTGAATCGAACGCACGTTCGAATCGCCCAGCAGCGCGCCGTTACTGGAGGACTGGCTATCAGCACCTGCATCCACGGCAACATACTTCGTTACGCTTGCGATGGTGGATTGCAGTGAGTTATAGGCGGTAACCCAGTTATTAATAGCCGTGGTGTTAGCGTCCGTTGCACGGCCGATACTCAGCGTTTCATCTGCTGTACTTTTTGATTTGAGCGTCAGTGTCACACCGGGCAATGCATCAGTAATGGTGTTGCTTGCACGTTCAATCGCAACATTATTAATGGAGAGCTTCGCATTCTGAGACTGTGTCTGCACGGTAAGGGCAGTCGTGCTGCTGTCATGACCAATCTTCTGTTGCAGGGTATCATCGCCTGTAACGGTGACTGTCATATCATAATCGGTACCGGTCGATTTTGAGGTCAGCATCAGGCGATAGTCGCCATCAGTTGCCTTCATTACCGTCGCGGTAACGTTGCCATTCGCTTTGTTGATGGCATTAGCGATACCGGTCAATGACGTTTCAGAATCTGATAATTTTACCGTCAGCGGCGTTTTCGTTCCCGGCTGGGTAATGGTAATAGTACGAGTATTGTCAGTCGTCGTTCCGCCAAGCTGTGTGGTATTGCTGGCAATACTGGATGACATCAGTACTTGCGCTTTCGCCACCTGACTTACGTTAACAGTATAATTCCCTACGGTTGCATCACTGGTCGTGGCCGTAGAGAAAGACGTGTTAGTACTATTAACTGTTGTTGAGTTCCATGTAGCTGCTTTACCCAACGCCGCTGTTGCGGTTTGCAGGCTGGTTAAGGCACTTTGCAACTTACCATACGCACTTAATTGAGCGGTATATGTGGTCTTCTGGTTGGTAATCGTTGTCAGCTTGGTGTTTTCAGCTGCTTCCAGGTTGTTGTACAACGTGGTTAGATCCAGACCGGAACCTACACCAAGGTTACTAATAGAAGCCATGTCTGTTTTCCTTTGCGTCTTGTGTGTAACTTGACTCTCTATCGGCAACTCGAGCAAAAAGTTTACACACCCTATGAAAAAATAATCGACAGAAAAGCGGGAGCAGTTAGTGGTAAATAAGAGGATTGTAGAAGACAAAAACCGCAACGAAAAGGCGGTTTTTTGAGCTAAAAAGACGCTTTAAGAAATTTAAATATATTAAAAACAAAGAGATAAAAGTTTTTATCGATTATTTCTAAAGTCCTTCGAAGATGCGCCGATACCCTTGTTGACGGTGAGAGACGCCGTAAGTGTTAGGCACCGACCCTAAATCAATTTTTGAAGGAAAGTAATTATGGCAGTTATCAATACTAACCTGTTGTCACTGACTACTCAGAACAACCTGAACAAATCTCAGTCTGCGCTGGGCACTGCTATTGAGCGTCTGTCCTCCGGTCTGCGTATCAACAGCGCAAAAGATGATGCGGCTGGTCAGGCAATCTCCAACCGTTTCACTGCAAACATCAAAGGTCTGACTCAGGCTTCTCGTAACGCGAACGACGGTATCTCTATTGCTCAGACTGCCGAAGGTTCTCTGAACGAAATCAACAACAACTTGCAGCGTATCCGTGAGCTGGCAGTTCAGGCTCAGAACGGTACCAACTCCGGTTCCGACATCGACTCCATCCAGTCTGAAGTTAACCAGCGTCTGGACGAGATCAACCGTGTTGCAAGCCAGAGCCAGTTCAACGGTATCAAAATCCTGGCTGGTTCTAACTCTGCAACCACTATCTCTATCCAGGTTGGCTCTAAAGATGGCGAGAAAATCGACATCACCATCTCTGGCAACAGCGGCTGGAACAAATTCGACGCAACGGGTACCACCGGTGTTACCACTGGTCTGGCTTCTGGCGAAACTCGTAGCATCAAAGCTAAAGGCTTCGACGTTCTGGCAACCAACGTACTCAACTCTATCGACGATGCACTGAAAGCTGTTGATACTCAGCGTTCAGACCTGGGTGCGATTCAGAACCGTTTCGATTCTACTATCTCCAACCTGAACAACACCGTGACTAACCTGTCCGCAGCGCAGTCCCGTATTCAGGATGCTGATTACGCGACCGAAGTTTCTAACATGAGCCGAGCGCAGATTCTGCAACAGGCAGGTACTTCTGTACTGGCTCAGGCGAACCAGGTTCCGCAGTCTGTACTGTCCCTGCTGCGTTAATAATACGCTTCAATGTGGCACTGAAAACCAACCCTTCGGGGTTGGTTTTTTTTTGCCCTTACGCCGGCTAATTTCATAAACAGAATATCGATCCTCTGCCTTTTTGCTCTATGGTGAAAGCACCGCAATGTTACGATAATTTTTCTTTCGCGCGTTGGCAGTAATAATAAGGATAAAGGAAGATGAATGTTGCCATAATGCAGCCCTACTTTTTTCCATGGATAGGGTACTTCCAGCTTATCTATCAGTCCGATGTCTTCGTGCTCTACGACGATGCTAACTTTATCAAGCAGGGATATATCAATCGCAACAGCATTCTTGTTGATGGACAGGCGCAGAGATTTACGTTACCAGTACCCTCAGCGTCATCATTCAGGCGAATCGGCGAACTGACATTCTCTGTCCACGTTGAGAAAATCTCGCGAACTCTCGAGCAAAGTTATCGCAAAGCCCCTTATTTTACTGACGTCATGCCACTGGTGGAAAAAGCGTTATGGAACAGAGATCGCGATATTACAACGTGCTGCCAGGTCGCGATTGACGGTGTATCAGGTTATCTTGGACTGGAGCAAAAAATAGTACGATCCTCCAGCCTGACTTATGATCGCAATGAAAATGCTGAGAACAAGGTCATTGGTATTTGCAAAGCGCTGGAAGGCGACAGGTATGTAAACAGTACCGGGGGACGTCATTTATACAGTGCGAAAGCGTTTGCTGAACACGGTATTACGCTGCGATTTTTGCAGGCGAAGAACACCGCATATTCACAAGGCGCACATGATTTTGTGCCCTATCTTTCGATGATTGATGTTTTGATGCACTGTGAGCCTGAGCAGGTGAGGCAGGCATTAAAGAATTTTAGCTACGTTGACTGAATTCAGAATGGCAAATAAAACATTCGGCGGTTACTTCCCATTGGAATTACCTCCTGCCGGCGCACATTATTACCCACATGCCAGAGCGTACCACTCGGCGCGCGGTGCCCTTTATCATCTTTTAGGATGCGTGCGGCCGCAGCGCCTCTGGTTACCCAGGCTGATTTGCCAGAGTGTTATTGATGCCGTTGTTGCCGCGAGGGTAGAAATTGTCTGGTACAGACTCGCGGACGATTACCTTCCGTTGTTATCCTTGCCGTTTGAAAAAGAAGATTGCCTTCTTTATGTCGATTATCTGGGGCAGGGTGGAGAGCAGAAAGAAAAGCTTTCGCGAATGATTCCTGCTGAACGGATCATTTTCGATCACTCTCAGGCATTTTTTCAGCAACAATATCCGGCATTGGCCAACCTCTATTCGCCGCGGAAGTTTTTTGGTGTTTCTGATGGTGGATTTCTGGAGACACAGATTGATTTACCGTTCCCTGATATTCAGGATCGGGAGTCGCTCCATCATTTTTCCCATCTTTTAGTTCAGCATGAGCATGGCACTTCTGCAGGCTATGCCGATTTTCAGCAGGCGGAGTCAGCGCTTCATACCATCACGGCCAGGAAAATGTCCGCATTAACGGAACGAATATTGCGTTCAGTTGATTACGAACGTATCAGGAAAGTCCGCGAGCGGAATTATGCTCTGTTGAGTGAATCGCTGGGCTCTCTTAATGCATTCCGTTTTTCAAAGGCCCCTGTCGCCGGGCCATTTTGCTATCCGTTTTTCTACCCGACAAGAGCATTACATCAGGCGCTTATTGCCCGGGGCGTTTATGTCGCCACCTACTGGCGCGAAGTTCTTGAACGGGTTGAGCCTGACAGCATCGAGGCGAACTTTGTCAATTATATGATCCCATTGCCGTGCGATCAGCGCTATAGCGAAGAGGACATTAAGCAACTTAGTGAGATTGTCAGGTCTGTGGTTACGGCTGAGGCTAAGGAATAAAAAAATGAAAAAAATAAATGTGCTCGTTTTCCCCTGCGGATCGGAAAACGCAGGAGAGATCGCGCAATCGCTTCGTTATTCGCTCCATATTAACCGGCTGATCGGCGCATCAAGCTGCGAAGATCACGGGCGTTTTCATTTTGCGGATTATATTGGTGATGTTCCCTTTATCAACGCACCGGAATTTGATTCTTATTTCAGAGAGATGCTGATTACCCATGAGATTGACGTCATTTTTGCTACCCACGATACGGTATGCGAAAAACTGGCGGAAATGGGGGATTTATCCGGTTGCTATCTCGTTAACGGCAATCGGGAAACCACGCGCATTGCTCGTCGTAAAAGCCTGACGTATAAGCGATTTGCTGGCGCAAGCTGGATTCCGCATGTCTACGCCATCGGAGAAATGCCGAAAAGCTGGCCGGTTATCGTTAAACCTGACTGTGGCCAGGGGGGCAATGGCATCGCACTTGCAGAGAATGAGGAGCAACTGGCGCAAGCTATTGCCAGTCGCGATCTGCCCGTAGTGGTCGAATATTTGCCTGGCCGCGAGCTGACGGTGGATTGTTTTACCAACCGGCGCGGCGAACTCGTCTGGGTGGGGCCGCGTACGCGTGAGCGGGTAAGGGCGGGCATCACGATGCGTTCGCAAAGTGTCGCCCCTGACGACGAGATCGCCACTATTGCACGCGAAATTAACGCCGGATTAACTTTAAGAGGTCCCTGGTTTTTCCAGCTGAAACAAGACAGAGAGCAGCGCTGGAAATTACTTGAAGTATCGTGTCGCATCGCCGGGACGATGGTGGCCCAACGCGCTCTCGGTGTTAATTTACCGCTTATGGCATTGCATGATTTTATGGGAAGAGATGTGATTCCGCTGGTCACGCCGCATGTGACGCTTATTGAGCGATCTATCCGCACCCGCGCAGCCACGACGCTGCAATATCAGCGCGTCTATGTCGATCTGGATGATACGCTGATTATTCGTCAGCAACCTAACCCTGTGCTACTGGCTTTTTTGTATCAAAGTCGCGCCCATGGTAAATCACTGCATTTAATTACCCGCCACGAGAAAAAACCGCTCGAGACATTAAAACAGGCGGCGATTTCACCGCTGTTATTTGATGAAATCATCCATTTGCAAGACACAGTTAAAAAATCAACGCATATAAAAGGTCCGGCAATTTTCATTGATAACTATTTTCCGGAGCGCCTGGACGTTGCACAACTGGATGATGTTCTGGTGCTGGACGTTGATGCCGTCGATTTTTATCTGGAGTAATAAAATTACATTTCACGAATTAAACTATATTGTTGATTTTATTTGGTAAGTTTTCTTCATGAACTTTGGCGGCGCAGCGTGTTTGTTGCGCCCCTTTGCCACATTTTTTGATAGATAGAATTACCCCTATTATTGACGTTTACTCTGCCAATGGACACTACAGCGCGCTGGTAGGATGAGGAAAATGGTTTCCAAACTGTAAAGGATAGCGCTGTGTTCTCTTTAGATTTACCGCAAAGTTTCAATTTAGCGTCAGTTAATTCCGCTATACCTAAGTCGACCACTGTTGCTCCTTATCTCAGCGCAACACGTATTCAGGCTAGCGCCTGGCTATATGGTATTGACGGCGCTGCGCCAGATCGCGCGCGTATCCTGGATATTGGCTGCGGCGATGCTTCGCATCTTATGCCTTTTGCTCTCGCCTATCCGCAGGCCGAAATTATTGGTATCGACCTGTCGCCGGAGAAAATTGATGCCGGGCAGTTGCAGTTCAAATTAGCGGGAATCAAAAATACTCAGCTGTTTTGCTCTGACCTGGAAAATTTGCTGGCAGGTCTTGGTGTTCAGTTTGATTACATCATCATTCACAATATTTTCTCGCTGCTTGATAGCCAGACGCGCGAAGCGTTGTTCGCCTTTTGCCAACAGCATCTGACCCCCCAGGGGGTGGTTGCGACCGAGTGGCTTACCCAGCCTGGTGCTGGTGTAAGCCAGATTATTCAGGACGCAATCGCCCTGCATGCGCGCGACGCTAACAGTGATGAACTGCGTTTAAGCAGCGCTCGTGCGGCATTAACATGGCTTTCGTTGGGCATGAGTCAACACCCGGCTCGCGAAGCGCTGCAAGAGTTAATCAGTGAAGCCGAGGCGATGGATGATGAAACCTTCGCCTTGCGTTATTTACACGGCATGAACAACGCCAGCTACTTTGTCGATTTCCATGAGAGCGTTACACGTTCCGGGCTATGCTATGTTGGCGACCTTTTCCCATGGAAAGAGTGTCCGGCGCATTACGGCGACAAGGTGGCAGAACTTTCCGAGGCCGTGTGTCCTCACAAGGATAAACTACTTGTTCAGCAATACCTCGATTTTTCTGTTAACCGTCGTTCACGCTTTAGCTTGCTTACCGCCGCTAAGTCACAGGTAATTTCAGCTCAGCCCGATCTTACCCGTTTGCAGGATTTCCACTGGGCGGCGAGCTTCCGTCGCGAAATTGATGGTAACGGCAAGATTTATAATCGCCTGCGTTCTGAGTCCGGTGCTTTTATTGCGACCGATGATGTGGTCACATTGTCTGTGCTGGATGCTTTGGGTGAAGCATGGCCGCTTAGCATGAGCTTTGAGCAGTTAGCCTTCCACACACGCTCCCCTGAAACCGAAAAAGCAGAGCATGAAGAAAAACTGTTGCTATCTTTGGGCGCCTTATTCATGCAGGGTGCTGCGGGGTTATATTTCCAGCGCATCCCTTCTGTTTACAACGAACAAAAAACGCCGCGTTTGACCACCATCTTTGGCCAGGCTTTCCAGCAATTAAAATCGGGCTTTAACTTCTGGAACGAAGCCGTTGAGCTGACCGCGCAGGAAGTGTCGGTGCTGGAAAAAGATAATCTGGCGTTCGCTGACATTAAACTGGTAGACGGTTTGCGTCGTAAAGGGGTGTTGACCGGTAGCGTTGCCAGCTGGATTGCACATTATCAGTCGTTAATTAAAGTCGCTACGTTACAAGAAATGGCTGGCACGATCCTGCCTCTCATTCTGTTCTCCAGCGCGCCGCAGAATGGGGGCTTCGAAGGGGCAAATCTGCGTGCGGACACTCTCCCGCTTGATAAAAAGGATATGCAGCCAGTCGACCATAAAACCGTTGATCGTCTCGATTCGCTTATTCTCAACAGTGAGTTTGACAAAGCGAGAGAGCTGGCGCTGGATGTGGTCAGTAAGATGGAAGCGAATCCGAATGCCTGGCTGGAACTTTCACGTGTTTACAGCCGCACTTCTGAATACGGCAAAGCGATTGGTGCGATTAACCGCACGCTGAGTATTACCTCTGTCAGTTGGGACATCTATTTCGAACTGGCTGTGGCGCTGTGGCATTTGCAGCAAGACTGGCTGACAGGCCGCGTGGTGCGCGCCATCCTGCGCGCAGACCCGCGTAATGCACTTGCCTGGGATGCGCTGGGGCGTCTGTATTCTGATTATGAAGCGGTTGCCAGTGCTGAATATTGCTATAAAAAAGCGCTATCCATTACGCCAAATAATGCAGGGATGGTCGCTAACCTCGCGGTATTAGTAGCGGAAAATCTGCGGGTAGAAGAGTCTATTAGCTTACTTCGCAAAGCCATTAAACTGATGCCATCAGATCAGGGTAATTACAGCCGTCTGAATTTTGCGTTGTCCCATAGCGCAAATATAGAGCCCGCCGCCCTGTTTGAAGAACATCGCGTATATGGTCGGTTGACGGAGAAATGGGCTAAAGAGCAGAAAACTCGCTTCAACTGGTCAGGCAGTAAAGATCCGAAACGCCCGTTGCGTATTGGGTTTGTATCCGGCGATCTTTGCCATCACCCGGTGACCTGGTTCCTTAAGCCATACTGGGCAAATTTCAATCGTGAACAGTATGAATTATACATCTACAACACCTCGCCAATTTATGACGATGTGAGTGAATATTTCGAAAAAACATCAACAAAATGGCGCAATGTCTTTACGAAAAGCGCGCTGGAACTCGCCCGCATCGTTAATGAAGATGCCGTGGATATTCTTATCGATCTTTCCGGCCATACCGGTTACAACCGCCTTGCGACATTTGCACTGAAACCCGCACCGGTCACGCTTGGCTGGATTGGTTATCCCTGTACGTCTGGCCTTATCGCTATGGATTACCATATTTGTGGCACGGGTATGGCGAAACCGGGAGAACTTGATGATCAGTTCACCGAAAAACTGATCTTTATGCCAATGCCGGTTCAGTATGAGCCGCCGAAAAATGTGCCGGATGTGAATCCGTTGCCCGCTCTTTCTAATGGCGTATTTACCTTCGGTAGCCTTAACCGACCGAAAAAAATCAGCGACGGTGTGGTTGCCACATGGGCCAAAATATTGACTGCTGCGCCTGATGCCAGAATGTTAATTGGTTATATGCCCTCAGAAGACGTTTCCGCACGTTTGCGGGAAAAATTTGAGGCACTGGGCGTTAAGTCCGAGCAGCTTATTTTCCGTGCAAAAACGCATTTTGCGGAATATATGCGCATGCACCTTGAGATTGATCTTATGCTTGATACCTTCCCGTATGACGGCGGTACTACCAGTAATAACGCCGTCTGGATGGGGGTACCGATGCTCACCCTGAGCGGAAAAACGATGGCCGGTCGCCAGGGTAACGAGATAATCAAAGCCTATCAGCTTGAACAATTCCTTGTTAAAGACGAGGAAGCTTATATCGAGCATGCTCTGGCATGGATAGATAAAAAAGAAGAGTTGAACGCTATCCGCTTAAATATGCGTGAACGTTTTGTGCAACGGAAAAACGAGGTTGTCTCTCCTTCGAGAACCTTTGAAAAATTGCTCCGTACCATCTGGCAGAATTACTGCGATGGTAAGAAGCCGCAAAGTTTTGTCCTCGATATCAGTGATATCGAGGCGAGCCAGGAGTAAATCCATGCGCGATAATATTTATGTAACCAGCCCGTTATTGCCGCCGCTTGAGGAGTTTATTCCTTATCTGGAGCAGATCTGGCAAAGCAAACATCTGACCAACTCTGGTCCGTTTCATCAGCAATTTGAAGCGGCGCTGGCGAAATATTTAGGTGTTGAGTACCTGTCGTTATTTTCAAACGGTACGCTGGCGTTGTTAACGGCACTGCAGGCATTAAGAGTAAAGGGGGAGGTGATTACCACCCCGTACTCTTTCGTGGCAACGGCGCATACCATCCTCTGGAACTCGTTAAAACCGGTTTTCGTGGATATCGATCCAAAAACCTGCAATATGGATCCGCGTAAGATCGAAGCGGCGATCACCCCGGAAACAACAGCGATTTTGCCAGTCCACTGCTACGGAATTCCGTGTAATGTGGATGAGATTCAGCGCATTGCTGATATGTACGATCTGCGTGTTATCTATGATGCGGCCCATGCTTTTGGCGTAAAAGAAAATGGCAGTAGCATTCTGACTCATGGGGATCTGTCGATCCTCAGTTTCCACGCGACGAAAGTCTTTAATACAGTCGAAGGGGGAGCCATTATTTGTCAGGATGCGAAAATGAAAAAACGCATCGACGATCTGAAAAACTTTGGCTTCGCAAATGAAACTACCGTTGTTGCGACGGGTATCAACGGCAAAATGAACGAAGTTCAGGCCGCTTTTGGTATGCTTCAGTTGCAACATATCGATCAGGCTTTACTCAACCGTGAAGTAATCTATAAGCGCTATGTCGAAAAACTCGCTGGCATTAAAGGATTACGGATTCTGGATAAACCGCAAAATATCGAGTGGAATTACGCTTATACGCCGATATTTATCGATGAGATCTTTGCCTGCTCACGAGATGAACTTTATGAAAGTCTCAAGCCGCATAATATTTTTACCCGACGCTATTTCTACCCGCTGATTTCTGAATTCCCGATGTACCGTGGATTACCCAGCGCGCAGCCGGGTCTGATGCCTGTGGCTGAAAAAGTATCTGCTTCGGTGCTTTGTTTACCGATTTATCCCACGTTGACGCTGGATGAAGTCGATATGATTACCGATCTTATTCGCGAGAAAAGTTTGGGACACTCTATCTCTCCAGACCACTGTGACTTTAAATTAGTATTGCCGGGTATATGATATGAAAAGAGTGATCACTTTCGGTACTTTTGACGTCTTTCATATTGGACATGTGAACATTCTTGAGCGCGCAGCTCAGCTTGGCGATTATCTTATTGTGGGTGTTTCCTCTGACGCGCTGAGCTTTAAAAAAAAGCAGCGCTACCCGCTCTATAGCCAGGATGACCGCGTTAAAATTATCAGCTCAATGCGCTGCGTGGATGAAGTGTTCATTGAAGAATCACTGGAAGATAAGGCCCGATATATCGAGATGAAAAACGCCGATTTACTGGTGATGGGCGATGACTGGGAAGGGCGTTTTGATTGGGTTAAACCGTGGTGCGAGGTTGTTTACCTGCCGAGAACCCCGTCGATCTCGACAACCGAAATTATTGAGATTGCCCGTCTGCGCTAATAATAAAAAACCCATCATTACGATGGGTTTTTTATTTCCGCTGTTAATCAACCAGATTGTTTTTGTCCGCAATCCACTGTTGTAACAGGGATGACATCTCTTCAAACGCCTCCACAATTACCGTTTCGCAACCCGGATATAAGAAGTACTGAACATGCGGATGCGCACCTGCGGCTCTGCCTGCTCCAAGGCGTTCATAATCGATAGAAGCTTTACCATTTTCGGTTTTCAGGTAATCCAGTAAGTTGAACTGGTTTGCACTGTCCGCTTGCCATGCATACATCTTGTACTCGCCATTCACATACAGCAGATGGAAAAGTTCAGAGGTGATGGAGTAACCTTTACGCAGCGGGGTATGGCGCGTTTCACCGGTCTGGGCCGCAAACAGGTTACGGCTATAACTGTATTTCCTGTCACCAGAAAGCGCAGAGAAGCTTGCAGGGTTATCTTCACCCGTCACCGGAATGTTCAACATTTCAAAGACCGTTTTTTTCAGATCAATCATGCTAACCAGATGATTGATATCACGTGCTTTATAGTTGCTGTCGTAGATAAATGCTGGTGTATGAACCAAAGAGGTATAGGGTTCTATGGCGTGAGCAAATCCACCATTAAGGCCGTGGTTCCAGAAATCGTCACCATGATCGCCAAAGATAACCAGCGTGGTATTTTCCATCTGTTTATGGTTCATCAGCAGGCGCAGGATATCGCCAACGGTATTATCCATACTCTCATAACCGCGTTGCCAGCGGATGAAGCTATTATCGCTGGCGCCTTTGTAACCGTCCTGGTAGCACAGGTGACTACACAGATTCCAGATATACAGCGCGAAAGGCTGAGAATGGTCAGCAATAATTGACTCGGCGGTATGCAGCATCTCGCTGGACGTGTCATACCATTTGAAGCGATCACGCTCGCTCCAGATCATGTCAAAACTCACCACGTTTTGTGGGAAACCCAGCCCGGCAGTACGGTAACCGGCGTTATGCAGATCATCAAACATAGACGGCGACTTACGGCGCGGCACCAACCCTATCTCAAAATTCACATTATGCTCAAGGATGTCGTCATCACCGTGCAGTAAGTCACTGACGGCCATAAACGAGGACGTCGCTGATGAGATAAAATTATTCAAGCGTAATGTATGCGGCGTCAGGCTGTTCAGACATGGAAACCACTGGCGACGGCTGTATATCGCCTGATTAAGGCTTTCGAGGTGAATGAAAACGACGTTTTTTTTCATGATTATTCCTTGAGAATAAGGTCTGTCATAGTGACATCAAGGTATAAATACCTGTTGTTGAAAGCCTTCCGGATCGTTCATAAATGCCACCCTTTTGAGATGACGTTTGTATGTCGATGCACCGTAATCTTATCATTGCGGCTTAAATGGTTGGCTCTGCCAAAAAAAGAATCACTGCGTCGCCGCTTAACGAGCTGACCTTTAACGGTCGACCTGCGCATAACGGTAACCGGCGTTTTGTGATGTTCGTATCTAAAAGGTGGATAAAGGGATAATCCGTTTTGAATACTTTTTTGAAAAGAACGCTGACGGAAAGTATTGCCATATTTTTCATGAACAAAACTACTAACCCGATATTCATAACCGCAGCAGTACACCCGAATCGACAAAGCATGCTTGTCACATAATTGTATTTCTAAAGCGGCTTTGCCCTTAATTGTCTGCACGGCGCGATGGTAGCTTTTACCGTCTGGTTTAATAAATTGCAGCCGACATTCAGTCACTTCCGCAGGGTTATCGTTAGCAGATGAGAAAATGATAGCCGGGGTATTAACCAGGGGTTGAAATTTATAAAAAAAGGGTGTGCCATAACCTCTATCTGAAACTGATTTTTTTGCTGTTTTTTCAGTCAGATGCTCTGCGTCAGCTACTTGGTTTGTGCCATACGCAGGAAAGTAAAACTGGATGTCGTATAATACATTTAGCGCCCGACATGTCTGTTGCCAGTCTGCATTTCTGGCCTTTGGCAATATAAAAGGCCACCGAATATTATTACGGGCAGGGGTGTTACAACAGGAGCCTGCGAGAAATAGCTTCACCGTTTTTTCATAACGAAGCGATAGCCAAATCTCACGACCGATTTCTGTACCAGCAGGTGAAATTAATACATTGATCATGCGGCGCCCGGGCGGATGGGAGTGTACATTTACAGTATGAGATGAACTCTGATACACAACCCTGCAAATAACCCCCCATTTCACCCACTATTCATCCGATTAAAAGTGCTACAGAATCGGATAATCATGCCGATAACTCAAACTAACGCAGGGCTGTTTATCGTGAATTCACTGTATACCGCTGAAGGTGTAATGGATAAACACTCGCTGTGGCAGCGTTATGTACCTCTGGTGCGTCACGAAGCATTGCGCCTGCAGGTGCGTTTACCGGCGAGTGTGGAACTGGACGATCTGCTACAGGCGGGCGGGATCGGGTTACTGAATGCAGTTGACCGATACGACGCTCTGCAAGGAACGGCATTTACCACTTACGCAGTGCAACGCATTCGTGGGGCTATGCTGGATGAATTGCGCAGCCGTGATTGGGTACCGCGCAGTGTCCGGCGTAACGCTCGCGAAGTAGCACAGGCTATAGGGCAACTTGAGCAAGAGCTGGGACGTAATGCGACCGAAACAGAAGTCGCACAACGCCTCGGTGTTCCGGTTGAAGAATACCGTCAGATGCTGCTTGATACCAATAATAGCCAGCTTTTCTCCTATGACGAATGGCGAGAAGAGCATGGTGACAGTATCGAAGTGGTGACTGACGATCATCAACAGGAAAACCCGTTATTCCAGTTAATGGAAAGTAATTTGCGTCACCGTGTAATGGAAGCGATTGAATCCTTACCGGAGCGCGAACAACTGGTTCTGACGCTTTATTATCAGGAAGAGCTTAATCTTAAAGAGATTGGCGCTGTTCTTGACGTCGGAGAGTCTCGGGTTAGCCAATTGCATAGTCAGGCTATTAAGCGTTTACGTACAAAGCTGGGTAAGTTATAGGTTGGTGAGACTATCTGTACTGGATCGCCCCTGAAAGATGCCGCACAACGCATTGACAACCAGGAGTTATCATGACGGTGCAGCAACCTAAAAGACGGCCATTAAGCCGCTATTTAAAAGACTTTAAACACAGCCAAACGCATTGCGCACATTGTCACAAATTACTCGACCGCATCACCCTGGTGCGTCGAGGCGAAATTGTGAACAAAATTGCAATATCACGCCTGGACATGCTTCTGGATGAGGCTGCCTGGCAGCAGGAGCAAAAAGAATGGGTAGCGCTCTGCCGATTCTGCGGTGACCTGCATTGCAAAGAGCAAAGTGATTTCTTCGATATCATTGGATTTAAACAATTCCTGTTCGATCACACTGAAATGAGCCATGGCACGGTGCGCGAATACGTCGTTCGTCTTCGCCGCCTCGGAAATCATTTAAGTGAGCTTAATATCTCCCGTGATCTTCTTGATGAAGGGTATCCTGATGAGAATCTGGAGCCCTGGTTACCCACCACCAGTACCAATAATTACCGTATCGCCTTGCGTAAGTACGCACAATTTAAAGCACAATCACGCTTTAACGTTGCGCAAAAGATCGCTGTCGGTGCTCGATCTGATATATATTGAAAATGAATAAAATGTAACGCACAGGTGCCTGAAAATGATTCAGGTACCGTTCGTTATGCTCTTCATTTTCTGGTCGGAGACACTATGAAACTTGCACTTTTGGGTCGTCAGGCGCTGATGGGGGTTATGGCTGTCGCGCTGGTTGCGGGAATGAGCGTCAAAACGTTCGCCGCTGAAAATTTACTGAATAAAGTTAAAGAGCGCGGCACCCTGCTGGTTGGGCTGGAAGGCACCTATCCGCCGTTCAGCTTTCAGGGGGATGATGGCAAGCTTACCGGTTTTGAAGTTGAATTTGCCGATGCGCTGGCGAAACATCTGGGTGTGAAAGCGGCCCTGAAACCCACCAAATGGGATGGCATGCTGGCATCGCTGGATTCAAAACGTATCGATGTGGTGATTAACCAGGTCACGATCTCTGATGAACGTAAGAAAAAATATGATTTCTCCACCCCTTACACCGTCTCTGGTATTCAGGCGCTTGTGAAGAAAGGCAATGAAGAGAGCATCAAATCCTCTGCCGATCTGAAAGGTAAAAAAGTGGGTGTGGGCCTGGGCACCAACTATGAAGAGTGGCTGCGCGCCAACGTGCAGGGTGTTGATATCCGGACTTACGATGATGACCCGACAAAATATCAGGATCTGCGCGTAGGCCGCATTGACGCCATTCTGGTGGACCGTCTTGCCGCGCTTGATCTGGTGAAAAAAACCAACAATACGTTGGCCGTTGCGGGTGATGCCTTCTCACGTCAGGAAGCGGGTGTCGCACTGCGTAAAGGTAACGAAGACCTGCTGAAAGCCATTGATGGCGCGATTGCCGAGATGCAGAAAGATGGCACGTTGAAAGCGCTATCGGAAAAATGGTTCGGCGCAGATGTAACGAAGTAATCTCTCCGTAAGAAAAAGGCGCTAAATTTAGCGCCTTTTTTATTTACGCGCGGTATACGTGCATAATAAAAAAAATTCATATCTCGCTACCGGAGGATCGATGTCCTTACAAAATCTCACCCGTTTTCCCCGTCTGGAATTTATCGGCGCGCCGACGCCGCTGGAATACCTGCCGCGTTTTTCTGATTTCCTCGGTCGTGACATTTTTATCAAGCGCGATGATGTTACCCCCATGGCGATGGGCGGTAACAAGCTGCGTAAGCTGGAATTTCTCGCCGCAGATGCGCTGCGCGAAGGGGCTGATACCCTGATTACCGCTGGAGCTATTCAGTCTAACCACGTGCGCCAGACGGCGGCGGTGGCCGCTAAACTGGGGCTGCACTGTGTGGCGCTGCTGGAAAACCCGATTGGCACAACCGCAGAAAACTATCTGACCAACGGAAACCGTCTGCTGCTGGACCTGTTCAATGCGCAAATCGAAATGTGCGACGCGCTGACCGATCCCACACGCCAACTGGACGAGCTGGCAACGCGTCTTGAAGCGCAGGGTTTCCGCCCTTACGTGATTCCTGTTGGTGGTTCAAACGCACTGGGTGCGCTGGGTTATGTAGAGAGCGCGCTTGAAATCGCCCGGCAGTGTGAAGGGGCGGTAGGACTCTCTTCTGTCGTGGTAGCGTCTGGCAGTGCCGGAACACATGCCGGGCTGGCGATTGGTCTGGAGCAACTGCTCCCGGATGTAGAGCTCATCGGCGTGACGGTATCACGCACTGTTGCCGACCAAAAGCCCAAAGTCGTGGCCTTGCAACAGGAGATTGCGCAACGGCTGGACATAAAAGCCAGCGCAGAGATTACCCTCTGGGATGACTATTTTGCGCCGGGCTACGGCCAGCCTTGCGATGAAGGAAACGAGGCTATTAAACTGCTTGCGCGGCTGGAAGGCATTCTTCTCGACCCGGTGTATACCGGCAAGGCGATGGCAGGGCTGCTCGATGGGATAGAGCGGAAGCGTTTTAAAGATGATGGCCCGATATTATTTGTCCACACCGGTGGCGCTCCGGCGCTGTTTGCCTATCACCCACATGTTTAATTACCGGGCAGAACAACCATAATGCAAGAAAGTCTACAACTGGTGATCGACTCTGCACCGTTCCTGCTTAAAGGAGCGGTATTTACGCTGCAACTGAGTATCGGCGGCATGTTCTTTGGACTGTTGCTGGGGTTTATACTGGCGTTAATGCGCCTCTCTCCACTGCTGCCTGTGCGCTGGCTGGCGCGCATCTATATCTCGATTTTTCGCGGTACGCCGCTTATTGCCCAACTTTTCATGATCTACTACGGCTTGCCGCAATTTGGGATTGAACTGGATCCGATTCCGGCGGCGATGATCGGTTTATCGCTCAATACGGCCGCCTATGCCTCGGAAACATTGCGTGCGGCGATCTCGTCTATTGATAAAGGGCAGTGGGAAGCCGCCGCCAGTATCGGCATGACACCCTGGCAAACGTTACGTCGCGCAATACTGCCGCAGGCTGCCCGTGTGGCCCTGCCGCCACTCTCTAACAGCTTTATTAGTCTGGTGAAAGATACCTCGCTGGCTGCGACGATCCAGGTACCGGAACTGTTCCGTCAGGCGCAGCTGATCACTTCGCGTACGCTGGAAGTGTTCACGATGTATCTGGCTGCTTCGCTGATTTACTGGGTGATGGCGACGGTGCTTTCTGCGTTGCAGAACTATTTTGAAAACCAGTTGAACCGTCAGGAGCGTGATCCGAAATGAGTGCCATCGAAGTGAGAAACCTGGTAAAACAATTCCACGGTCAGACGGTGCTCCACGGCATCGACCTTGATGTGGCGCAAGGGGAAGTCGTGGCAATTATCGGCCCCAGCGGTTCCGGTAAAACCACGTTATTACGTAGTATCAATCTGCTGGAACAGCCTGAAAGCGGTACGATACGGGTGGGTAATATGACCATCGATACGGCAAGACCGTTGGGACAACAAAAAAACCTGATTCGCCAGTTGCGCCAGCATGTAGGTTTTGTGTTTCAGAACTTCAACCTTTTTCCACATCGTACGGTCCTGGAAAACATCATCGAAGGCCCGGTCATTGTGAAAGGGGAAGCGAAAGATGACGCGACAGCGCGTGCACGAGAGCTGCTGGCCAAAGTCGGATTAAGTGGTAAAGAGACCAGTTATCCGCGGCGTTTATCCGGCGGACAACAACAGCGTGTCGCGATTGCCCGTGCGCTGGCGATGCGCCCGGATGTCATCCTGTTCGATGAACCGACCTCGGCGTTGGATCCTGAGCTGGTAGGAGAGGTGCTTAACACCATCAGGCAACTGGCGCAGGAAAAACGGACGATGGTGATTGTCACCCATGAAATGAGCTTTGCGCGCGATGTGGCAGACCGGGCTATCTTTATGGACCAGGGGCGCATTGTCGAACAGGGGCCAGCGAAGTCGTTATTCGCGAATCCGCAGCAACCACGCACACAGCAATTTCTGGAAAAATTTCTGATGCAGTAGTGACTTACCGATTCGGCAGCAGCTCGCTGTCCGGATCGGTGATTAACATCAACTTAAGTTAAATTTATTTGTGCACATTTAATCATATGCATTGCCGATAATGATATTTGGCACCAATCGTCTTCGCATTTTCCCGCCAAAAACAGTACCTTCTGCCCTGGCTGCTCTCCATAACCCACGAAAATTTTTACTGATTTCCGCTAATACCGATATTTTACACTTATAAAAAAGATTTATGTGTTAATTTAATGTATCCATAAT
Source organism: Phytobacter palmae (assembly GCF_039409775.1). Lineage (NCBI taxonomy): Bacteria > Pseudomonadati > Pseudomonadota > Gammaproteobacteria > Enterobacterales > Enterobacteriaceae > Phytobacter > Phytobacter palmae. Next base: position 6,340 of record NZ_JBCIVJ010000026.1, on the reverse strand, counting down.
AATGATTATTATTGTCAGGGGTGATATCGGTCAGTATGCGGGATAATGACTTTTTCTCGTGGCGCAGGGATATGCTGCTACGTTTTCAGGAGATAACGGACAAGGAAGATGTATATTCAATGTTAGAGCAGCAAACGCAGCTGCTTGAATTTGATTTTTTTGCACTGTGTGTCCGTCATCCGGTGCCGTTTACGCGCCCGAAAATCAATGTACACACTACGTATCCGGATGCCTGGATGGCGCATTATCAGGCCGAAAATTATTTCGCTGTTGACCCGGTGCTTAAACCCGAAAATTTCCTTCATGGGCATTTGCCGTGGAATGACAAATTATTTCACGAGACACCGGAATTATGGAATACCGCACGGGATTTTGGATTACGCAAAGGGATTACGCAGTGTTTGATGCTGCCAAACCATGCGCTGGGATTCTTGTCCGTATCTCGCTCGAGTATTCTCCATCATCCACAGCATGATGAAGAGATTGAGCTGCGCCTGCAGACACTGATTCAACAGAGCCTGATCACGCTTTCCCGACTGGGAGACAATATGGTCATTGCGCCGGAAATGAAATTCAGTAAGCGCGAGAAAGAAATTCTGAAATGGACAGCGGAAGGTAAGACATCGGCCGAAATCGCTATGATTTTGTCCATCTCAGAGAATACGGTGAATTTTCACCAAAAGAACATGCAGAAAAAATTCAACGCGCCGAATAAAACGCAGATTGCCTGTTATGCGGCGGCGACGGGAATCATCTGATCGGCATCTTCGTTCTGCGTGACAGACATATACCGGCTGCCAGCTTTTGTGCTGCCAGCCGATTCACTTACTGGCGATAAGCCTGTTTGATCTGCTTCACCGTGTTGGCGAACACCGCCGCCTGTGCTTCATCTTCCAGCGTCGCGATCTGTTTTTCCATTTTAATGATGACGCGGCCTGCATCAGCCTGCCCCATAGCCTGTAGCATCAGCGTGATCATCGTTTTCAGGCATGAGACTTCCTGAGCCAGTTCCTGGCTATTATCAGCAGTGGAAAAATCAGGTGTGCTCATTTATTTACCTCGTTATGTTACCGTGCTTAGCGTGACGGTGAATGTCAAAGCGGCGGAGTATACCACAAGGCAGGGGAAAAATAGCAGTGGTTGTTTTGTGCGCGAGCTGTCTGGTTTATTAAATTAAACATTAGCCGAATATTTATTTTTAATAATGCAGGCAAAATATATGTTTAATAGAGGTAGAGCGATGGTTAATTATTGTTACAAAGCGCCGCTTCTATTTCCCCTTCAGAATAAAAAAGTGCGTTCCGTCAACTTTCCGAAAAGCACTTTTAAACACATAAACCAGATGCGGCGCGGGCTGGGGAAGTTTCCACAAAATGTACAGGTTAATTTCCAAAAACGAGACCGAAATCGAATGAGTGGCATTTTTTAACTTTCAATAACGCAGCAAAAACCGTTAGTATGTGAAAATTAGCTTGCAGCAGCGTCATCCCTTTTCTGGAGATATTCCATTGATCAACGTACTTCTTGTTGATGACCACGAACTGGTGCGCGCAGGGATACGACGCATTCTCGAAGATATTAAAGGCATAAAAATTTCTGGCGAAGTTTGTTGCGGCGAGGATGCCGTAAAATGGTGCCGGGCACATGCCGTCGACGTTGTGTTGATGGACATGAACATGCCGGGTATCGGCGGCCTTGAAGCCACACGCAAGATTGCGCGCGCGAATATCGACACCAAAGTCATCATGCTTACCATCCATACAGAAAACCCGCTTCCGGCGAAAGTGATGCAAGCTGGCGCGTCAGGTTATCTCAGCAAAGGCGCTGCCCCGCAGGAAGTTGTCAATGCGATTCGCTCCGTCCATTCCGGACAGCGATACATTGCGTCTGATATCGCTCAGCAGATGGCTCTCAGCCAGATTGAACCGGAAAAAACTGACTCTCCGTTTGATAGTTTGTCTGAACGCGAATTGCAGATTATGCTGATGATCACTAAAGGTCAGAAGGTCAATGAGATCTCTGAACAACTGAATCTCAGCCCCAAAACGGTGAACAGCTATCGCTATCGCATGTTCAGTAAATTGAACATTCATGGTGACGTGGAGCTGACTCACCTGGCGATTCGCCATGGTCTGTGCAATGCGGAGACGTTAGCAAGTCAGTGAATGAAGTTTTCGATTCAAAAGCCTTTCTCAAAACAGTGACCAGCAAACCGGGTGTCTACCGTATGTATGACACCGGTGGCACGGTTATCTATGTTGGCAAAGCAAAAGATCTTAAAAAGCGCCTTTCCAGCTATTTTCGCAGCAATCTCGCCTCGCGAAAAACAGAGGCGCTGGTTGCGCAGATCCAGCAGATTGATGTCACGGTAACGCATACCGAGACGGAAGCGCTATTGCTGGAACACAACTACATCAAGCTTTATCAGCCGCGTTACAACGTATTGCTGCGCGATGATAAATCCTATCCTTTTATCTTCCTGAGCGGTGATACGCATCCGCGTCTGGCGATGCACCGTGGTGCGAAGCATGCCAAAGGGGAGTACTTTGGCCCGTTTCCAAACGGTTATGCGGTGCGGGAAACGCTGGCACTGTTGCAAAAAATTTTCCCCGTTCGCCAGTGCGAAAATAGCGTCTATCGCAACCGCTCTCGCCCGTGTCTGCAATACCAGATTGGCCGCTGCCTCGGCCCCTGCGTGGCAGGCCTCGTCAGCGAAGAGGAGTATGCACAGCAAGTGGATTACGTGCGTCTGTTCCTGGCCGGTAAAGATGACCAAGTGCTCACGAAACTGATTGCCAGAATGGAAAAAGCCAGCCAGGCGCTGGAATTTGAAGAGGCGGCGCGTATTCGCGATCAAATCCAGGCCGTACGCCGGGTAACCGAAAAACAGTTTGTCTCAAACACCGGAGACGATCTGGACGTGATCGGGGTGGCATTCGATGCGGGTATGGCCTGCGTGCATGTGCTCTTTATTCGGCAGGGCAAGGTATTAGGTAGCCGCAGTTATTTCCCTAAAGTGCCGAATGGTACTGAGCTTGGTGAGGTGGTGGAAACCTTCGTCGGGCAGTTTTACTTGCAGGGGAGCCAGATGCGCACTCTGCCGGGTGAGATCCTGCTTGATTTCAACCTCAATGACAAAACGCTGTTAGCGGATTCATTGTCGGTGCTTGCCGGACGCAAAGTTAATGTCCAGACCAAACCGCGTGGCGATCGTGCACGCTATCTGAAACTGGCGCGTACTAATGCCGCGACGGCGCTCAGCACGAAATTATCGCAGCAGTCGACTGTCAATCAACGCCTGACGGCACTGGCAGCCTTGCTGAAACTGCCTGAAGTGAAGCGCATGGAGTGTTTTGATATTAGCCATACCATGGGTGAGCAGACCGTGGCCTCCTGTGTGGTATTTGACGCCAACGGGCCCGTGCGAGCGGAATACCGCCGCTATAACATTACTGGTATCACACCCGGCGATGATTACGCAGCAATGAATCAGGTACTGCGTCGTCGTTACGGGAAGGCGATTGATGAGAATAAAATTCCGGATGTGATTTTGATCGACGGCGGGAAAGGGCAGTTAGGGCAGGCCAAAACGGTTTTTGCTGAACTCGACGTCCCGTGGGATAAACATCATCCATTGCTATTGGGTGTGGCAAAAGGTACTGACCGCAAAGCGGGGCTTGAGACGTTGTTTTTTGAGCCCGAAGGCGAAGGGTTCAGTCTGCCGCCAGATTCACCGGCGCTGCATGTGATCCAGCATATTCGCGACGAGTCGCACGATCATGCAATCAGTGGGCATCGTAAAAAGCGGGCAAAGGTGAAGAATACCAGCACCCTGGAAACTATCGAAGGCGTTGGTCCAAAGCGTCGCCAGGTACTGTTAAAGTACATGGGAGGGCTGCAGGGCTTGCTGAATGCGAGTATCGAGGAAATTGCAAAAGTGCCGGGTATCTCGCAAGGTCTGGCAGAAAAGATCTACTACTCGTTGAAACATTAAGGGCTCTGTAGCAACATAGGGTCAAAATTTACTGACAACAGATAGTTACCGTCATTATGCGATTTAATATCCCTACGTTGCTTACCCTGTTTCGCGTCATCCTAATCCCGTTTTTTGTTCTGGCATTTTACTTGCCTTTTCAATGGGCTTCGTTCGCATGCGCGTTGATTTTTCTGGTTGCCGCAGTAACAGACTGGTTTGACGGCTTCCTTGCGCGCCGCTGGAACCAGAGCACGCGTTTTGGCGCATTTCTGGACCCGGTGGCAGATAAAGTGATGGTCGCTATCGCAATGGTGCTGGTAGCAGAGCATTACCACACCTGGTGGGTGACGTTGCCGGCGGCGACCATGATTGCCCGTGAGATTATTATTTCAGCCCTGCGCGAATGGATGGCGGAGCTGGGTAAACGCAACAGTGTTGCCGTCTCATGGATCGGTAAAGTGAAAACAACCGCACAAATGACCGCACTGGTCTGGATGCTCTGGCGTCCAAACGAATGGGTAGAGTGGGCGGGAATTGGCCTTTTCCTGATTGCTGCGGTACTGACACTGTGGTCGATGCTGCAATATTTGAACGCTGCTCGTGGAGATTTGCTTGAACAGTGATCGTTTCGCGTTAATTTTCAGCAAACGATCCGGGTTTTGAAAAATATCGTTGACTCAGTGCGTCAGGTAAGTAGAATGCATCGCATCGGACGGCAGCGTAGCTCGCCAGAAGATAAGAAAATCAAGTGATTAGAACAAAACTTGATATTGCGGGAATAGCTCAGTTGGTAGAGCACGACCTTGCCAAGGTCGGGGTCGCGAGTTCGAGTCTCGTTTCCCGCTCCAGTTTAAAAGCACCGGCATGTTGCGGGTGTTGGCTGCAAGGCCCGAAGAATCTGGCGCGTTAGCAAAGCGGTTATGTAGCGGATTGCAAATCCGTCTAGTCCGGTTCGACTCCGGAACGCGCCTCCAATTTCTTCCCGAGCCCGGGTGGTGGAATCGGTAGACACAAGGGATTTAAAATCCCTCGGCGTTCGCGCTGTGCGGGTTCAAGTCCCGCCCCGGGTACCATGGGAAAGATAAGAATAATCAAAGCAATAAGCAGTGTCGTGAAACCACCTCCGGGTGGTTTTTTTGTGCCTGAAATTCACGCCCTGTGCTCACGGGGAGCAATAAAGTGCGATCTCTGGCCTGCAATGTCGATAAGTCCCTATCACCAGTAACAGAATGGGGCACCTCGCCTGCTTTCTGGTACTTCTCCAGGAAGATAAGCTCAGAATGCCTGTTGGATTATCTGTAATGCACTAGCAGTCCGTAGTACAAAGTTGCTTAATGCGTTCAATCACCTGCTCTCTGTATTTCTGATGCCCGCGCATAGCCCTCGGATGAGCTATTCTGAAACCTACCGCATTACCCGTTTTAAATTCCCATAGCCTCCCGGGCGTGACGGACACAGTCTCATAACCATCCAAATACTCAGTCAGTAAACGTTTGATGATGCAATCTGTTCTCCTTGCACCGGATGCAAAAATAATGAAATTGGGCTTCAGATGTTTAATCTGTACCGCCAGCAATTGCAGTGAGGCCGATATCACTTCCTTTACTTCATTCTCAGGGCGAGTGAGTGGGGTTAGTCTGTCGTAATCCCACGCGAGTAGATTGGCATAGACGATAGACTGAGGGGGGATATTCAACTCACGGGCAAGGCGGAAATAATACTGAGTGAAGCGGCTACGTGATTTGAGGTTGAGGGTTCCATCGTTATTAAGTGAAAGATGCTGCCTGTAACGGTCTACAGCCTCTTGAATCACCTGCTCAATGGTGATTCCAGGTATAAGCCCCAGCACCCGTGACATCCTGTTCTTACCATTCATCGTATTCCAGCCAGCGGTTTCGCGCCCAACCAGCATGATTTTTACCGGCGAATGCCAGTACTCTTCAAAAGGGGCAGGTAAAAACACGCCTGAGTATTGATCCTCTTGCAGGTCAAATGACCGGACATCAAGTTCCTGTAATATCTGCCTGTATGCGTCGAACAGCCTCTCCATTCTTTACCCTGGCCCACATCCCGAAATGATTAAAGCTTCATATGTATTATTGCAGATACATGAGGATAATAATGGCTGCGCCGGTTGTCGACCCCGGTCGGGGATTCTCATCCTCCCGGTTCGGGAGAGTATAAAAGAAAAAAGCCCGTACTTTCGTACAGGCTCTTATCTGAAATGATGGCGGTGAGGGGGGGATTGACTCGCTTCGCTCGCCCTGCGGGCAGATTCCTCGCGGGCTCGTCATCTGTCCAACCGGCTGCGCCGGTTGTCGACCCCCGGTCGGGGGTTCTCATCCCCCCGGTTCGGGAGAGTAT
>NZ_JBCIVJ010000025.1:0-50263 GCF_039409775.1 Phytobacter palmae | reverse complement strand
CGCATGATAAAGGAATTTTTCATGCCTGTTCTTTATATTCAGGTTCGTAAAAATCATATCACCGTTCGCGACATTGCGCGTAAGCAGAATGTATCCGGCAGCGGTGCCTTTAGCAGTCAACGTCTTCTTATTGCTGATTTTTTTAAAGCCGAAAAAGTACTGTGGGACCTTATCGAGCAGATTCGTCCCAGTTCATGGTTAAGGAAACTGCTGCGCACAGATCGCTTTGATATAGTTATCAGCGCGTTGGAAATGAATGAGGGTGGATTATCACCAGTCGAAGAACGTATCTTGCAGGAAGTCGTCGCTGGTGCGACACGGATGCGTTATCGTCGGTTGATAACCCACGCACAATCAACGCCACTGAGCGATGATGCTGTGATGGCGTTAATTGCGCAACGGTAAAAAGATTTAAGCGAGTAACCTCACTTCTGATAGCGTAAATGCAGCAGCGGATATGACCTGCCGGAATCATCCTTTTCGCTTCGCCCGGTTACCCTAAAACCCAGCTTAAGGTAGAACCCAATGGCTTGCTCGTTCTGCTCATTAACGTTGGTCGTTAAGTCGGGCGCCAGTAACAGAGCGTGTTCTACCAGTCGTTTCCCCACCCCGCTGCCGCGAACGTCAGGATCAATAAACAGTGCATCCATATGCTTTTCGGTGAGTAGCATAAACCCGACGGGTTCATCCTGTTCATTGGCGGCAACCCAAAGTGGCGCCGCCGGTAAAAACGCACTCACCTGTTCTTCCAGTTCTGCCCGATAATCTTTAGACAAAAAGTCATGTGTAGCATCGACTGAGCGGCACCAGATAGCTATCAGTCTCTCTCCTTCTTCAGGTCGCGAACGACGAATACTAATAACCATATTGTCTCCTGTTATGCGTGCTTATATTCTAACGCAAATACTTCCATGAAACTTTCTCACCTTCTACATGCAGACTCGACATTTGCTTTATTCCTGGGTATCTTCGGCTATCTGGATGTCTAAACGTTTAAACGTATGCAGTGAGGATATAAGTTATGCCGATTCGGGTGCAGGACGAGCTACCAGCCGTCAATTTCTTGCGTGATGAAAATGTCTTCGTGATGACGACATCGCGTGCTACAGGTCAGGAAATTCGTCCGCTCAAAGTGCTTATCCTCAACCTGATGCCGAAGAAGATTGAGACAGAGAACCAGTTTCTGAGGTTACTCTCCAACTCGCCACTGCAGGTGGACATCAAGCTACTGCGCATTGACGCGCGTGAATCACGCAATACGCCAGTGGAACACCTCAATAACTTCTACTGTAACTTCGATGAAATCAGCGAAGAAAACTTCGATGGCTTGATTGTCACCGGTGCGCCACTGGGTCTGGTCGAATTTAATGATGTTGCCTACTGGCCGCAGATTAAACAGGTACTGGAGTGGGCAAAAGATCATGTCACTTCCACACTGTTTGTCTGTTGGGCAGTACAAGCCGCACTGAATATCCTTTACGGTATTCCTAAGCAAACCCGTAGTGAAAAGCTTTCCGGCGTCTATGAGCACCACATTTTGCATCCACATGCTCTGCTGACCCGTGGTTTTGATGATACTTTCCTCGCACCGCACTCACGCTATGCCGATTTCCCCGCTGCGCTGATTCGTGATTATACCGACCTGGAAATCCTGGCTGAGACCGATCAGGGCGATGCCTATCTGTTTGCAAGTAAAGATAAGCGTATTGCCTTTGTTACTGGTCATCCTGAGTACGACGCAAATACCCTGGCGGGTGAATATTTCCGTGATGTTGAGGCCGGACTGTCGCCGGACATTCCCTATAACTATTTCCCGAAAAACGATCCCCGGAATAAACCACATGCGACATGGCGTAGCCATGGCAATCTGCTGTTTACCAACTGGCTGAACTATTACGTTTACCAGATTACGCCGTTTGATCTGAGCCATATGAATCCAACGCTTGATTAACGTTTCAGCAAGATCCTAAAGCGTTTCAGCATCCCATTTCAGGCACCTTCGGGTGCCTTTTTCATGCCTGAAATCCCCTCCATCAAATGATCAAATTTTAAATTTATTGTAATCAATAGGTTAACTTCATTTTTAAATTAAAATGGAAATTGTTTTTGATTTTGAAAATTAAATGAGTAGTCTTAATTGTGCTGAACGAAAACCATACAACGATCTTTCGTTCGCGTTGGGGAGTGTACGCGGATCAACGATGAGGAGCAGCGCAATGACACAACAGGCAACGACGACAGGTGAGTTGGCTTTTAACAAGCCTTATGGCGAAATGGAAAAGCAAATTCTGACCCCGGAAGCGGTCGAATTCCTTACTGAACTGGTGACACGCTTTACGCCACAGCGCAATAAGTTACTGGCCGCGCGTATGCGACAGCAGCAGGATATCGACAACGGAAAGCTGCCTGATTTTATTTCGGAAACGAATTCCATTCGCGAGGGTGACTGGACCATTCGAGGTATTCCACAGGATTTACAGGATCGCCGTGTTGAAATCACCGGGCCGGTTGAACGCAAGATGGTGATCAATGCGCTCAATGCCAATGTGAAAGTGTTCATGGCGGATTTCGAAGATTCCCTTTCGCCGGACTGGAATAAAGTGATTGATGGCCAAATTAATCTGCGTGATGCAGTGAACGGCACCATCAGCTATACCAACGAAGCCGGAAAAATCTACCAACTCAAACCCGATCCGGCGGTCCTGATATGTCGCGTCCGTGGCCTGCATCTGCCAGAAAAGCATGTCACCTGGCGCGGCGAAGCCATTCCCGGCAGTCTCTTCGACTTTGCACTTTATTTCTTCCACAACCATAAAGCGTTGCTGGCAAAAGGCAGCGGTCCTTACTTTTATCTGCCCAAGACCCAGGCGTGGCAGGAAGCGGCATGGTGGAGTGAAGTCTTCTGCTATGCCGAAGACCGCTTCGGCCTGCCGCGCGGCACCATCAAGGCCACTTTGCTGATTGAGACGCTGCCTGCCGTCTTCCAGATGGATGAAATCCTCTATGCGTTGCGTGACCACATTGTTGGTCTGAACTGTGGTCGTTGGGATTACATCTTTAGCTATATCAAAACCTTAAAAAACCACCCGGATCGTGTACTGCCCGATCGTCAGGTGGTCACGATGGATAAACCGTTCCTGAGCGCCTATTCGCGGCTGCTGATTAAGACCTGTCACCGCCGCGGCGCGTTCGCAATGGGCGGAATGGCGGCATTTATTCCCAGTAAAGATGCTGAGCGGAACAACCAGGTGCTCAATAAAGTGAAAGCGGACAAATTGCTGGAAGCCAACAACGGCCATGACGGCACGTGGATTGCGCATCCGGGGCTGGCAGATACCGCTATGGCTGTCTTTAACGAAGTGCTGGGTGCAAATAAAAACCAGCTGACGGTGACTCGCGAGAGCGATGCCCCCACCACGGCAGATCAACTGCTGGCTGCCTGCGATGGCGAACGGACAGAAGAGGGGATGCGCGCCAACATTCGCGTGGCCGTTCAGTACATTGAAGCGTGGATCTCCGGCAACGGCTGCGTACCGATTTACGGTCTGATGGAAGATGCGGCAACGGCTGAAATTTCGCGCACATCAATCTGGCAGTGGATCCATCACGAGAAAACGCTCAGCAATGGTAAGCCGGTCACGAAGGCCCTGTTCCGTCAAATGCTGGCCGAAGAGATGCTGGTGATTCAGGAAGAGCTGGGGGAACACCGCTTTAGTAGCGGACGTTTCGATGATGCCGCTCGCCTGATGGAACAGATCACGACCTCTGATGAGTTAATCGACTTCCTGACGTTGCCAGGCTACCGCCTGCTGGCCTGATGACCCAGGCAATTTTGTTCGCCATTAGTGGCCCCGGGCAGGGCTCAAAACCTTACGTACTCTAAGTACGCTGCGGTTTTGCGCGCCTTCCCGTGACCAGACTGCTTTCACCAATAACGCCTGGGAAGCCAGGACGATAATATGGAGCATCTGCACATGAAAACCCGTACCCAACAAATCGAAGAACTGCAAAAAGAATGGACTAAACCTCGCTGGGAAGGCATCACCCGTCCTTATAGCGCGGAAGAAGTGGTGAAATTACGTGGCTCGGTGAACCCGGAATGCACGCTGGCGCAGATGGGGGCAGCCAAAATGTGGCGTCTGCTGCATGGTGAGGCGAAAAAAGGCTATATCAACAGCCTTGGCGCGTTGACTGGCGGGCAGGCATTGCAGCAGGCGAAAGCAGGCATCGAAGCGATTTATCTGTCGGGCTGGCAGGTAGCGGCAGATGCGAACCTGGCCTCCAGCATGTATCCGGATCAATCGCTCTACCCGGCCAACTCCGTTCCGGCGGTGGTCGATCGGATCAACAACACCTTCCGCCGTGCGGATCAGATCCAATGGTCTGCCGGTATTGAACCAAACGATCCACGTTACACCGATTATTTCCTGCCGATCGTGGCGGACGCCGAAGCCGGTTTTGGCGGCGTGCTGAATGCCTTTGAACTGATGAAATCGATGATTGAAGCCGGTGCAGCGGCCGTTCACTTCGAAGATCAGCTGGCCTCGGTGAAAAAATGCGGTCATATGGGCGGGAAAGTGCTGGTACCGACACAAGAGGCGATTCAGAAACTGGTGGCCGCGCGTCTGGCGGCAGATGTAATGGGCGTACCGACGCTGGTGATTGCCCGTACCGATGCGGATGCTGCGGACCTGATCACTTCCGATTGCGACCCTTATGATAGCGAATTCATCACCGGCGAGCGTACCAGCGAAGGATTCTACCGTACCCGCGCTGGGATCGAACAGGCTATTAGCCGTGGTCTGGCGTATGCTCCGTACGCCGATCTGGTGTGGTGTGAAACCTCAACACCTGATCTGGCGCTGGCGAAACGCTTTGCCGATGCTATTCATGCGAAATTCCCGGGCAAACTGCTGGCGTATAACTGCTCACCGTCCTTCAACTGGCAGAAAAACCTGGATGATAAAACCATTGCCAGCTTCCAGCAGCAGCTGTCGGATATGGGCTACAAATATCAGTTTATTACCCTGGCGGGCATTCACAGTATGTGGTTCAACATGTTCGATCTCGCACACGCCTACGCACAGGGTGAGGGGATGCGGCACTACGTCGAAAAAGTGCAGCAGCCTGAATTTGCTGCCGCCAAAGAGGGCTACACCTTCGTTTCTCACCAGCAGGAGGTGGGCACCGGCTACTTCGATAAAGTGACCACCATTATTCAGGGCGGGGCGTCTTCTGTTACCGCGTTAACAGGCTCGACGGAAGAAGCTCAGTTCTGACGCCCCTCACTTTAACCCTCTCCCCACGGGAGAGGGGATCGGTGTTCAGGGCTGGCTGGATAATATTTCCTCCTCTCCCTGTCTGGAGAGGGGCAGGGTGAGGGGAAAGATGCGATGTCGCGTGGCATGGAATTACTGATTGCACAAACCATTCTGCAAGGTTTCGACGCGCAATACGGGCGCTTTCTGGAAGTCACTGCCGGCGCACAGCAGCGTTTCGAACTGGCTGACTGGCATGCCGTTCAGCAGGCGATGAAGCAGCGTATCCATCTTTACGATCACCACGTCGGGCTGGTTGTGGAACAGTTGCGCTGCATCACCGACAGCCAGCGACCGGACGCTGAATTTCTGCTGCGGGTGAAAGAGCATTACACTCGTCTTTTGCCGGATTACCCGCGCTTCGAAATTGCGGAGAGTTTTTTTAACTCCGTTTACTGCCGCTTGTTCGATCACCGCTCGCTTAGCCCCGAGCGCCTGTTTATTTTTAGCTCACAGCCGGAACGACGCTTTCGTACCATTCCGCGCCCGCTGGCAAAGGACTTCTGGCCTGAGCGTGGCTGGGAATCCCTGTTAACCAAGGTACTATCCGATCTGCCGTTGCGCCTGCCCTGGCAGGATAAAACGCGGGACGTTGGTTATATCATTACTCACCTGACAGAGACGTTTGGCGCAGATACGTTGCGTCAGTCCCATTTGCAGGTAGCAAACGAGCTGTTTTACCGTAATAAAGCGGCGTGGCTGGTGGGCAAATTGATCACCCCTGCGGGCACGTTTCCCTTCCTGTTGCCGATTCATCGTACGGACGAAGGCGAGCTGTTTGTCGATACCTGTCTGACTTCACACTCGGAAGCCAGTATCGTCTTCGGCTTCGCTCGCTCCTATTTTATGGTATATGCCCCGCTACCGGCAGCCACCGTCGAGTGGCTACGGGAGATCCTGCCGGGGAAAACCACTGCCGAACTGTATATGGCTATTGGTTGCCAGAAGCATGGTAAGACTGAAAGCTATCGCGAATACCTGAACTATATCCACGCCTCGGACGAACAGTTTATTGAGGCTCCGGGCATTCGCGGCATGGTGATGCTGGTCTTTACACTGCCGGGCTTTGATAGGGTCTTTAAGATCATCAAAGATAAATTCCCGCCACAAAAAGAGATGAGCGCGGCGCATGTACGTGCCTGCTATCAACTGGTAAAGGAACATGATCGCGTCGGGCGAATGGCGGATACGCAGGAGTTCGAACACTTTGTTCTGGAAAAGCGCCAGATTGACCCGGCGTTAATGGCGCTATTGCTCCAGGAGGCGCCGCAGAAAATCACGGACCTTGGGGATCGCATCTCCATCAGCCATCTCTATATTGAGCGTCGCATGGTGCCGCTTAATATCTGGTTTGAGCGGGTTCGTGGTTCGCAGTTGCGCGATGCGGTGGAAGAGTACGGGAACGCCATCCGTCAGCTTGCTGCAGCGAATATTTTTCCCGGCGATATGCTGTTTAAAAACTTTGGCGTCACCCGACACGGGCGCGTGGTGTTCTACGACTATGACGAGATCTGTTATATGACAGAGGTCAACTTCCGTGATATTCCACCGCCGCGTTATCCGGAAGATGAATTGAGTGCTGAACCCTGGTACAGCGTCGCGCCAGGGGATGTGTTCCCGGAGGAGTTCCGCCATTGGTTGTGCGCCGATCCGGAAATCGGCCCGCTGTTTGAAGAGATGCATGCCGATCTACTGCGTGCCGATTACTGGCGGAGCCTGCAGGAACGCATCAAAAATGGCCATGTTGAGGACGTCTATGCCTACCGTCGTCGCCAGCGCTTTTGCGTTCGCTATGGCAACCTGCAGCAGGCGGGGTAAACAGGCAGCCTGGTTTAAGCTACCTCAACGACGGCAAATTCTTCAAAAATCAGCTCCATATCCGCAGTCCAGGTGCCTTCACGTTCGAAGAATGCCTGATGCGCCGATTGCCAGTAAGCCAGGCTCAAATCACCTTCACCTTCCAGCGCGGCGAGCTCAGAACTCATTTCGTTAAAACGGATGAGCCTGAGCGCCAGAGTGCGTATCACGCATACCGCTTTACCTTTGCCGTCCAGCACTATGTGATATGCCCCAGGGGCCACGGGTGGTTGTTCTTGCTGATAGCTGGCAAGCGAGCAGCAGGTTCCGCGCTTCTTCCCCGCAACGACCAGGGCCGCCAGCTCGTCGGCCAGTTCCGGTGAATCGCCGAACGACCAGCAAAAAGCCGAAGGATATTTATCCTGCCAGTATGATTTCAGGTCAGCCATTTTGCCGCATTCCTCCCCAGGCGGCCGTCACCTCTTTGGCCCCTTTAATCGCCAGCGCGCCCAGCTCAGTCACACGGTCATCGGTGATGCGGGAAATCGGCCCCGAAATAGAGATCGCGGCAAACGGTACGCCGTGTTCATCATAAATGCAGGCGGCGACGCAGCGCAGGCCAAGTGCATGTTCTTCATCATCAAACGAGTACCCGCGCTTGCGAGTCTGGGCCAGGTCTTCTTTCAGATGCACTGGTGATACCAGCGTGGCATGGGTATAGGCATGCAACCCTTTGCGGTGCAGCAGACCGGAGACCTGGTCATCGTTCAAGTAGGCGAGAAACGCCTTGCCTGCGCCGGAAGCGTGCATCGGCAGCTTCCCGCCAATGGGCGCTGACATGCGCATCAGTTGGGTACACTGCACCTGGTCTATAATTATGGCCTGATGATCGCTTTGGTCGAGCACCGCAAGGTTGACCGTCTCGCCGGAATCTTCCATTAGTTTGCGCAGGATGGGATGGACTATCGCCATCAGGTTGCGGCTTTGCAAAAAGCTGCTGCCGACGATAAACGCGTGGGCACCAACGGACCAGTGACCGAGTTCGCCTACCTGTCGTACAAAGCCGAGCTGTTGCATGGTAGTGAGCAGACGGTGGGTGGTGGAGTTGGGCAGACCGGCCTGTTGCGCCAGCTCGGTGAGCGCAACGCTACCATGGGATTCGGCGATTGACTCAAGCAGTTTGAGTCCACGCGTCAGAGACTGGACTTGCCCGGTAGCCTGAGCGGCGGGGGCGGCGGGTTTTCTGCCGCGTTTAGCGGGAACAGTGGCAACCATGGCTGACTCCTTTTCTGTATCGTGGAAATCATTTTCGTTTTATTTAATTATAATGCAACTCTGACGCGGACTGATCGGATGAGTTCAAATGAACATCTCTCATGTTAACCCTGTGTGCCTTTTCCGCTCTGTCAGTTTGTGCCAGTATGTCCTGCTGGCCTTTTGGCCTGGTTGAGCGTTGTCGGGAGCACGTGTGAGCAGCAAAGTTGAGCAACTGCAACAGCAGTTAAAAGAACGAATTTTGGTTCTGGACGGGGGCATGGGCACCATGATTCAGAATCAGCGTCTCAGTGAGCAGGATTTTCGCGGCGAGCGATTCGCTGACTGGCCCTGCGACCTCAAAGGTAACAATGACCTGCTGGTTATTACAAAGCCTGAGGTGATTGCCGCTATCCATTCCGCCTATTTTGAAGCGGGCGCGGATATCATTGAGACCAATACCTTTAACTCCACAACTATCGCGATGGCGGATTACCAGATGGAATCCCTGTCAGCGGAGATCAACTTTGCGGCCGCCAGACTTGCCCGTGCATGTGCCGATGAATGGACTGCCCGTACGCCGGACAAACCGCGTTATGTCGCCGGTGTTCTTGGCCCAACCAACCGCACAGCCTCTATTTCGCCGGATGTTAACGATCCCGCGTTTCGTAATATCACTTTTGACCAGCTGGTGGCTGCCTATCGCGAGTCCACCAAAGCGCTGGTGGAAGGCGGTTGTGACCTGATCCTGATCGAAACGGTGTTCGATACCCTGAACGCCAAAGCTGCCATTTTCGCGGTGAAAGAAGAGCTGGAGGCGCTGGGCGTCGAACTGCCGATCATGATTTCCGGCACCATTACCGATGCATCCGGGCGTACGCTTTCCGGGCAAACCACAGAAGCCTTCTATAACTCATTGCGCCACGCCGATGCGCTCACCTTCGGCCTCAACTGCGCACTGGGGCCGGACGAGTTGCGCCAGTACGTGCAGGAACTCTCGCGTATTGCCGAATGCTACGTCACTGCGCACCCGAACGCAGGTTTACCAAACGCCTTTGGCGAATACGATCTTGATGCCGACACCATGGCCGCGCAAATTCGCGAATGGGCAGAGTCCGGCTTCCTGAACGTGGTTGGCGGCTGCTGCGGCACCACACCTGAACATATTAAAGCCATGAGCGATGCCGTCGCTGGCCTGCCCCCGCGTAAACTTCCGGAGATCCCCGTCGCCTGCCGTCTGGCGGGCCTGGAGCCACTGAATATTGGCGATGACAGCCTGTTTGTTAACGTAGGTGAACGCACCAACGTTACTGGTTCGGCAAAATTCAAGCGTCTCATCAAAGAAGAGAAGTACAACGAAGCGCTGGATGTGGCGCGTCAGCAGGTAGAGAACGGCGCGCAAATCATCGATATCAATATGGATGAGGGGATGCTCGACGCCGAAGCGGCGATGGTGCGTTTTCTCAACCTGATTGCTGGCGAACCGGACATTGCCCGTGTGCCAATTATGATCGATTCCTCAAAATGGGATGTGATCGAGAAAGGGCTGAAATGCATTCAGGGTAAAGGCATCGTTAACTCTATCTCAATGAAAGAGGGGGTGGATGCCTTTGTCCAGCATGCGAAGATGGTGCGCCGCTACGGTGCCGCCGTGGTGGTGATGGCCTTTGATGAAGTCGGACAGGCAGATACCCGCGAGCGCAAAATCGAAATTTGCCGTCGGGCGTACAATATTCTGACCAAAGAGGTGGGTTTCCCGCCTGAAGACATTATTTTTGACCCGAATATCTTTGCGGTCGCCACCGGGATCGAAGAGCACAACAACTACGCCCAGGACTTTATTGGCGCCTGCGAAGACATCAAACGCGAACTGCCCCATGCGTTGATCTCCGGCGGCGTCTCTAACGTCTCGTTCTCATTCCGTGGTAATGACCCGGTACGTGAAGCGATCCATGCGGTCTTCCTCTATTACGCCATCCGTAATGGCATGGACATGGGGATCGTCAACGCCGGACAACTGGCGATTTACGACGACCTGCCGACAGAACTGCGCGATGCGGTGGAAGATGTCATTCTTAACCGCCGCGATGACAGCACAGAACGCTTGCTGGATCTGGCGGAAAAATACCGTGGCAGCAAAACCGACGATACCGCCAACGCCCAGCAGGCGGAATGGCGGACCTGGGATGTGAAAAAGCGTCTGGAATATTCGCTGGTCAAAGGTATCACCGAGTTTATCGAAGAGGACACCGAAGAAGCCCGTCAGCAGGCTGCCCGCCCGATTGAGGTGATTGAAGGGCCGCTGATGGACGGCATGAACGTGGTCGGCGATCTGTTCGGCGAGGGCAAAATGTTCCTGCCGCAGGTGGTAAAATCCGCACGCGTTATGAAACAGGCGGTGGCCTACCTCGAGCCGTTTATTGAAGCCAGTAAAGAGAAAGGCTCCAGCAACGGCAAAATGGTTATCGCCACTGTGAAAGGCGATGTCCACGACATCGGCAAAAATATCGTCGGCGTGGTCTTGCAGTGTAATAACTACGAAATCGTCGACCTGGGCGTCATGGTGCCGACGGACAAAATCCTCAAAACTGCCCGTGAAGTGAACGCCGATCTGATTGGCCTGTCTGGCCTTATCACTCCGTCGCTGGATGAAATGGTCAACGTAGCGAAAGAGATGGAGCGTCAGGGCTTTACGATCCCGTTGCTGATTGGCGGCGCGACGACATCGAAAGCGCACACGGCGGTAAAAATCGAGCAGAACTACAGCGGCCCGACGGTCTATGTGCAAAACGCCTCGCGTACCGTGGGGGTGGTGTCATCGCTGCTGTCTGATGCCCAGCACGATGATTTTGTCGCCCGCACGCGTAAAGAGTACGAAACCGTCCGTATCCAGCATGGACGTAAAAAGCCGCGCACCCCGCCAGTGACGCTTGAGGCCGCCCGCGAAAACGATCTGGCATTCGACTGGCAGAGCTACACCCCGCCGGTGGCGCATCGCCTGGGCGTGCAGGAGGTAGAGGCAAGCATCGAAACCCTGCGTAACTACATCGACTGGACGCCGTTTTTTATGACCTGGTCGCTGGCCGGGAAATATCCGCGCATTCTCGAAGATGAGATTGTCGGGGAGGAGGCGCAGCGCCTGTTCAAAGATGCCAACGATATGCTTGACCAGTTGAGCGCGACAAAAGCGCTGAACCCGCGCGGTGTGGTGGGCTTATTCCCGGCGAACCGTGTCGGCGACGATGTTGAGATCTATCGCGATGAGACCCGCACTCAGGTGCTCGCGGTAAGTCGTCATCTGCGTCAGCAGACCGAGAAAGTCGGTTTCGCTAACTACTGTCTGGCCGATTTTGTCGCGCCGAAGCTGAGCGGTAAAGAAGATTACATTGGTGCGTTTGCCGTTACCGGTGGTCTTGAAGAGGACGCACTGGCAGAGGCGTACGACGCGCAGCATGATGATTACAACAAAATCATGGTCAAAGCGGTGGCAGATCGCCTGGCGGAAGCCTTTGCGGAATATCTGCATGAGCGTGTGCGCAAAGTCTATTGGGGCTATGCACCCAACGAGAACCTCAGCAATGAAGAGCTGATCCGCGAGAATTACCAGGGGATTCGCCCGGCGCCGGGATATCCAGCCTGTCCGGAGCACACGGAAAAGGGCACGATCTGGCAGTTGCTGGATGTGGAAACCCATACCGGTATGAAGCTGACGGAATCCTTCGCCATGTGGCCGGGTGCCTCGGTCTCCGGCTGGTATTTTAGCCACCCTGACAGCAAATATTTCGCCGTGGCGCAGATTCAGCGCGACCAGGTTGAAGACTACGCATTGCGTAAGGGAATGAGCGTGGCGGAAGTAGAACGCTGGCTGGCGCCGAATCTGGGCTATGACGCGGACTAATCGCAGCCTGTTATCCCTCTACCGGCCTGTTTTCAGGCCGGTTTTTTTATACCCGTCAGGTGCTTACTACAGACATATTTAAATCGCCGGAAATATTTTTTGATTATTTTTTATTAATCGTATGACAAATATAGTTTGTTATCTCTGGCCTTAAAATATATAACTGTACAGACGGTTGAGATCGTGCGGTAAAATAATAACGTATTAAAAGTGATACCTTAAAAATATATTAAAATTCCAGTGTTATTTTTGATACTTTAAAAGTCCCTCAATAAATCAGGTTATGTGATCGCTGTTAGTAACTCAGCATAGTTGCATTTAATAAAATAGCCAAATAAACACAGCGCTTTTATTACCTGAATCAGAGCCAAATAAATCTGGCTCTAATCTATATTACTGAGGCCATATTATGGAAACCGTTCAAAATACCCTCGTCGCTCGCGAAAGCAGTGGCTGGAGAAAAAGTGATACCGTCTGGATGCTGGGGCTGTACGGTACTGCGATCGGCGCAGGGGTGCTTTTCCTGCCGATCAACGCCGGGGTTGGTGGTTTAATTCCGTTAATCATCATGGCAATTCTCGCATTCCCGATGACATTTTTCGCCCACCGTGGTTTAACCCGTTTCGTTTTATCGGGTAAAAATCCGGGTGAAGATATTACGGAAGTGGTTGAAGAGCATTTCGGTATCGGTGCCGGTAAACTGATTACATTGCTCTACTTCTTCGCTATTTATCCGATCTTGTTGGTCTATAGCGTTGCAATTACCAACACCGTCGACAGCTTTATTACTCACCAGCTTGGCCTGGTTTCTCCACCGCGTGCCATTTTGTCACTGATTCTGATTATTGGCATGATGGCTATTGTCCGCTTTGGCGAAAAAATGATTGTTAAGGCGATGAGCGTACTGGTATTCCCGTTCGTTGCTGCGCTGATGATGCTGGCGCTGTATTTGATCCCGCAATGGAACGGTGCGGTTCTGGATACCTTATCACTGAACAACGCCGCGCCATCCGGTCACGGTCTGTGGATGACGCTGTGGCTGGCAATTCCGGTAATGGTTTTCTCGTTTAACCACTCGCCGATTATCTCCTCTTTTGCGGTGGCTAAACGCGAAGAGTACGGTCAGGATGCCGAGCGCAAATGTTCCCGTATACTTGGCTTTGCACATATCATGATGGTACTGACCGTGATGTTCTTTGTGTTCAGCTGCGTACTGAGCCTGTCCCCGGAAAACCTGGCGGAAGCGAAAGCACAAAACATCTCCATTCTCTCTTATCTGGCAAACCATTTTAACGCGCCAGTGATTGCCTGGATGGCGCCGATTATCGCCATGATTGCCATTACCAAATCTTTCCTCGGCCACTACCTCGGCGCGCGTGAAGGTTTCAACGGTATGGTGATTAAGTCTCTGCGTAGCAAAGGCAAATCCATTGAAATCAATAAACTGAACAAAATCACTGCGCTGTTTATGCTGGTGACCACCTGGATTGTTGCGACCCTGAACCCAAGCATCCTGGGCATGATTGAAACGCTGGGTGGCCCGGTTATCGCGATGATTCTGTTCCTGATGCCGATGTATGCCATCAACAAAGTACCGGCTATGCGCAAGTACAGCGGTCACATCAGCAACGCGTTTGTAGTGCTGATGGGCCTGATTGCCATCTCCGCCATCTTCTTCTCTCTGTTCAGCTAAGGTTTCAGCGCCGCCTGTCACAGGCGGCGCATCCGTTTTGCTTTGTAACCGCATGGGTGCCACATGATTAGCGTTTTCGATATTTTCAAAATCAGCATCGGGCCGTCCAGCTCACACACTGTTGGGCCGATGAAAGCAGGAAAACATTTTGTTGATACCCTGCAGGAAAAAGGCCTGCTGCATAAAGTGACTCGTCTGGTGGTGGATGTATATGGTTCCCTGTCATTAACAGGTAAAGGCCACCATACCGATATCGCGATTATCCTGGGGCTGTCCGGGTATTTGCCGGATACCGTCGATATCGATGCCATTCCCGGAATTATTCGCGATGTAAACACCATGCATCGTCTGTTTATTGAAGAAGGTCAGCGGGAAATTGAGTTCCCGGTGGCGGAATGCATGCGTTTTCACAATGAGTTTCTGCCGCTGCATGAAAATGGCATGAGCATTACGGCGTTTTGCGAAGGCAAAATCGTCCACTTCCAGACCTATTATTCTATCGGTGGCGGTTTTATCGTCACGGAGGAAAATTTTGGTAAGAATCAGGACGCGGATGTCGATCTTCCGTTCCCGTTCTATTCTGCCCGCAACCTGCTGGCGCATTGCCATGACAACTGCCTGTCTATTTCTGCGGTGATGATGAAAAATGAGATCGCCCGACACGGCAGGGAGTACGTGGAGCAAAACATGGCGAAAATCTGGGAGACCATGAGAAATGCCATTAACCGTGGTATGAACACGGAAGGCATTTTGCCCGGGCCGTTGAAAGTACCGCGTCGTGCCTCTGCACTGCATCGTGTACTGGCGCCGCAAAGCCAGTCTATTACACCGTTAAGCGCAATGGACTGGGTCAATATGTTTGCCATGGCCGTGGGCGAAGAGAACGCGGCGGGTGGGCGTGTGGTCACTGCGCCGACCAATGGTGCCTGCGGTATCATTCCGGCAGTACTGGCCTATTATGATCGCTTTATCAAGGCGGTGACGCCGGAAATTTATATGCGCTACTACCTGACGGCGGGCGCGATTGGCATTCTGTATAAGATGAATGCGTCTATTTCCGGGGCTGAAGTCGGCTGCCAGGGTGAAGTGGGCGTAGCCTGTTCGATGGCCTCCGCCGGACTGGCCGAGCTGCTGGGTGGCAGCCCGGAGAAAGTGTGCATCGCGGCAGAAATCGGCATGGAGCATAACCTTGGGTTGACCTGCGATCCGGTCGCCGGGCAGGTTCAGGTGCCGTGCATTGAGCGTAACGCGATTGCGGCAGTGAAGGCCATTAACTCAGCGAGCATGGCGATGTACCGCACCAGCGATCCGAAGGTCTCACTGGATAAAGTCATCGAAACGATGTTTGAGACGGGCAAAGACATGAACGCCAAATACCGTGAAACCGCACGAGGCGGTCTGGCGATTAAAGTCGCGGTATGTGAGTCCTGAGTCCCACAAAAAACCGCCTGTTTACAGGCGGTTTTTTTTGATGGTGCAAGCTTACCGGGACATCTCCCAAAACTATTTAGCTTTTTTCTCTGTATCAGGCGGCAGGAAAGACCATACCACACTGTGAGAAGCCGATGAGGTATACCATTCGTTAATGGTGGCGCTAGCGTCGCTGGCCTGCGCAGCGGCGGCAAATTTTTCTTTTGGCTGGTGGGCTTTTTTGCGGATGCGGATGCGCGAAGGGGTCGCGGCATTAATTTGCGCGTTAAAGGTGCGAATGTGCGAATCGAATAAAACCGACTCCAGCTGGTGCAGACGATCCAGACCACGCAGAATACCGATCAACGTACTCAGGGTAACAGACTCGCCTAATTCAACGCGTTTGATGGTTGCAGCGCCGACTTGTGCGCGCTCGGCCAGCTCAATCTGGGATAGCCCGAGCTGCATTCGCGTTTCTTTAATTCTGCGGCACAGTTCAGAAATAATTTCACTGTCGGACATAGTACTGAAACGCATCTTAATTCCCCTACTGCGTAATAACTCATGGCAGATTATTTAGCATATTAATTTATAAATAAAGCGGTTATTTTCTCTTTTGCGAGAGTAACAACATTGTTTTTCTTTAACAAAGTTTCTACAGAAGAAACGATAATTAAAGACAAGCCGCTGAATATGAAAGGCGCCACAGTTGTCCATTTTATTATTCATTCTCGTATTGATAATGCAGTTTACTCTGTTTTGTTTATCTCTTTATTACATCTTTCCCTTTATACTGGTAAAAAGCGCTATGCATAACAGGGAAGCAGTAATGATATGAGTTATAAAGATAAAATATTTACATTCTGGGGAGCGATGGATTTGCTGGCCATCGGGAGCTACCTTTTCTATTCCTTAAAAATGGGTCACGTACCGATCTGGTCCGATATCCAGCTTTTCTACAGCCAACTGACGTTAATGGAAGTCAGGGGTGCTGACCGTATTTTTCTGCAAACGCTCTTTTTTATCCACTCAGGGCTGTTGTTATCGCTATGTTTTTCGGCATACGCCTTTCTCGTAAAAAAGAACATACGTTTCCTGTTCATTGGGTTGCAGGAAATGATGCGTATTTTATCGCTCACCTGCTCGGTCGCCCTTTTTCCGCTGCTCCTGCAATTTATGCGAATTGATGACGCGTTCGTTGCCCTTATTTTGTTCGTTATTTCCGAAACGCTTAAGGTTGGTTCGTTGCTGTGGCTGAGAAAACGGGGATTGTTAACGTAATGTTGAATTCACATGTCTCTTTATGGTGCGTAAGTCTTTATACTTAGATTCAATAATCCTTGCTCTGACCGACAGAGCCTTTTCTCCCCGACTCGCAGGTTAAAACCGGGAAGAGGGGAAAACGAAAGGAATCGACAACGATTAGGAGAACCAGAATACGTGTTAATTTTGCTTCACTTACTCTCTTCTGTTGCCCTGTTAGTGTGGGGCACGCATATCGTACGTACCGGTGTCATGCGCGTTTTTGGCGCACGACTGCGCACAGTACTGAGCCGCAGTATTGAAAAGAAGTCTCTCGCTTTTAGCGCAGGGATTGGCGTGACCGCACTGGTACAAAGCAGCAATGCCACCACCATGCTGGTGACGTCGTTTGTTGCCCAGGACCTGGTGGCGCTCGCGCCAGCGCTGGTGATTGTGCTGGGAGCTGACGTGGGGACTGCGTTGATGGCGCGTGTTCTCACCTTCGATCTCTCGTGGTTATCACCGTTGCTGATATTCGTCGGCGTGATTTTTTTCCTGGGACGCAAACAAACACGCGAAGGCCAACTGGGGCGTGTCAGCATCGGTCTCGGCCTGATTTTACTGGCGCTTGAGCTGATTGTTCAGGCGGTAACCCCTATTACTCAGGCCGATGGCGTTCAGGTGATCTTCGCCTCGTTGACGGGCGACATCATTCTGGATGCTCTGATTGGCGCGGTGTTCGCAATCATCAGCTATTCAAGTCTGGCGGCGGTGTTACTGACCGCCACGCTGACCACGGCGGGGATCATCTCCTTCCCGGTGGCGCTCTGTCTGGTGATTGGCGCCAACCTTGGCTCTGGCCTGCTGGCGATGCTCAACAACAGTACCGCCAACGCCGCAGCACGGCGCGTGGCGCTGGGCAGTTTGCTGTTTAAGCTGGTAGGGAGCCTGATAATTCTGCCGTTTGTGCACTTACTGGCCGATGTGATGGGTAAGCTACCGCTGGCTAAAGCCGAACTGGTCATCTACTTCCACGTCTTCTACAACCTGATTCGCTGCCTGGCAATGGTGCCTTTTGTGGGTGTGATGGCGACCTTCTGTGAACGTTTGATTCGTGATGAACCGGAGCTGGATGCACGCCTGAAACCAAAACATCTGGACAGTTCCGCACTGGATACGCCAACGCTTGCGCTGGCAAACGCGGCCCGGGAAACACTACGGATGGGCGATGCGATGGAGCTGATGCTGGAAGGGTTACATAAAGTGATGCACGGTGCGCCCAGGGAGGAAAAAGACCTGCGTAAGCTCGCCGATGACATTAATGTGCTGTACACCGCTATCAAACTCTATCTTGCGCGTATGCCAAAAGAAGAGCTGGCGGAAGAGGAGTCAAAACGCTGGGCTGAGATTATTGAGATGTCGCTTAACCTGGAGCAGGCCTCTGACATTGTGGAGCGCATGGGCAGTGAAATCGCTGATAAATCACTGGCGGCACGGCGGGCTTTTTCCGTTGAAGGGTTGAAAGAGCTCGATACGTTACATGAACTGTTACTCAGCAATTTGAAACTGGCGATGTCGGTCTTTTTCTCCGCCGATGTGACCAGCGCGCGCCGCCTGCGTCGCAGTAAACACCGTTTTCGCATCCTCAACCGTCGTTACTCTCATGCTCATGTTGACAGGCTGCATCAGCAGAATGTGCAAAGTATTGAAACCAGCTCGCTGCACCTGGGGCTGTTGGGTGACATGAAACGCCTTAACTCGCTGTTCTGTTCGGTCGCTTACAGCGTGCTGGAGCAGCCGGATGAAGATGATGAAAGGGATGAGTATTAACCTCAGCGGTTTCGCGGTTGGTCAAAAGGCAATGAAGATATCAGGACCACGCTTCGTTGCCTTAAAACGCTGGCAGTAGGGAGCAAATCGTTTTCCGCCAGCGTCGGGATGCGAGAAAGCGCAGATTTTCTTAGCCTTCTGATAAGATATATTGCGCTTTTACAGGAGAATTTATGCTGCCAGACTCATCAACCCGATTAAATAAATACATCAGCGAAAGTGGAATTTGCTCGCGCCGCGAAGCCGATCGCTACATAGAACAAGGCAATGTTTTCCTCAACGGTAAACGTGCCACCATCGGCGATCAGGTCAAGCCTGGCGATGTCGTAAAGGTAAACGGTCAGTTGATTGAGCCACGCGAGGCCGAGGATCTGGTCTTTATCGCACTGAATAAACCCGTGGGTATTGTCAGTACTACGGAAGACAGTGAAAAAGACAACATTGTCGATTTTGTTAACCACAGTAAACGCGTTTTCCCCATTGGTCGTCTCGATAAAGACTCCCAGGGGCTGATTTTTCTCACCAACCATGGCGACCTGGTGAACAAGATTTTGCGTGCCGGCAATGATCATGAAAAAGAGTATCTGGTAACGGTGGACAAACCCGTGACCGATGAATTTATTCGTGGCATGGGAGCAGGCGTACCGATTCTGGGGACGGTGACGAAAAAGTGCAAAGTCAAAAAAGAGGCGCCGTTTGTCTTTCGTATCACCCTGATTCAGGGCCTGAATCGCCAGATTCGCCGTATGTGTGAACATTTTGGCTATGAAGTCACTAAGCTTGAGCGTACCCGGATTATGAATGTGGGGCTGGCTGGCCTGCCGCTCGGTGAATGGCGCGATCTGACCGATGACGAGTTGATCACGCTGTTTAAGCTTATTGAGAACTCATCGTCCGAGGCGAAGCCAAAGGCAAAGAATAAACCGAAAACTGCGACGACCACCGCAAAGAAACCCGCTTCCAGTGGGGCGAAAAATATGGCAAAAACCCCGGCGGAAATGGCTTCGCGTAAACGCTTTACTCAGCCGGGGCGCAAGAAGAAAGGGCGTTAACGTCTGCCGCGTGTCGAGGTGTTGGCCGACCAGGAAAAGGTGGCCGCTTCATCCGGTTTGTAAGCCTGCTTTTTCTTTATCTGGCGGGCTTTTTTTGCCTCCGCTTCACGCTCAACCATCAATTTATCGATGTACTCTTTTTTCACGCTGTTGGTTTCGACGTTGGTAAGAACCCGTCCGTGCGCAATACGCGCGCGGTCGAGCAAGGTTTTCAGTTCACGTTGCTCGCGCTCGGTCATCTCTTTTTGGGTAATACGGGGGAGTGCCATGTGGGTGCCCTCGGTCAGGAAGTGGATCCAGTGTACGGTACAGGCGTGAGGGCTTACAGCAAATTATCATCTGCAAACCACAATGATTCGTTTCCCCGGTACGCGAAGCGCCACCGGGGAAACGCGAATCTGACAAATACCGACCGGGCGACGGCTTATCAGCTCTCTTTTACTACTGCGCGTGGTTTGTCTGAGATCGGCTTACCGGACCAGTAACCCGCCAGCAGCGAGCCGGACAGATTATGCCAGACCGAGAACAGGGCGCCTGGCAGTGCAGCCAGCGGCGAGAAGTAGATTTTACCGAGCGCGGCAGCAAGGCCTGAGTTCTGCATTCCCACTTCGATGGCCAGTGTGCGGCAGGTGGATTCGTCAAAACCGAACAGACGACCACCCCAGTAGCCGCCCAGCAGGCCGATACTGTTGTGCAAAATCACCGCGACGATAACCACCACACCCACGGAAGCGATGTGCGAGGCGGAACCGGCCACCACGGCGCTGATAATCGCCAGGATACAAACCATCGAAAATGCGGGTAGATACGGCTCTACCGCCTTTACCACACGCGGAAACAGATGGTGGACAATCAAACCAAGCCCAATGGGAATAACCACAATTTGCAGGATACTCAGCAGCATACCCGTGATGTCCACCTGAATATGGGCATCGACATACAGACGCGTCAGCAGCGGTGTGGCGATCACGCCAACTAATGTGGAGACCGAAGAGATGGTCACGGAGAGCGCTACATCGCCCTTAGCCAGATAGATCATGACGTTGGAAGCCGTACCGCTGGCCACGCTACCCACCAGTACCATCCCGGCAGAGAGATCCGGCGGCATTTTGAAAATCATCGCCAGCAGCCAGGCGGCCAGCGGCATCACCAGATAGTGCAGGAAAATGCCTGCGGCAACCGGGGCCGGGCGGGAAAGCACGCGTTTGAAGTCGTCAATTTTCAGGTGCACACCCATGCCGAACATAATCAACATGAGTAGCGTGGTGACCCAGGGACCGATTGGGATAAAGGTCGAGGGTGTGTACCAGGCAAGCACAGAGAGCAGCAGCGCCCATAACGGGAACAGCCGGGTGAGTACAGCGAGCATAGTGTTTTCCTTTAAGGCGTTGTGTTGTGTTTCGTTATAAAAAAGGCCGGGTTCGAGCCCGGCCGTAAATACTGTTTATCGCGTGCGGAAATTTTATTCAAACAAATTAAGATGAAGAGGATTCATGTAGCAGAGCGGACGTTTTCCCAGCTCAGCCCGAAGCGAGCAAGGTATTTTCGCAGACGATCAGCATCATTGGGCCTGGCTTTTTTCAGGCGCGAAACGGCAAACAGTTCGCGCCCGGCATCGGAAAGAGAGTGGTGACGACGACAGACCTCCAGTACTGTTTCCAGTTGGCGTTGCTCAAACAGATCGACCTCCTCCGCTAACGGGGGAAGTGTGGGAGCGACCTGCCAGGCGTGCTGTAAACGTCCGATCTCTTCGTCGGCGATGGACAGAGTGATGCGCCCCTGTTCGGCCAGCGTCGCCATACGGGCAATCGACGAACTCAGTTCACGAAAGTTGCCGCGCCACTGTGCCTGCCCGGAACAGGCAAATGCCAGATAATGTTCGCGCGCGTCTTTGTCGAAACGGATGTGAGTCTGGGCTTCGGCGCTAAAGCGCTGGAGTTCGAATTCAATATTCGGCGCGATATCTTCCCGTCTTTCAGCGAGCCCCGGCAGGGCAAAAGTCCACATATTGATACGCGCGTAGAGATCTTCGCGGAATTTTCCTTCCAGTACCCACTGGCGCATGTCGCGGTGCGTTCCGGCGATAAGCTGAAAATCACTGTGGACCTCTTTATCTGCGCCAAAGGGGAAGAAGGTTTTTTCTTCAATGGCTTTAAGCAACATGGCCTGTTCATCCAGACCCAGCTCCGCAATTTCATCCAGAAACAGCACCCCCCCATCGGCTTCACGCAGTAGCCCTGTTCGCGGCGTTAGCGCGCCGGTAAAGGCCCCTTTTACATGACCAAACAACGTCGACATGGCGTTATCGCCGCGCAATGTGGCGCAGTTAACTGCGACGAGTTTGCCCGCAACCCGATAGCGGGACTGGCGCAACTGAAAAATACGTTTTGCCAGGAAGGACTTGCCCGCCCCGGTCGGGCCGGTCAGTAGAATCGGTGCCGTAGAACGCAAAGCCACCCGTTCAATTTGATCGATGAGTTTATTGAATGTCGCATTACGCGTATCGATACCGGCTTTGAGCAGCGAGACTGACTGCTGTTGTTCGCGTTGAAAGCGGCTGGTCAAGGTTGCATAGCGGCTTAAATCGAGATCGATAACCGAGTAAACGCCGGCGGCAATATCTTCTTCCGAAGCCCCTTTCGGTGCCGGGCTGGTTTGCAGCAGGCTGGCGGGCAGATAGCGGGCCTCTGTCAGTAGAAACCAGCAGATCTGCGCCACGTGCGTGCCGGTGGTGATATGCACCAGATACTCTTCGTTATCCGTATCGAAATCGTAGTGGCTGGCGAAATCCAGAAACGCGGCATACACCTCTTCAAAATCCCACGGATCGCGAATGTTCACTGTATGAGGGCGTACGGTAGTTTGCGGTGAAAGTAGGGCGATATCTTCCGCCAGCTGTTGGGCCATGCCTTCATCGCGCGGTTGATGGAGCAGCTCCAGCCGATCAACCGGAAAATCGGGCTGCTGGCATAACCCAACGGTTGGCCGCCATTTGCGAAAGCGATTGGCTCGCTTGCCGCGTTTATCCAAAACCGTTCCCGGTACGCCAATCACCACTCTGCGCTTTTGCATTTTTATCCTTAAAGATAAATAACGATAAATAAATATAAAAAAATTATCGGGATACCAGCAAGCAACCAGACGAATGAAAAATTAAAATACTTAAATATTAATCACTTAAATTTTTATTTTTCATTTGCACGTTCCTGGCACACTTCTGGCAATACCTGATACGTCACAACGCTGAGCACGCAGGGGATTATGCCCCGCCAGCGCACCTGGAACGGTAATACGTTATCCGTGGGGCGTTCTGTCAGCAGAGAGACACTTAAGGGTTCGATTCCCAACTCACCTGTCCGGTGAACACTGGTTGTGTTCGTAAACGCGCCATCGGGTTGTTCATGGTGGCAATGAACCGGCGCCGATAAGGGCTCCGGGTCGCAGGCAAAACAGGCTGGCAGTGATGGCCTGTTTCCCTCCGGCTCCGATCCTGCATTCGCGCTGGTACGTGAAAATTTAAGGAAAATCAAATGAATAAGAAAATCACTATTCGTCAGGGACAACTGGGCCTGCTGGTAAAAGCGGGTGATTACACAAAAATTCTAACGGCAGGAGAGCACCGCCTTTCCTGGTTTGGTAAGCAAGAGGTCATGTTCGTTGAGCTCAATGGCAGCGATGTGCCGGCAGAGCTGGCGAATTATCTGCGCCGTTTCAGACCTGAGTGGGTCGGGGCGTACTGCCTGAGCGTCGATACCGCCGGGCATGAAGTGGCCGCGCTCTACCGTGACGGAATCCTGGTGGAAATTATCCCCCCGGCGTCACGCCGCCTCTTCTGGCAGGACGGTAGCCTGAGCGTGGAGTTGACAGATACCCGGGATGTACGCGTACCGGAGAGCATCATGAATGCCGTATTGCAGCCACGTAGCGGCACAGCCGTTAAAGGACGGGATGCCATACTGACAGTTAGCGTCGCGGCATGGCACGTCGGTGTAGTAAAAATCGATGGTGTAACACAACCCTTGTTACCGCCGGGATTGAGCGCTTACTGGAAAGTGAACCATCTGGTTGATGCAGATGTTGTCGATACACGTTTGCAACTGATGGAAGTGTCCGGCCAGGAAATTCTGACCAAAGACAAAGTGAACCTGCGCATCAACCTGGGGGCGAACTGGCAATACAGCGATGTGTTACAGGCATTCAGCCAGTTGACCAAACCACTGGACCACCTGTATCGCGAATTGCAGTTTGCCCTGCGTGAAGCGGTGGGGACTCGTACGCTGGACGAACTGCTTGAAGACAAGCAGATCATCGATGAGGTGGTCAGTGCCCAGGTGAAAACACGTATGGCTCCCTTTGGTATGGATGTCGCATCGCTGGGTGTACGGGACATCGTGTTGCCGGGCGATATGAAAACCATCCTGGCGAAGCTGGTGGAAGCGGAAAAATCGGCGCAGGCGAATGTGATTCGTCGTCGTGAAGAAACGGCGGCAACCCGCTCATTGCTCAATACCGCGAAAGTAATGGAAAACAACCCGGTAGCGCTGCGCTTAAAAGAGCTGGAAACGCTGGAAAAAGTGGCTGAACGTATCGATAAAATCTCGGTATTCGGTGGCCTCGATAACGTCCTGAATGGGCTGGTGAGTATTAAAGGATAATCAAATGCAGCATAACGAATTTCAACTGCTGACGGCGCAGAACAGTGCGCCGATAAAAATGTGGACTCACGGGGTTCCGGTAGAGCCAGAGGCGCGTGAGCAGTTGCAGAACACCGCGAAGATGCCGTTTATTTTTCAGCATCTGGCGGTAATGCCCGATGTACATCTCGGTAAAGGTTCCACCATCGGCAGCGTGATCCCGACCAAAGGGGCCATTATCCCGGCGGCGGTTGGGGTGGATATTGGTTGCGGAATGATCGCCGTACGCACCTCGCTGGTGGCAAGCGATCTGCCGGATAACCTGAGCGGGCTTCGCAACGCAATCGAACAGGCGGTGCCGCATGGACGTACCAGCACGCGTTCCGGGCGTGATAAAGGGGCCTGGGAAACGCCGCCGCAGGAAGTGGATAGCCACTGGTCAATGCTGGCGGCGCGGTTTAAACGTCTGACGGATAACTATCCGCAGTTGTTGAAAACCAATAATTATCAGCATCTGGGAACGCTGGGTACGGGCAACCATTTTATTGAGGTCTGCCTGGATGAACAGCAGCGTGTGTGGGTGATGTTACATAGCGGTTCGCGTGGAGTGGGTAACGCCATCGGTACCCTGTTTATCTCACTGGCGCAGGAGGATATGCGGCAGCATATGGCGAACCTGCCGGATAAAAACCTGGCCTATTTCCGGGAGGGGAGTAAGCACTACGATGACTACATGGAAGCCGTGTCGTGGGCGCAGGATTTTGCCCGTCATAATCGGGAAGTGATGATGTCGCGCGTACTGGCGGCGCTGTCACGTATTGTAACAAAACCGTTTATGACCCAGCAGGAGGCGGTGAATTGTCACCATAACTACGTGCAAAAAGAGACCCATTTCGGCGAAGAGGTACTGGTAACGCGAAAAGGGGCGGTATCCGCGCAGAAGGGACAGATGGGAATTATTCCCGGTTCGATGGGGGCGAAAAGCTTTATCGTGCGTGGGTTGGGAAATGAAGAGAGCTTCTGCTCCTGTAGCCATGGCGCAGGGCGTACGATGAGCCGTACGGCAGCGAAAAAGCGCTTTACTGTTGATGACCAGATTCGGGCTACTGCTCACGTTGAGTGTCGTAAAGATAGTGACGTTATTGATGAAATCCCGATGGCCTATAAAGATATCGATGCGGTCATGGCGGCTCAGGCGTCGCTGGTGGAGATTGTTCACACTTTACGTCAGGTGGTATGCGTAAAAGGATAAATGAGATGACTTATAGCGGCGTGGATGCCGCCATGCGTGAACGCGTGCGGCAGCAATTAACAGAGGTGGAGCAGCGTTATGGCGTCAGAGTACTGTATGCCTGCGAATCCGGCAGCCGTGGCTGGGGCTTTGCCTCGCCGGACAGCGACTATGATGTGCGTTTTTTATATGTACATCCGCCGGAGTGGTATTTGCGGGTAGAGGCACCGCGTGACGTGATCGAACTGCCCATCGATGATGAGCTGGACGTGAGCGGCTGGGAGTGGCGTAAAGCCTTAGGCTTACTGAAAAGCGCTAACCCGACGCTTATTGAGTGGCTGGATTCGCCGGTGGTCTATCAGCAAGACGATGCCACCGTCTGTGCGCTTAAGGCGGAGATGCCGAAATGGTTTTCTGCCGTGCGGGCGCGCTGGCATTACTACTCCATGGCCCGCAGAAACTTTCACAGTTATTTGCAGGGCGATGAGGTGCGGTTAAAGAAATACTTTTATGTGCTGCGCCCATTGCTGGCGGTGCGTTGGGTAGAGGCGGGAAAAGGCGTGCCACCTATGCGCTTTGCCGAGCTGTTTGCCGGAAGCGAGCTGGATTGTGAATTGCGTCAGGATATCGCTGAACTGCTGGCACGTAAGCAGCGTGCAGGGGAAGCGGAATATGGCCAGCGTCTTCCACGATTGCATGCGTTTATCGCAGCCGAGATCGAAAGGGGAACTATTCCCCCTGCGTTACCGGAGAGCCGGGAAGGCGATGTCAGGACGCTGGACGCGTTGCTCTACCGGACGGTAATGGGGCTACGGCTGTAGCCCCGGTGGCGCTGCGCCACCGGGGAAATACCGCCTGCGATCACTCGAATAAATTATGATGCAGCTTCTGCACGACCTGCTCCGCTTCGCCGCCTGGCACCAGGAAACAGAGGTTGTGGCTGGACGCGCCGTAACAAATCATGCGGATGTTGAACGGGTCCAGCACGCCGAAAACTTCCTTGCCTACACCGCTGGCTTTCGACAAGTCGTTACCAATGATGGCCACCAGCGCGAGGTTCTCTTCCACTTCTACACGACAGAGTGAAGAAAGTTCGGTCAACAGACCTTGCGTAAGTAACGTATCGCCCGTCGACGTGGAGCCGGTGGTATCCAGCGTCAGCGCTACGCTCACCTCAGACGTGGTTATCAGGTCAACTGAAATGCTGTGGCGCGCCAGAATGCCGAACACTTCCGCAAGGAAGCCGCGGGAGTGCAGCATGTTCAGGCTGTGTAGCGTCAACAATGTCTGTTTGCGACGTAACGCCAGCGCGCGGAATAACGGTGGGTTACTGGTTTTGTTGCACACCAGTGTGCCGCCGGCCTTCGGATCTTTGCTGGAACCGACAAAGACCGGGATATCGCTACGAACGGCAGGCAGCAGGGTCGCCGGGTGCAGGACTTTCGCCCCGAAAGTTGCCATTTCAGCCGCTTCTTCAAAGGCAATTTCGTCAATGCGTTTGGCGGCAGGCACCACGCGCGGGTCGGTGGTATAGATACCGGGTACATCGGTCCAGATGTCGACGCGGGTCGCATGCAACGCTTCGCCGAGCAGCGCGGCGGTGTAGTCGCTGCCACCACGGCCCAGCGTGGTGGTGCGGCCTTTCGCTTCACTGCCAATAAAACCCTGAGTAATGATGATGCTGTCCGCCAGGCGCGGCGCAAGCTGCTGGGTAGCTAGTTCAGACAGGGCTGCCACATCGGGTTCGGCACGGCCAAAGCGATCGCTCGTACGCATCACTTTACGCACGTCAAACCACTGCGCCTGCACATTGCGTTCACGCAGGATTTCCACAAACAACAGAGTGGACATCAGTTCCCCGTGGCTGACCAGTTCATCGGTTAACGCATTGGAGGTGGCCAGCGATGCGGCTTCTGCCAGAGTGGTGATGTTTTCCAGCAGACGTTCGATCTCTTCGCGAATGATGTCCGGATTCGCCAGTCGTTCCAGAATATCGAACTGAATTTTGCGAATCGCATCGAGCTTAACGAAACGCTCGGTCGCCTCAAGCCCTTCGGCAAGCGCGACCAGCAAATTTGTGACGCCAGCGGAGGCGGAAAGCACGACCAGACGTACGCTCGCATCGGAAAGCACCACGTCCGCACTGTGGTTCATTGCATCAAAATTTGCCACGCTGGTACCGCCGAATTTGGCGACGACAAGCGGGGAAACGGAGTGACTCATTGTTATAACCTCGTGTCAGGGAAGCCTGGCGTATAACGTCAGACAAAATTATTCAGCCATGGCACAAGGGAAGAGCGAAAAGGGGTAGGCGCAGAGCAAAAGACAACTACGATTACACCCAGAAGTGCTCCACCACTTGTGAAACGCCCGACTGCGAACGTTTCTGGTGACAACTCAAGGGATTCAGCCCCTGTAGCCGATGATGAATGCCGCCATGCAATTCACCACCTCGGCGTTACTCCCCCTCAGGTGTTTTCTTTAGATTGGCTCTTCCAACACCGTACCTGGGTAACGCTCCTCTTCTGGCCCGCGCGCACGCAGGTAGCGCCCTAATAAATAAAGGCTGGCGGCATCGCTGTCAATGTTACGATTATGCGGATTTTTCATGCAGACGAATCGATTAGAAAAACGCCTTATGTTGGATGTATTTATCGCGTAAAAACGGTCGTTTTAGCGACGCTGCTGGACAGCGACACAAAAACCATCACAATTTTCATTCGCAGGCGCTACAATCGACCGCAGTCACAATTCTCAAATCAGAAGAGTATTGCTAATGAAAAACATCAACCCAACGCAGACCGCTGCCTGGCAGGCACTCCAGAAACATTTTGATGAAATGAAAGACGTCACCATTGCGGATCTGTTCGCGAAGGATGCCGATCGTTTCTCTAAGTTCTCCGCGACCTTCGACGACCTGATGCTGGTGGATTTCTCCAAAAACCGCATTACCGAAGAGACGCTGGCAAAACTGCAGGATCTGGCGAAAGAAACTGAGCTTGCCGACGCCATCAAATCCATGTTCTCCGGCGAGAAGATCAACCGTACCGAAGACCGTGCCGTGCTGCACGTGGCCCTGCGTAACCGTAGCAATACGCCAATCATCGTTGACGGCAAAGACGTCATGCCGGAAGTGAACGCGGTGCTGGAAAAGATGAAAACCTTCTCCGAAGCGATCATCTCCGGTAGCTGGAAAGGCTACACCGGCAAAGCGATCACCGACGTGGTGAACATCGGTATCGGCGGTTCTGACCTCGGCCCGTTCATGGTGACCGAAGCGCTGCGCCCCTATAAAAATCATCTGAATATGCACTTCGTTTCTAACGTCGATGGCACTCACATCGCCGAAGTGCTCAAGAAAGTAAACCCGGAAACCACACTGTTCCTGGTAGCGTCCAAAACCTTCACCACTCAGGAAACCATGACCAACGCCCACAGCGCGCGTGACTGGTTCCTGGCGACGGCAGGTGATAACAAACACGTGGCGAAACACTTTGCCGCGCTCTCTACCAACGGTAAAGCGGTTGGCGAGTTTGGTATCGACACGGCGAACATGTTTGAGTTCTGGGACTGGGTCGGCGGCCGTTACTCTCTGTGGTCTGCCATCGGTCTTTCCATCATTCTGTCCGTTGGCTTCGACAACTTTGTTGAGCTGCTCTCCGGCGCACATGCGATGGATAAACACTTCTCCACCACGGCTCCTGAGAAAAACCTGCCGGTGCTGCTGGCGCTGATTGGCATCTGGTACAACAACTTCTTTGGCGCTGAGACCGAAGCTATTCTGCCTTATGACCAGTACATGCACCGCTTTGCAGCCTACTTCCAGCAGGGCAACATGGAATCTAACGGCAAATATGTTGACCGTAACGGCAATGCGGTGGATTACCAGACTGGCCCTATTATCTGGGGTGAGCCGGGCACCAACGGTCAGCACGCGTTCTATCAGTTGATTCACCAGGGCACCAAAATGGTCCCTTGCGACTTTATCGCTCCGGCAATTACCCACAACCCGCTGTCGGACCACCATCCGAAACTGCTGTCTAACTTCTTCGCCCAGACCGAAGCATTAGCGTTCGGTAAATCCCGCGACGTGGTTGAAAAGGAATATGCGGACCAGGGTAAAGATCCGAAGACGCTGGAACACGTAGTGCCGTTCAAAGTGTTTGAAGGCAACCGTCCGACTAACTCCATCCTGCTGCGCGAAATTACGCCGTACAGCCTGGGGGCGTTGATTGCACTGTATGAGCATAAAATCTTTACCCAGGGCGCGATCCTCAACATCTTCACCTTCGACCAGTGGGGCGTTGAGCTTGGCAAACAACTGGCTAACCGTATTCTGCCGGAGCTGGGTGATGACAAAGAAGTCAGCAGCCATGACAGTTCCACGAATGGCCTGATTAATCTTTATAAAGCCTGGCGTTAATATCGTTAAGCGATAAAGATAAGCGAAATATGCAAATTAAAATGCCGACGTAATGTCGGCATTTTATTATCGGATAATTCTTGTTGTTCCGGCATCGACATAATTCTTCATTATGAGGTTATTCTGAAAAAACAGAATATCCAGTTAATTCCTCAGTGTTATTTTCAGATGTTACGTATACTTCCATATTGCTAGGGTACTTGTAAGTAAATGAAATTTAATGTTTTTATTTTAAATTAATAACGAAAACTTACCGCTTTTATCCAATTTTCTTAAAACCTCCCGCTTGGTTTCCCATTCGACAAATAGCCTGCTTTAGTTGTGTATACTCGTTC
This sequence comes from Phytobacter palmae, assembly GCF_039409775.1. Classification (NCBI taxonomy): domain Bacteria; kingdom Pseudomonadati; phylum Pseudomonadota; class Gammaproteobacteria; order Enterobacterales; family Enterobacteriaceae; genus Phytobacter; species Phytobacter palmae. The sequence goes on along the minus strand of NZ_JBCIVJ010000025.1, from coordinate 20,146 downwards.
TCGCCTGTTTATTTTCAGGCAAATCTCCATTCATTCAATGAAGGGAAATTGATATGAAAAAAGCACTGTATGGCATTTTTGCCATTACCGCGCTTGCGGCGACTTCTGCTTTTGCGGCACCAATTGAGGTTGGTGACGCGGCAGGGTCGGCAGCGACGACTGTTTCTGCGGGTAGCTCCTCAGCAACCAGCGTCAGCACCGTAAGTTCTGCGGTGGGTGTTGCCCTTGCGGCAACCGGTGGCGGTGATGGCTCCAATACCGGAACCACGACCACCACGACCACCAGTACTCAATAACGGCGAGTACTTTAATCATAACCACACTTCGGTGTGGTTATTTCGTCCCACTCTGGAGAAGAGTCGTGAAGCGACCCGCAATCATCCTGATTTGCCTGCTGATTCAGGCCTGTTCATCCACCACGAAAGGGCTGGGCCATTCGCTCTGGAACAGCGTGTTCGGCACGCCTGGCGTCCAGTTAACCGATGACGAAATCCAAAACATGCCCTATGCCAGCCAGTATGTGCAGCTCAATGGCGGGCCGCAGCTCTTTGTTGTGCTCGCGTTCTCAGAAGACGGGCTGCAGAAGTGGGCGACGCAGGATCAGGCCATTTTCGTTACACAGCATTATCGCATTGTGAAAACCCTGACTAACGGCGACAACCTGCTGGAGGTGAATAACCTGGCGGCAGACCCGTTAGCCAATCCGAATCAAATTATCGATGGCGCGAGCTGGACCCGTACGATGGGCTGGACGGAGCACAAACAGGTGCGTTACGCGACGGCACGTTCGGTCTTCCACTGGAATGGCTCTGACACGGTCATGCTGGGCAGCGAATCCACGCATGTTCGCATTCTTGATGAAGAGATTACGACGGACCTGACCCACTGGCGTAACCGTTACTGGGTGGATGAAGACGGATTAATCCGTCAGTCGGAACAGTACCTCGGGGCGAACTGGTTCCCGGTCAGAACCACGCTTATCAAGGCGGCGAAATCATGAGGCTCTTATCCGCTACCGCGCTTTTACTCTGCTGCGCCTCTTCGCTGGTGCAGGCCGCTGGCAACGTTAATGTCTACATCGCAGGCGACAGTAAACCAAAGATACTTACTAACGCGGCGCGTCTGATTGATGTCGTTGGGCAGCCCCGTCTGGCACAAAGCTGGTGGCCGGGAGCCGTCATCAGCGAAAGGCAGGCCACGGCTGTTGAAGAGCAGCGTCAGCAGGCATTACTGGGCCGTCTTAGCGCGCTGGCCGCCGGTGAAGAGGGTGATGATGCGGCTGCGATAAACAGCCTGCGTCGCCAGATTCAGGCCCTGCGTGTGACGGGGCGGCAACAGGTCAATCTCGACCCGGATTATGTGCGAATCAAAACGCGTGCTAACCCGCCGCTGGAGGGCGAGTACAGCTTGTGGGTAGGGCCGCGTCCAACGACTGTCACCGTGTTGGGACTGGTCAGCCAGCCGGGTAAAAAGCCCTTTACGCCAGGGCGTGACGTGGTGAGCTACCTCGATGAGATGAGTTTGCTGAGCGGGGCGGATAAAAGCTATGCCTGGCTGATTTATCCCAATGGTCAGACAGAGAAAGTGCCGGTGGCGTACTGGAACCGACGCCATGTTGAACCCATGCCAGGCAGCGTGATTTTTGTCGGTTTTGCACCGGCATTATGGGGCGATCGCTACGAAGTGCTGAACGCTGACATTCTTCACTCACTGACGCATCGGATACCGGAAGAATAATGAAAAAATCGTTTGTCATCAGTGTCCTGGCGCTAAGTGTAAGTGCCGCCTGCCAGGCTGAAACGTATCCGGCACCCGTTGGCCCCTCACAATCTGATTTTGGTGGCGCCGGTCTGTTGCAAACCCCTACGGCCCGAATGGCGCCTGCGGGGGAGATAAGCCTCAACTATCGCGACAATGACCAGTACCGCTACTACTCCGGCTCCATGCAGCTTTTCCCGTGGCTGGAAACCACACTGCGTTATACCGATGTACGTACCCGGAAATACAGCAGCGTGGAGGCCTTCTCCGGTGAGCAGTCGTATAAAGATAAAGCCTTCGACCTGAAAGTGCGTTTGTGGGAAGAGGGATACTGGCTACCGCAGGTGGCGATTGGCGCGCGCGATATCGGCGGTACCGGCCTGTTTGACGGCGAGTACATAGTGGCGAATAAAGCCTGGGGACCGTTTGATTTCTCCCTCGGGCTTGGCTGGGGATATCTGGGCACTTCGGGCAACATCAAAAACCCACTGTGTACCTATAAACAAAAATTCTGTTATCGCGATAACAGCTATAACCAGGCGGGCTCTGTGGATGCCAGCCAGATGTTCCATGGCCCGACCGCGCTTTTCGGCGGGGTGGAATACCAGACGCCGTTGCAGCCGCTGCGTCTGAAACTGGAATATGAAGGCAACAACTATCAGCAGGACTTTGCCGGTAAGCTACCGCAAAAGAGCAAGTTTAACGTCGGCGCGATTTACCGGGTAACGGACTGGGCCGACGTTAACCTCAGCTATGAGCGTGGCAATACCTGGATGTTTGGTTTTACCCTGCGCAACAACTTCAATGAGTTACGCCCGAATTACAACGATAACTCACGTCCGAAGTATCAGCCGCAGCCCCAGGATGCCATTCTTCAGCACTCCGTCGTGGCTAATCAATTGACCTTGCTGAAATACAACGCCGGGTTTGCTAATCCACAAATTCAGGTGAAAGGCGACACGCTCTATGTGACCGGGGAGCAGGTGAAATATCGTGACTCACGGGAAGGCGTGGTGCGCGCAAATCGCATCATCATGAACGATTTGCCTGAGGGTATTCGCACGATCCGCGTGACGGAAAACCGTCTGAATATGCCGCAGGTCACCACCGAAACCGATGTTGCCAGCCTGCAACGTCATCTTGAAGGCGAACCGCTGGGCCAGGAAACGGAGCTGGTGCAACAGCGCGTTGAGCCGATTGTGCCGGATTCGCCGGAGCAGGGCTGGTATATCGAGAAATCGAGTTTTGATTTCCACATCGACCCGGTGTTAAACCAGTCTGTTGGTGGCCCGGAAAGCTTCTATATGTACCAGCTTGGGGCGATGGCGACCGCCGACTGGTGGCTGACCGACCATCTGCTGACAACGGGCAGCCTGTTTGCCAACATTGCCAATAACTACGACAAATTTAACTACACCAATCCGCCGCGGGATTCAAAACTGCCGCGTGTGCGTACCCGCGTGCGTGAGTATGTGCAAAACGACGTCTATGTGAATAACCTGCAGGCCAACTACTTCCAGTACATGGGTAACAATTTCTATGGGCAGGTGTACGCCGGTTATCTGGAAACCATGTATGGCGGTGCGGGGGCAGAAGTGCTGTGGCGTCCGGTTGACAGCAACTGGGCCTTCGGTATTGACGCCAACTACGTGAAACAGCGTGACTGGCGCAGCGCACAGGATCTGATGAAGTTTACGGATTATAGCGTTAAAACCGGACACTTAACGGCCTACTGGACACCGTCGTTCGCCCAGGATGTGCTTATCAAAGCGAGTGTCGGACAATATCTGGCGGGTGATAAAGGCGGCACACTGGAAGTGGCTAAACATTTCGACAGCGGAGTGGTTGTCGGCACGTATGCCACCATCACCAACGTCTCGCCGAAAGAGTACGGGGAGGGGGATTTCACCAAAGGGGTGTATGTCTCTATCCCGCTGGATCTGTTCACTTCCGGTGCCACCCGCAGCCGTGCGGCTGTGGGCTGGACGCCGCTGACGCGTGATGGCGGACAGATGCTGGGACGTAAGTTTGACCTCTACAGCATGACCAGCGATAAAAGTTTGAATTTCCGTTAATTTACCGTTGGCTTCCCCTCGCCTAAACCCTCTCCCCCCAGGGGAGAGGGTTTATAACCGCCGCAACAGCTTCGCCGGGTTACCTGCGTAAACCCCTTTCTCGGTAATCGGTCTGGTCACCACACTGCCAGCACCAATCACCACGCCATCGCAAATGGTCACCGCCAGAATGGTGGCGCCGCTGCCAATCGACACGTCATCACCCACTACGATCCTGCCCCAGCTTTCTCTGTCCGGGTTGGGTTTGCCATCCCGGAACATATCGTTAGCAAACATCACGCCATGGCCAATAAAGCAGCGCTCGCCAATGGTCACGTATTCACAGATAAAGCTGTGGGACTGGATTTTGCTACCCTTGCCGATTTTCGAATGCCCCTGAATTTCGACAAAAGGTCCAATGAAAACGTCCTCCGCCAGTTCGCAGTCATACAGATTCACCGGCTCATAAATCACCACGTTTTCGCCGCACATCACGTTACGGATGGCAGCCTGCCGAATAGTCGCACTCATCACTACTCCTTAAATAGCTTTGCCCAGAATATGCAGCGTGCTCTGCTGCGAGGCGGTACTGAACACGGTATCGCGCAGATGTTGGAAACCGTGGCGTTCATAGAATCGACGGGCCTGCAGGTTGGCCTCCAGCACTTCCAGCCAGAGAAAATGTTCACCCTGCGCCCGCGCGCGACGAATGACCTCCTCAATAACCTGTTCTCCATAACCTTTACCGGTCGCCTGCGGCAGAAAATAGAGTTTATGCAGTAGTGTGCCTGACGGGCCCTGGGGGCCAGCGGCAGCATGCCAACTGAATTTGGCAAAGCCGACCGGGATACCATCAGAATGAGCAATCAGCCAGCAGCAACGCTCGTCCTGCACACTCTGCCGCAGAACGGGCAGTGCATATTCCTGTACGAGAAAATTCGCCAGTTCATCTTTTTCCTGCCATAAATGGGCGAAATGATGGAGGTAGCTGGCATACGCCATATCGTGGAGCAGTTCGGCATCACCAACCTGCGCCTTACAAATTGTAAGCATTAGATTTATCGCTCCCTGTTTGCATGCTTGCAGAGCGATATGTCATCACGAGACAGCACAAAATATAAGCAAAAAATCTAGATCTGGATCACATTTTTGCGCTATACAGAAAGCTCGCCACAGAGAATGAGGTGCCGGTATGACAATGCCATCGCTAACTGTTCGTCCACGCGTTGAGTTTATCTCCACCGTTCTCCAGACCGTGCTGAATCTGGGTTTATTGAGTCTTGGCCTGATTCTGGTTGTCTTTCTGGGTAAGGAGACGCTGCATCTGGCGGATGTCCTTTTCGCGCCTGAACAAACCAGCAAGTATGCGCTGGTGGAAGGGCTGGTGGTTTACTTTCTTTACTTTGAATTTATCGCGCTGATTGTGAAGTACTTTCAGTCCGGTTTTCACTTCCCGCTACGTTACTTTATCTACATTGGGATCACTGCGATTGTGCGGCTGATCATTGTCGATCATAAATCTCCGATGGATGTGCTGATTTATTCTGGCGCGATCCTGCTTTTGGTGATCACCCTTTGGCTGTGTAACTCTAAGCGCCTGAAACGCGAGTAAAAAAATGGCGCTCCGAAGAGCGCCTAACAACAGTCACAAGTTAACTCGTCATATTTCGAATTGCAGGGGGGGTAGGCGGCCTCGTCTACCCCCGTCACATACGTTGTGTAAGTGACGGGTGATGTTCTCTCTTACCGCCTTCCTGCAACCCGAGTTATTTAGAGTTTCGGGGTCAATGTTCCAATGAGGACTACAGTGGCATATAACGATGAAAATTAACCTTTTACACCGCCTGCGGTGAGGCCGTTAACCAGCCAACGCTGCGCAAGTAGAAAGACAACCGTAATCGGGATGGCTGACAGCACCGCTGCTGCTGCAAAGTCGCCCCACAGATAGTTTTGCGGGTTGAGGTATTGCTGCATGCCAACGGCCAGGGTGTAGCTGTTTACATCACGCAGTAGCAACGAGGCTACTGGTACTTCGGTGATCGCAGCGATAAACGACAGAATGAACACTACCGCCAGAATCGGCACTGACAACGGCAACAGCACCAGACGGAATGCCTGCCACGGCGTCGCGCCATCCAGCGCAGCCGCTTCCTCCAAAGAGTTGTCGATCGTTTCGAAATAACCTTTAATCGTCCAGACGTGCAGGGCGATGCCGCCCATATAGGCGAAAATGACCCCGCCGTGGGTGTTCAGGCCGATAAACGGAAGGTACTGGCCCAGACGGTCAAACAAGGCGTAGAGGGCAACCAGCGACAGCACCGCCGGGAACATCTGGAAAATCAGCATCCCTTTCAACAGCGTCGCTTTACCGGGAAAGCGCATACGGGCAAAGGCATATGCGCAGGTGGTTGAGAGCGCCACTACGCCAATGGCGGTAATCGCTGCAATCTTAATGGAGTTCCACAACCACAGTAGCACCGGGAAGGGGGGCGGCGTCACGCGGCCATCGGCGTGCTCCACGCTAAAGCCCAGCGCCAGTTTCCAGTGTTCCCACGAGATGCTTTCCGGAATCAGACTCCCGGTGGCGAAGTTGCCTTCACGCAGAGAGATAGTGACGACCATCAACAACGGGAACATGATTGCGGCGATAAACACCAGCAATAATAAATGGGTAATGAATAACCTTAACTTTTGCGATTTCGCCTGGACCATAGCCATAATCATCGCCCTCCTTAATCAAATTTCATACGTGTGGCTTTCAAGTTGACGATGGCAAGCGCGCCTACCAGCAGGAAAATCAGCGTGGCGATAGCGGCGGCGAGGCCAAAATCTTGCCCACCGCCGCCTTCAAAGGCAATGCGATAGGTGTAGCTGACCAGCAGGTCGGTATAACCCGCAGGCGTGGTGGTGCCGATACGATCCGGGCCACCGTTAGTCAACAACTGAATCAACACGAAGTTATTAAAGTTAAAGGCGAAACTGGCAATCATCAGCGGCGTGAGCGGCTTGATCAGCAGCGGGAAAGTGATACGGAAAAAGTTCTGGAACGGCCCGGCGCCATCCATTGCCGAGGCTTCATACAAATCGTCCGGAATCGCTTTCAGCAGCCCCATGCACAGAATCATCATGTACGGATAACCGAGCCAGGTGTTGACGATAATGATCATCGAACGTGCCGTGGTCGGGTCGCTAAACCACGCCGGTTTGATGCCAAACAGCGCGCTCAACATCATGTTGATCTCACCGAAGCTCTGGTTAAACAGCCCCTTGAAGATCAGAATCGAGATAAACGACGGCACAGCGTAAGGCAGGATCAGCAGGACGCGGTAGATGGCCTTGCCTTTGAGCGATTCCCACTGCACCAGGCACGCAAGCACCATGCCGACTGCGACAGTCAACACGACGGTTAGCAGCGAGAAGACCACCGTCCAGACGAAAATCTCAATAAACGGTTTCTGGATACCTTCATCGGTAAAGACGCGCATGAAGTTATCCCAGCCGATGGTCACGGTATAGCCCGGGCTGAGCTTTTCGTCTCCCCAACTGTTATCGGCGTTAACAGCCTGATAGAAACCGAGACTGTTATTGGGACGGTATTTCACACCGCTCTGCTTGTTGGTGAGCGTGCCGTCCTCCGCCATGCTGTACAGCGGCGTGGTACCCGAGAACTGGCGCAGCGAGCTCATCACAACATTGCTGTTATCTGGCAACACGGCGGTCAACTGGTTGAGTGCCGTGCGGTTTTGCGTGACATCACGCAGAGTGCCGCGTTCGCCCGCAGGCAGAGCATCTGTCTCTTTTAAGGCGATTTTTTGCTCGCCGCCGAGTTTAAAGGCGTCCGAAAGATAGTTTTTGCCGCTTTCACCGTCGGTCAGCGCCAGTCGCCAGCTTCCCTCTGTTGGAAACAGGGTAAAGTTATAGGTTTTTCCCGCCTGATAAGAGCGGTCCATCAGCACCTGCTGCGCGCGTTCTTGCGTGAGCTGGTGGGTGCTGCTGTAGTTAGTGAACGCAATGGCGATGGTACAAATCAGCGGGAACAGGACAAACAGCCCCATCCCTGCCAGGCCCGGATAGACATAACGCCAGGCGTAGGTTTTACGGTTAGCAAAAATATACAGGCCAGCCGAGCTTAAAATCAGCGTCGTGATGGCGAAAAGATATTCCCCTTGTGCATACATTAAAACTACAAGGTATCCCACCAGTAAGCCCAGCAGACCGGTCACTGACCATTTCAGCGCGTCACTTTGCCACCAGTGCTTCTTTTTAATGACATCCATGGGGAGCTTCCTCTTACACTTTTTCCTTCACGCTGACGCTTTGTTGGCCAGGGATGCTTACCCCAGTCACTTACTACTGTAAGCTCCTGGGGTTTGCATTTTTTCCGCCTCAAGGCAGCGCGAATGGAGACGTGTAAACAACGTATTCAACAATCCTTATTCCCGAAGGAATAAGGGACTACAGCCTTACTTAGTGATACGGCCCTGCGCGTCTTTCAGCGCGGCATCGACGGTCTGACGACCACTCACTGCGTTGATCACGGCGGTGCGGGTGGCGTACCAGAAGGCAGCCATCTGCGGGATGTTTGGCATGATTTCGCCTTTCTGGGCGTTATCCATTGTTGCCGCGATACGTGGATCTTTCGCTAACTGCTCCTGGAAGGATTTCAGTGCTACTGCGCCGAGCGGTTTGTCTTTATTCACTTCACCCAGACCCTGATCGGTAATCAGGTAGTTTTCCAGAAACTCTTTTGCCAGCTCTTTATTGGGGCTGGCGGCGTTAATACCGGCGCTCAGTACGCCAACGAACGGTTTGGACGCTTTGCCTTTAAAGGTTGGCAAAGAGGTTACGCCGTAGTTGATTTTGCTCTTATCAATGTTGCCCCACGCCCATGGACCGTTGATGGTCAGCGCAGTCTCGCCTTTGTTAAATGCGGCTTCGGCGATGGAGTAATCCGTATCCGCATTCATATGTTTGTCTTTGATGAGCTTAACAAGGAAATTCAGACCCGCTTTCGCGCCTGCGCTGTCCACACCGACATCTTTCACGTCATATTTGCCGTTTTCAAATTTGAAGGCGTAACCGCCATCAGCGGCAATCAGCGGCCAGGTGAAGTACGGTTCTTGCAGGTTGAACATCAGCGCGCTCTTACCTTTCGCCTTCAGCTCTTTATCCAGCGCCGGGATCTCTTCCCAGGTTTTTGGCGGGTTCGGTACGAGATCTTTGTTGTAAATCAGTGAGAGGGATTCCACGGCCACCGGGTAGGCTATCAGCTTGCCGTTGTAACGCACTGCATCCCAGGTGAACGGGAATAACTTGTCCTGGAAGGCTTTATCCGGGGTCACTTCCGCCAGCAGGCCAGACTGTGCATAGCCGCCAAAACGGTCATGGGCCCAGAAAATAATGTCCGGGCCATCGCCGGTGGCCGCAACTTGCGGGAATTTCTCTTCCAGCTTGTCCGGGTGCTCAACGGTGACCTTTATACCGGTATCTTTCTCGAATTTTTTACCCACTTCGGCCAGGCCGTTATAGCCTTTGTCGCCGTTGATCCAGATAACCAGCTTACCTTCTTCAATTTTTGCGAGGGCAGAAGCGGAGAACATCATCGTCGTCAGTGCGGACAATGCGAGGATGCGTGCGCCTGTTTTGAATTTCATATATCCCGTCCTTTAGGTGATGTGCTCGTGGATATGTTTGGTGGTCTAACGGGGTGTAGTCTCCTTTGTTGGCAAGCGCTTCTCATCCTCCTTAAACCTACGCCCCTGGGGGTATTTGTGTGATCTCTGTTACATAAAGTTTCTTTATGTGTGTTAGCGCACATAAAAAACCACCGATTTTTGCCGCCTGCGTCACGAAAATCGCCCTGGCCTCCGGCGCCACGGGGCAGACTCGTCCCTCTCATCCTCCCGTCTCCTCCCCCATAAAAAAGCAAGGGGGTGGAGGATTCGCCAGCGTTATCAATAGCCCATAGTCAGCCCATCTTGAATGTTTCTGTAAGTGACAGGTTGTAACGAAGGGAGAGGGGCATGGCGAGCGTACAGCTGCGGAATGTAACGAAAGCCTGGGGCGATGTGGTGGTGTCAAAAGACATCAATCTCGACATCCACGAAGGAGAGTTCGTGGTGTTTGTCGGTCCGTCAGGCTGTGGGAAGTCGACGCTGCTGCGCATGATTGCGGGTCTGGAAACCATTACCAGCGGCGATTTGTTTATTGGCGATGCTCGTATGAACGATATCCCACCCGCCGAGCGCGGCGTGGGCATGGTGTTCCAGTCTTACGCACTTTATCCCCACCTTTCCGTGGCGGAGAACATGTCATTCGGTTTAAAGCTGGCCGGAGCGAAAAAAGAGGTCATTAACCAGCGGGTCACTCAGGTAGCTGAGGTCCTGCAACTGGCGCATTTACTGGATCGTAAACCGAAAGCCTTGTCTGGCGGTCAGCGTCAGCGTGTGGCGATTGGCCGTACGCTGGTGGCGGAACCGCGCGTTTTTCTGCTGGATGAACCGTTATCCAACCTTGATGCCGCGCTGCGTGTACAGATGCGCATTGAGATTTCACGTCTGCATAAGCGCCTGGGTCGCACGATGATTTACGTCACCCACGATCAGGTGGAAGCGATGACGCTGGCCGACAAAATCGTGGTGCTGGACGCCGGTCGCGTCGCACAAGTGGGTAAACCGCTTGAGCTTTACCACTATCCGTCAGATCGCTTTGTCGCCGGGTTTATTGGTTCGCCGAAAATGAATTTCCTGCCGGTTAAGGTTACCGCTACCGCCATTGAACAAGTCCAGGTCGAACTGCCTAACCGCCAGCAGGTCTGGCTGCCTGTCGACAGCGCCAATGTGCAGGTCGGCAGCAATATGTCACTCGGTATCCGCCCTGAACACCTGCTGCCCAGCGACATCGCCGATGTCACCCTGGAAGGCGAAGTTCAGGTCGTCGAACAGCTAGGTCACGAAACGCAAATTCACATCCAGATCCCCGCCATCCGTCAGAACCTGGTCTACCGCCAGAATGACGTGGTGTTGGTAGAAGAGGGGGCCACATTCGCTATCGGTCTGCCACCGGAGCGCTGTCATCTTTTCCGTGAAGATGGCACCGCCTGTCGTCGGTTGCATAAAGAGCCGGGCGTTTAAGGTCTCCCACTAAAAAAGCAAAACGCTAAGCCATTCGCGTCGGCATCAAAGCGGCAAGCGAATGAACCCCAGGGAACGTACCGCGAGTACGTGACCAGGGGGAAGGGGCGCAGCCATTGAAGAGGCAGTCCGAAGGGTGACGCGTTTAAAGAAAAGCAATGATCTCAGGAGATAGAATGATGACTACTCTGCGCAAAGTTCCACTGGCAATCGCCATCGCTGCGGGCATTTTGTCTGCCCAGGCGGGCGCTGTCGATTTTAAAGGCTATGCCCGTTCGGGTATTGGCTGGACCGGCAGCGGCGGCGAGCAGCAGTGCTTCCAGGCCACCGGTGCTCAAAGTAAGTATCGTCTTGGTAACGAATGCGAAACCTACGCCGAACTGAAACTGGGCCAGGAAGTATGGAAAGAAGGCGACAAGAGCTTCTACTTCGATACCAACGTAGCCTACTCCGTTGCCCAACGGAATGACTGGGAAGCGACCAGCCCTGCGTTCCGTGAAGCCAACGTTCAGGGTAAAAACCTGATCGACGCGCTGCCTGGCTCCACCATCTGGGCAGGTAAACGCTTCTATCAACGTCATGACGTTCATATGATCGACTTCTACTACTGGGATATCTCTGGTCCTGGTGCGGGTCTTGAAAACGTTGATCTTGGCTTCGGTAAACTCTCTTTAGCGGCAACCCGTTCATCTGAAGCGGGCGGTTCCGGTACCTTCGCTGACCGTGACTCGCTGGGTAATCGCGTATATGACAACCTGGTGCCGAACGATGTCTTCGACATGCGTTTAGCGCAAATGGCTATCAACCCTGGCGGTACGCTGGAGTTAGGTGTGGATTACGGTCACACCAACCTGCCGGATAAATATGACCTGGCGCCGGGCGCATCGAAAGATGGCTGGATGTTCACCGCTGAACATACCCAGAGCATGATGAAGGGTTACAACAAGTTTGTTCTGCAATACGCAACAGACTCCATGACCTCTAACGGTAAAGGTATTCCGCAGGGCGGCAGCATCAACAACAACGGTTCACTGTGGCGTGTTCTGGATCACGGGGCAATCAACCTTGCTGACAGCTGGGACCTGATGTATGTCGGTATGTACCAGGATATCAACCGTGACGACAACAACGGTACCAAGTGGTGGACTGTGGGCGTACGTCCTATGTACAAATGGACGCCGATCATGAGCACCCTGCTGGAAGTGGGTTATGACAACGTCAAATCCCAGCGCACCAGCGAAACCAACAACCAGTACAAAATCACCCTTGCTCAACAGTGGCAGGCTGGCGACAGCATCTGGTCTCGTCCGGCGATTCGTGTTTTCGCAACCTATGCGAAATGGGATGAGAAATGGGGCTATGCCAATAGCGATTCCGGTGCCGGTTACACCTCTGGCGTAGCATATCGCGATACCTCTGCGAAAACCTTCAGCCGTGGTGATAACGACGAGTGGAGCTTCGGCGCCCAGATGGAAATCTGGTGGTAATTCTCACCACCTGACGTACCGAAACAAGAGGGGCGCAAGCCCCTCAATTCTTCGAGATAGCGCGCTATTGCCGGGCGTTAGCTGTCTCTCGTAAAGAAGGTGATAACAATGAAAATGAAAAAAAGTTTCGTCGCCCTGTGCCTGACCGCGGGTTTACTCGCCGCAGCGCCTGGGGTTAGCTTCGCAGATGTTAACATTGTCCCGCAAAATACCACGGCGGCCCCTGCCATTCCGGCCTCCGCACTCCAGCAACTGAGCTGGACGCCTGTCGATCAAAGCAAAACACAAACAACTGAGCTTGCCACCACGGGCCAGCGCCTGAATGTGGCGGGTATCAGTGGCCCGGTGGCCGCATACAGTGTCCCGGCGAACATCGGTGAACTGACGCTCACGCTCAGTAGTGAAGTGAATAAACAAACCAGCGTTTTTGCTCCAAACGTGTTGGTGCTCGACCAGAACATGTCACCTGCCGCGTACTTCCCCAGCAGCTTTTTCACCTATCAGGAGCCGGGAGTGATGAGTGCCGACAGGCTGGAAGGGGTGATGCGCCTGACGCCTGCACTGGGCCAGCAAAAGATCTATCTGCTGGTCTTCACAACCGAGAACGATCTGCGCCAGACCACCAAACTGATAGACCCGGCTAAATCCTACGCCAAAGGTACGGGTAACGCGGTACCGGATATCCCCGATCCGATAGCACGTCACGTTACTGAGGGTGTGGTGAAACTGAAAGTGAAAACCAGCAGCGGTTCCAGCGTGCTGGTTGGCCCGCTGTTTGGTTCATCCGGACCAGGGCCGGTGACGGTAGGCAATACTGCCGCGCCTGCCACAGCCTATAGCGCACCGGCGGCCGCACCTGCTGCTGTGGCTGGCGCACCAGCCTCTGCGCCTGCACCTGCCGCGAAAAGTGAGCCGATGCTGAATGACACTGAAAGCTATTTCAACCAGGCCATTAAACAGGCCGCAGCAAAAGGCGATATCGATAAGGCCCTGAAATTACTGAATGAAGCTGAGCGTCTCGGGTCCACATCCGCCCGGAAAACCTTTATCAGCAGTGTAAAAGGCAAGGGGTGACCGTCTCCCCGCAATGCTGATGTTTGCAACAACTGGTGCGTCGCCTGACGCACCCTTTTTTCCGGCGCAACGACGCTGTTGCATATCTGTTGCGCTTATGAAAACTGAATGAAGTTTCCCCGCCGAGGCAGCCTGTTCTGCGATACAATAATGTGACGTTATGTATTGGAGAGTAAGGCATGTCACACCCCGCGCTTACGCAATTGCGTGCGCTGCGCTATTTTGACGCACTTCCCGCGCTCGATCCGCAGCAACTGGACTGGCTGTTGCTGGAAGATTCCATGACGAAACGTTTTGAGCAACAGGGTAAACAGGTGTCCGTGACGCTTATCCAGGAAGGATTTGTAACGTCCGATATGCTTGATGGCGAGCGCCATTTGTTGCCTGACGATTCGAGGTACTGGCTGCGGGAGATCCTGCTGTGCGCTGATGGCGAACCCTGGCTTGCCGGACGCACCGTCGTGCCGGAGTCGACCCTGACCGGTCCTGAACTTGCACTGCAGAAGTTGGGTACCACGCCGCTTGGGCGTTATCTCTTTACATCATCTACGCTGACACGAGATTTTATTGAAGTTGGTCGCTATGAGACGCTGTGGGGAAGACGCTCCCGCCTGCGCCTGGGAGGGAAACCTCTCCTGCTGACTGAACTGTTTTTGCCTGCGTCACCGCTGTACTAAGAGGAAAAAAAATGGAGTGGAGTCTCTCGCAGAATAAGCTGCTGGCTTTTCATCGACTCATGCGCACGGACAAGCCCATTGGTGCGCTGCTGCTGCTCTGGCCAACGCTGTGGGCGCTGTGGGTGGCAACGCCGGGCGTTCCTCCCCTGTGGATCCTGATGGTTTTTGTGGCAGGGGTCTGGCTGATGCGTGCGGCAGGCTGCGTGGTAAATGACTATGCGGACCGTAAATTTGACGGGCATGTGAAACGCACGGCCAATCGTCCGCTGCCCAGTGGGGCCGTCACGGAAAACGAAGCGCGGATACTGTTTGTGGTTTTGGTGGTGCTGGCGTTTGCCCTGGTATTAACGCTTAACACCATGACCATTCTGCTCTCCGTTGCGGCGCTTCTGCTTGCCTGGGTATATCCGTTTATGAAGCGGTATACCCATTTGCCACAGGTGGTGCTGGGGGCGGCATTTGGCTGGTCGATTCCGATGGCGTTTGCTGCGGTGAGCGAATCGGTGCCGCTGAGTTGCTGGATAATGTTTCTCGCCAATATCTTGTGGGCGGTGGCCTACGATACGCAGTACGCCATGGTTGATCGCGACGATGACCTGAAAATTGGCATCAAGTCGACCGCCATTCTGTTTGGTCGCCACGATAAGCTCATCATCGGCATTCTACAGGTGGCGGTCCTGGCGCTGATGGTGGCGATTGGTGCGCTCAATGGCTTAGGCTGGCACTTCTACTGGTCGGTCATTGTCGCGGGGGCGCTGTTTGCTTATCAGCAGAAGCTCATTGTGAATCGCGATCGTGACGCCTGTTTTAAAGCGTTTATGAATAATAACTACGTGGGGCTGGTACTGTTTATCGGTCTGGCGACAAGTTACCTGGCGTAAGACGATTTCCCGGATGCGGCGTTACCTTATCGGGGCTACCGTAAGCGCAAAGCTTCGTGTAGCCCCGATAAGCGAAGCGCATCGGGGAAGTTACCGGATGCGATGCTTTACTCCGCCTGCGTCGCGCTCTCAATTGTCAAACGCACATCTGAGGTAATCAGCTCAGCTAAAAGCTGATATACCGCCAGCGTCTGTTCGGGCTCTGCATCTCCGGTATCACTGATATACCCTTCATCACGCAGCGTCAGCACCAGAGTACTGAAAACTGCCTTATCGAAGAATTCCGGGGCATTGATACCGTGCAGAACAGACAGACGTTGCGCCAGAGTGCGGCTCTCTTTCTCCAGCGTGCTGCGGTTCATCGCCGGATTTGCGCTCAGCAACCAGAAAGTGATGGCATAACGTTGCAACGTTTCGCGCGCGCCAGCCGCCAGCAATTGCAGAGTGCGGGAATGTGCCGGATTGATATAGAGCTGGCCATCCTTCATGGTGATCAGCCCCTGGCGCAGCAATTCCTGCGCAAGATTTTCCAGCACGCCGGCCAGCTCTTCTTTTTCCCAACGCAAGAAAAGCTCAGCTTTCAGCATCGGGTAGAGCAGTTCCACATGGCGCAGCATTTCGTCCTGAGAGATATGACGATGCTGGGTGATAATGGCCGCCATCAGCGATGGCAACATCAGCATATGCGCAATGTTGTTGCGATAGTAGGTCATCAGTACCGCCTGCTCGCGCGGCAGAATGATGATGTCGCCAATCGTATCTTTCTCTACCTCGAACTTATTCATCTGCAGGGCGTGCTCAATAAGCGCGTCCGCACTGACGGTGGGTACCGTTATATCGGCCGCATAAGGCACATTGCGCATCAGGTTGAGGTAGCAGTTCAACTGCTCGGTAAGCTGTTCACGGGTCAATGAACGCTGGCGAGAAGCCAGAAGCGCGGTACAGCAGAGGTTCATCGCGTTTGCCGCGCCGGCATTGTTAATACGCACCATCAGATCAGCAGCAATCGCATTCACTGTCGGCGTCAGCCAGGCAGGACGGACAGCCTCTATGGGATCGATGGACTCACGCCATTCCGGTACGCGATGGTTCAGATAGTTCATCAGCGGAATGGGTTCGCCAAAGTTGACATAGCCCTGACCGAGATTACGCAGCTTACTCAAACCGCGTACCATCTGGGCAAAACCTTCTTTTTCTTTCGTCGCGCCGCGCAGTTCTTTGGCGTAGGTGCCAACTTCCATGACGTGCTCATAGCCAATGTAGATTGGCACCAGCGTGATCGGACGCGTGCCTCCACGGAGCATAGCCTGAATCGTCATAGACAGCGTACCGGTCTTCGGATCCAACAGACGACCCGTACGAGAACGCCCACCTTCAACAAAGTATTCTACTGAATAGCCGCGGTTAAACAGCTCACCCAGATACTCGCGGAAAACTGTCGAGTAGAGCTTGTTGCCCTTAAAGGTACGACGAATAAAAAACGCGCCCAGACGACGGAAAATAGGCCCCGCCGGCCAGAAGTTCAGGTTAATACCGGCAGCGATATGCGGCGGCACCAGCCCCTGATGATAGAGCACGTAGGAGAGCAGCAAATAGTCCATATGGCTGCGATGGCAGGGCACATAGACAATCTCATGACCATCATGGGCGAGCTGACGAACACGTTCCGCGTTATGCACATTAATGCCCTGGTACAGACGGTTCCAGGTAAAACCGAGGATACGGTCTGACAGACGGATCATCTCGTAAGAGAAGTTTGCTGCGATCTCTTCCATCAGCGCAATTGCGTTTTGTTGCGCTTTATCATGGGAGATCTTCTTG
Source organism: Phytobacter palmae (assembly GCF_039409775.1). Lineage (NCBI taxonomy): Bacteria > Pseudomonadati > Pseudomonadota > Gammaproteobacteria > Enterobacterales > Enterobacteriaceae > Phytobacter > Phytobacter palmae. The sequence goes on along the minus strand of NZ_JBCIVJ010000025.1, from coordinate 3,261 downwards.
CTGCGCGCTTCGTCTTCTACCGCGCGGGCGATGGCTTTAGAGGAGAGCAGCTTATTAAACAGGTCCTGACGGGCAGGTAAACGCGGCCCCACTGCGGCCAGGCGCTGACGGGCGAAGTGCATACGCGCTACGCGGGCCAGCTTTTGCGCAATGATTTTATCCGTACCGTGCTCGGTTGCCATATGACGCAGCGAAACCGGCGGCGAGAAACGCACAAAGCTGTCGCGGCCAAGCCATGAGATCGCGAAAAACTTCTGAATACCGTTTAGCATACGCAGCGGCGGGTTGACCTCGCCCTTTTCGCGCCCGGGAGAACGACCGAACATCATCGACACAGGCACCATCTGAACATCCAGATCGGGATGGCTGCGGTGCAGATCGAGATAGTCATGGAACAACTTGACCGACTCTTCTTTTGGCGTGTACCAGGTAAAGACGCGCGGTCCGCCGTGAATAAAGATATAACGCGGCAGCTCCGCTCCGTCGATTTCAAGCGGTTCGAGGGGGTCGGGCAAATCATGCGCCAGACATTGAGCGCGCAAGGTTAGCAAGTCTGCCTTCGAATTATAAGGCAAAACGTACATAATAGGGCGTGACGTATCGAGTCCTAATTCCTGGGCGGGTTCCGCCGGGATAGACTTGCTTTTTACCAGGACGCTTAATGGTAAATTAAGTAATTTGTAGTAAATTCGTGGCCAGCCGGACATAAACGATGTAAAGCCTCTGGTTAATAATGCCATTGCGCGGCAAGAATATCAGAAAGTCCGCAGAATTTCTTTTCTACCTCTATAAGCTTACATAGACATTGACGTTCATTACATAAAAAGGTTGTTTTTCATGGCCAACAATACCACTGGAATTACCCGCATCATTAAAGCGGCAGGCTATTCATGGAAAGGGGTGCGCGCAGCGTGGATTAACGAAGCTGCTTTTCGTCAGGAAGGTGTTGCGGTCATTATTGCTATCATCATTGCGGCTTTTGTGGACGTTGACGCTATCACGCGTGTTCTGTTGATTGGTTCTGTCGTGCTGGTGATGATTGTGGAAATCCTCAATAGTGCGATTGAAGCGGTGGTTGACCGTATTGGGTCTGAATTTCACGAACTCTCAGGGCGTGCGAAGGACATGGGGTCTGCAGCCGTACTAATGGCCATTCTTCTGGCACTGTTCACCTGGGTTTCTCTGCTGTGGGGCTATTTTCGATAACGCTTCCAGAAATACGTTAAGACTACGCTTTTTGCTTAATTTTGGTTTCAAAATCACCTTTAGCTGTATATACTCACAGCATAACTGTATATACACCCAGGGGGCGGAATGAAAGCTTTAACGGCCAGGCAGCAAGAGGTGTTCGATCTTATTCGCGATCGAATCAACCAGACAGGTATGCCGCCGACGCGTGCGGAGATCGCGCAACAGTTGGGGTTCCGTTCCCCAAACGCGGCAGAGGAACACTTGAAAGCGCTTGCGCGTAAGGGCGTTATTGAGATTGTATCGGGTGCGTCTCGCGGTATTCGTCTGCTTCTTGAAGAAGAAGATGATGCTGGCTTACCGCTTATCGGGCGTGTCGCTGCTGGCGAACCTTTGCTGGCGCAACAGCATATCGAAGGACACTATCAGGTCGATCCCTCTCTCTTCAAACCTAACGCTGATTTTCTGCTTCGTGTAAGCGGTATGTCGATGAAAGATATCGGCATCATGGATGGCGACCTGCTGGCTGTTCATAAAACTCAGGATGTTCGTAACGGACAGGTTGTTGTGGCGCGTATTGACGATGAAGTGACGGTCAAACGCCTGAAAAAACAGGGCAATACTGTACAGCTATTGCCTGAAAACAGTGAGTTTTCCCCCATTGTGGTTAACCTGCGTGAGCAGAACTTCACTATTGAAGGGCTGGCGGTTGGCGTTATCCGCAACGGTGAATGGCTGTAATATCCTTCTGATCCGTGGCGGCAATTCTGCTGTCACGGTTGCTTTCTTTTCCTGACAAAGCTTTAACTTTTGCTTTATCCCCCTGATCCCACTCAGTTTTGTTCTGCATATCTATTCCGTTAATTTCCATTCTGGTGGTTAAAAATTCCGAATATAGATTCATGGCCGCTATCCTTAACTACAATAATTATCACGTTCAGGATATTTAGAGCGTAACGAAAGGAATAACGCTGTCCATGACCAACGATGAGGAGATGACAATGAATAAAGACGAAGTCAGCGGCAACTGGAAACAGTTCAAAGGTAAAGCGAAAGAGCAGTGGGGTAAATTGACCGACGATGATATGACTATCATCGAAGGTAAACGTGACCAACTGGTCGGTAAAATCCAGGAACGTTACGGCTATGCCAAAGATCAGGCAGAAAAAGAAGTCGTCGACTGGGAAACGCGGAATGATTACCGCTGGTAGCCTTCACATCCCCCTCAATGTGTAGACCCTCATGGCTACCCTGCCCGAACGGTACATGGATGTACCACCCTCAAATGGCTTATCTGCTTAAAAGAGAAAATCGCGACTAGCGCGATTTTTTTTTCAACTGAATCGTGTGGTCATGATGGCATTCGCCGGGATGTCGGCACGCTTCAACCTCAGCGCAATCAGCGCATAATCCATGGGCTTCAATAACATTATGGCGTAGCGCAAAACCGCGTTTTGCCGCCAGCGCATGCATAATATCTTCCACGCCCTCCGCCTGTTCTTCTTTTACCACGCCACAACGGTCACAGATAAACATCGCAGAAGTGTGCGTCGGTTGATCGAAAAGATGGCAAAGCACATAGCTGTTCGTGGACTCCACTTTATGCACAAACCCTTGTTCTAAAAGAAAATCAAGCGCGCGATAAACGGTAGGGGGTTTAGCTTGAGGCTCTGCCTCACGCAGAAGGTCGAGCAGATCGTAAGCGCTGATGGCCCCCTGTTGCAGACTCATCAGGCGTAACACTTCGAGGCGCTGGGGAGTCAGGCGCACATTCCGTTGCACACACAGTTTTTCGGCCTGCGCGAGCATCTCTTGCGAAGTGGACTTATCCATAGGCGTTCTCTCATGAAATAGCGATATAAGCCTCCACTTTATCATGTTCTGTACTAAACGCCGAGATCGCGACCGCGCCTTCACCTTTCGCAATCGCCATGTGTCTTCTATAAATATTGATGGTCACTTCATATAACAACATCTTCTGTAACTTTTTATTACATTCAGTAGAAATAGGATATTTTTTGGATGTTATTCGCAGCAATAGAGCTTCCCTGTCCATGTCACAACTAGCAGGGG
>NZ_JBCIVJ010000024.1:0-50671 GCF_039409775.1 Phytobacter palmae | reverse complement strand
CGAGTCTTAACTGGGCGTTAAGTTGCAGGGTATAGACCCGAAACCCGGTGATCTAGCCATGGGCAGGTTGAAGGTTGGGTAACACTAACTGGAGGACCGAACCGACTAATGTTGAAAAATTAGCGGATGACCTGTGGCTGGGGGTGAAAGGCCAATCAAACCGGGAGATAGCTGGTTCTCCCCGAAAGCTATTTAGGTAGCGCCTCGTGAATTCATCTCCGGGGGTAGAGCACTGTTTCGGCTAGGGGGCCATCCCGGCTTACCAACCCGATGCAAACTACGAATACCGGAGAATGTTATCACGGGAGACACACGGCGGGTGCTAACGTCCGTCGTGAAGAGGGAAACAACCCAGACCGCCAGCTAAGGTCCCAAAGTCATGGTTAAGTGGGAAACGATGTGGGAAGGCACAGACAGCCAGGATGTTGGCTTAGAAGCAGCCATCATTTAAAGAAAGCGTAATAGCTCACTGGTCGAGTCGGCCTGCGCGGAAGATGTAACGGGGCTAAACCATGCACCGAAGCTGCGGCAGCGACACTATGTGTTGTTGGGTAGGGGAGCGTTCTGTAAGCCTGCGAAGGTGTGCTGTGAGGCATGCTGGAGGTATCAGAAGTGCGAATGCTGACATAAGTAACGATAAAGCGGGTGAAAAGCCCGCTCGCCGGAAGACCAAGGGTTCCTGTCCAACGTTAATCGGGGCAGGGTGAGTCGACCCCTAAGGCGAGGCCGAAAGGCGTAGTCGATGGGAAACAGGTTAATATTCCTGTACTTGGTGTTACTGCGAAGGGGGGACGGAGAAGGCTATGTTAGCCGGGCGACGGTTGTCCCGGTTTAAGCATGTAGGCTGGTTGTCCAGGCAAATCCGGATAATCAAGGCTGAGGTGTGATGACGAGTCACTACGGTGATGAAGTAACAAATGCCCTGCTTCCAGGAAAAGCCTCTAAGCATCAGGTAACACGAAATCGTACCCCAAACCGACACAGGTGGTCAGGTAGAGAATACCAAGGCGCTTGAGAGAACTCGGGTGAAGGAACTAGGCAAAATGGTGCCGTAACTTCGGGAGAAGGCACGCTGGTGTGTAGGTGAAGTCCCTGCGGACGGAGCTGAGACCAGTCGAAGATACCAGCTGGCTGCAACTGTTTATTAAAAACACAGCACTGTGCAAACACGAAAGTGGACGTATACGGTGTGACGCCTGCCCGGTGCCGGAAGGTTAATTGATGGGGTTATCCGTAAGGAGAAGCTCTTGATCGAAGCCCCGGTAAACGGCGGCCGTAACTATAACGGTCCTAAGGTAGCGAAATTCCTTGTCGGGTAAGTTCCGACCTGCACGAATGGCGTAATGATGGCCAGGCTGTCTCCACCCGAGACTCAGTGAAATTGAACTCGCTGTGAAGATGCAGTGTACCCGCGGCAAGACGGAAAGACCCCGTGAACCTTTACTATAGCTTGACACTGAACACTGGTCCTTGATGTGTAGGATAGGTGGGAGGCTTTGAAGCGTGGACGCCAGTCTGCGTGGAGCCAACCTTGAAATACCACCCTTTAATGGCTGGTGTTCTAACGTGGACCCGTAATCCGGGTTGCGGACAGTGTCTGGTGGGTAGTTTGACTGGGGCGGTCTCCTCCCAAAGAGTAACGGAGGAGCACGAAGGTTGGCTAATCCTGGTCGGACATCAGGAGGTTAGTGCAATGGCATAAGCCAGCTTGACTGCGAGCGTGACGGCGCGAGCAGGTGCGAAAGCAGGTCATAGTGATCCGGTGGTTCTGAATGGAAGGGCCATCGCTCAACGGATAAAAGGTACTCCGGGGATAACAGGCTGATACCGCCCAAGAGTTCATATCGACGGCGGTGTTTGGCACCTCGATGTCGGCTCATCACATCCTGGGGCTGAAGTAGGTCCCAAGGGTATGGCTGTTCGCCATTTAAAGTGGTACGCGAGCTGGGTTTAGAACGTCGTGAGACAGTTCGGTCCCTATCTGCCGTGGGCGCTGGAGAATTGAGGGGGGCTGCTCCTAGTACGAGAGGACCGGAGTGGACGCATCACTGGTGTTCGGGTTGTCATGCCAATGGCACTGCCCGGTAGCTACATGCGGAAGAGATAAGTGCTGAAAGCATCTAAGCACGAAACTTGCCCCGAGATGAGTTCTCCCTGACTCTTTAAGAGTCCTGAAGGAACGTTGAAGACGACGACGTTGATAGGCCGGGTGTGTAAGCGCAGCGATGCGTTGAGCTAACCGGTACTAATGAACCGTGAGGCTTAACCTTACAACGCCGAAGATGTTTTGGCGTGAGAGACGATTTTCAGCCTGATACAGATACAGTCAGAGCGTGATGAACGGTCTGACAACAGAATTTGCCTGGCGGCTTTAGCGCGGTGGTCCCACCTGACCCCATGCCGAACTCAGAAGTGAAACGCCGTAGCGCCGATGGTAGTGTGGGGTCTCCCCATGCGAGAGTAGGGAACTGCCAGGCATCAAACAAGTGAAGAGGCCATCCGCAAGGATGGCCTTTTTGCGTTTTTGTCAACTAAAAAATAGCTTTCCGACATTTTTGCCTTGTCTCCAGCCTGCATAATATTTCATTTTAAATAGCCTATCCTTATCCTTTCAGGATGTTTAAGGAGACGTTATTTGACCAGTCATTCCTTCAATTACGAGCAAGATTTCGCCAGCATTAATTTCCGCGATCATCCTGAGCGTTATCAGGTGGGGCGTGGTGAACAAGGTGTTTTGCTGGTTGAGCCCTATAAGAGTGAAATCCTGCCCTGGTGGCGTTACAAAGATCCTGAATCTGCCAGGAAATCAGCTGAAAAAATTTACCAGCTATTCGAAACCTATCGGCAGCAGGATGACTTTGTTGGTATGGATATGGCCCGTAAATTTATACAAATGGGGTATACCCGTGCCCGGCGTTACGCCAACTATAAAGGGGGTAAAAAATATGCTGAGGGTGGTGGTCTTCACCAAAGGGGAAACGATCCGGTAAAAGCCGCCGCTGCGGCAATTTTTAAAAAATGGTGGGATAAAATTCGCCAGGATGAAGACTATCTCCAGCGTAAACGCAAACATATCATGCGCTGGGGATAGGTATATTCTTAGGCTATCATTCTGAAATGATAGCAGGCAAACTATTAACACTATATTTACTTTTTACCCCGGCGTAATCTGATTTATATAACAAATCAATGATGTCCGATCAGAGGGGGAAAATATGGCAGGCGTCACCATTCGTCCTGAGCATAAAACAACCGATTTGACTGACGTACGCCGCAGAGTATGGGCAATTGTTAGTGCCTCATCGGGAAACTTGGTGGAGTGGTTTGATTTTTATGTTTATTCATTCTGCTCGCTCTACTTTGCTCACATCTTTTTCCCCGCCGGAAATACAACGACCCAGCTACTTCAGACCGCAGGCGTTTTCGCTGCCGGATTTCTTATGCGACCAATTGGCGGCTGGCTGTTTGGGCGTATTGCTGACAGACATGGGCGCAAAACCTCCATGCTGATTTCAGTATGCCTGATGTGTCTGGGATCACTAATGATCGCTTGCTTACCGGGTTATGACCGCATTGGTACATGGGCTCCGGCATTGCTATTACTGGCAAGGTTGTTGCAGGGATTATCCGTTGGTGGTGAATACGGCACCAGTGCAACTTACATGAGCGAAATTGCCATTGAAGGTCGCAAAGGATTCTATGCCTCTTTCCAGTACGTGACCTTGATTGGTGGTCAACTGTTGGCACTTCTGGTAGTAGTGGTTCTTCAGCAGATCTTTGATGATGCTGAGCTACGTGCATGGGGCTGGCGTATTCCCTTTGCAATCGGTGCTGCACTTGCCGTTGTGGCGCTCTGGTTGCGTCGCCAACTGGATGAAACGTCGAAAAAAGAGGTGCGGGTATTAAAAGAAGCGGGGTCGCTCAAAGGGTTATGGCGTAACCGCCGGGCGTTTATTATGGTGCTCGGCTTTACCGCAGGCGGCTCGTTGTGTTTCTACACTTTCACGACGTATATGCAAAAATATTTGGTTAATACGACCGGCATGCCCGCCAGTGTGGCCAGTATCGTGATGACCGTGGCGTTATTTGTTTTCATGCTTATTCAGCCCCTGATAGGCGCCTTATCTGATCGTATTGGCCGCCGTGCTTCCATGCTCTGCTTCGGTGGGCTGGGAACGCTCTTCACTTTACCCATTTTAAGTGCACTACAGTATGTTTCATCGCCTTATGCCGCTTTTGCACTGGTGATGGTGGCGTTGATTATCGTGAGCTTCTATACCTCTATAAGCGGTATCCTGAAAGCCGAAATGTTCCCGGCACAGGTCCGTGCGCTGGGCGTGGGATTATCTTACGCTGTTGCCAATGCCTTGTTCGGCGGTTCCGCTGAGTATGTCGCACTGTCGCTGAAATCGGCAGGCATCGAGACCATCTTTTTCTGGTATGTCACCGCGTTTTGCGCACTGGCATTCATCGTTTCGTTGATGTTGCACCGAAAAGGTAAAGGTATTCGTCTTTAATGGTTGGCCAGTTGCCACACTGCGTAACCCGTTGTTGCGCCTGCAACATCCCAGGCAAAATCTTTCCAGCTCCAGCCGCTTCCTGTGGGGCGGCTATCCCATAGTTCTTTTGATGCTCCAAGGCTTACGGAAAACATCAGGCCGTACGTTGCGCTACGATCGCGGCTATATCCCTGATGTTGTGCATATTCATTGGCCGCAGCGGAGAGCATGGCGGAAGCAATAAAATGCTGCGCTTTATCCTGTCCGCTCCATTGGTCATTTGCCATATGTGCGCACCCGGTCAACCAGAATGCACACGTCAACATTAAACAACGCATCATAGAGAAACCTGGAAAAAAGCCCCATCAAATGACGGGGCCTGATATTACAGAATGCGGCTAATAAGTTTATCGATACGAATGCGACGCAAGCGGCGAATGAGCTTACGTACTTTTACCGGATAATCGGCGATACTTTGCAGATCGCGATAATGGTTAACCACCGTGGTATGGGTACGGATAAGCTCCAGCTCTTTGTCCCGCTGAGCGGCTAATTGATGTTTCGGGTCATGGATCAAAATGGCATTTTCCAGATCCAGACGCCAGGCGCGCGGATTAAGGTTATTCCCCGTCAGCAGTATCCACTCATTATCAACCCACATTCCTTTGAGGTGATAGCTATTGTCTTCGTCTTTCCACAAACGCACGACCAGTTGATCGGTATTGACGTAATACTGCAGACGACTCAGGAAACGGCGCAGGTTAATTTCATACAGATAAGGCAGTGCGCCAATAATTTTAAAGGGCTGATCTTCGGGAATAAAAAAGTCATTAGCCGTTTTATCACCAACGATAATTTCGACTTTTTTGCCTTCGCGCAGGAGCTGAATAATATTACGTACCAGCACCGCTGGCAGGTTAAAATAAGGCGTACAGATGACCAGCTTTTCTTCCGCGCAGGGCATCAGATGAAAAATGGTCTTATTCAGCAAACTGGTTTTTCCAAGTCCAACCAGTGGCGTAACGGATAGCTGATCGTTGTCGGCATCGCCCTGAAAATGATAGGCCGCATCGCGTAATTCCTGACGATACAGACGAATATCATTCTTGATTTCAGGGCTTTTCGGGCGCTGTGCGTTATCGAGACGGTTTACACCGCGTCCTTCAATCAGGTTCTGTCTGACCCACCCCAGCATGATATCCGCCATTTTTGGGTTGCGGATTAGCTGGTAGCGATCGTAGCGGTATTTGTCGTGTTGATGGAGATAGACATCGTTCAGACTCGCGCCGCTATACAGCACACTGTCGTCGATGATAAAGCCTTTAAAATGCAGTACGCCAAGCGCTTCACGGGTATTTACTGGCACGCCGTAAACCGGAATATCAATGCCTGGATTTTCTTGCGCCATACGGCAATACCAGTCGGCGTTGGTGTTGGATGCTGCCGCACCGATACGACCACGCTGTGCCCGGTGCCAGTCGACAAGCACGCAGATTTCAAGTTCAGGGCGCTGACGTTTGGCGTCATAGAGGGCGTTCAGGATACCTTTACCGCCATCATCCTGCTCAAGGTAAAGAGCGACGATGCAGATACGGCGCGTTGCGCTGGCAATTTTCTCCAGCAATGTCTCCCTGAAAGAAGCGGGAGAGTAGAAAAACTCTACATCATCAACTGATTGGGAAAGCTTGGGTAGTTGGGCAAGGTGTTGTTGATGTTTATTACGCTTAAATTTTGACAACATCACAGTGCGTTTCTTCTCTGTTTATTGAAAGGGCTTCTGTCCGATAACCCCGACAGAAGCGGACAATGATAACACCAGTACCTGTGAAAGTGGTCAACATTTCCAGTACCTTACTCAGGATTCACCGGTCTGCCTCAGATTAAGGGACAATCCAACGATCCCATCCTCAAGCTGAATGTCGACCTCAAATCCCAGTTTACGCGCCAGAGTTACCATGCCGCGATTGTTTGGCATGGTAATACCATTCAAACGCTTAAGTCCGTGATCCCGAGTGTAACTGATGAGCTTTTCCAGTAGACGTCGCCCAAGACCCAATCCTTTCAAATCGGAACGAACCAACACTGCAAATTCGGCATCAATGTTATCCGGGTCAGAGATGGCGCGGGTTACGCCAAGGATCTCATCCTTTCCTTCTACCTGACGTACAGCAACAAATGCCATTTCCCGATCGTAGTCGATCTGCGTCATATTCGCTAAATCGTCATGGGTAAATTCGTTGATCTCGCTGAAATAGCGGTAATACAAATCTTCCTTTGTGACCCTGGCGATGAATTCCTGTAGCTGCGGTTCATCCTCAGGAAGAATAGGGCGGAAAAGCGAGGTCTCGCCGTTTTTTAATACCACGGTCTCTTCCAGCTGTTGCGGATAAGGGCGAACTGCGAGGCGACTTTCGCCGTTGCCACTAAAAGCCTCGACCGTGAGGCTGACATCCAGCGCGGTGAATTCATTGCCGGATGCAAGCAGAGGATGAATGTCCAGACGCTGAATTTCGGGGCAGTGCACAATAAGATTCGATACCTGAACCAGAAACTGACTCAGACCGGCAATATCCAGCGTGCGCAGGGCACTACGCCCGCGGATCTTTTTATTTTTAATGGCCTGGATAACCAGATAACGCGCCAGATTCATATTCAGCGGTGGTAGCGCAACGGCAGCCTGCTCCTGCGCGCGCCACTCAACGCCGCCTTCTCCCAACATGATCAATGGACCAAAGACCGGGTCGGATTCGACAACCACACGCAGTTCCTGTGCACCGGCACGGTTTGCCATGCTTTGTACCTGCAAACCATGGATACGCGCCTGCGGCCAGTTCATTTTCACGCGGTCGATAATCGCATCTGCGGCCTGCTGAACCTCTGTCGCAGTACGCAGATAGAGCATGACACCCTGAACCTCAGATTTATGCGGAATATCCGGTGAGCGTAATTTTAGCGCTACGGGGTAACCGATCTGTTCAGCAATATGTACGGCTTCGGCGCTATCGCCGGCGATCCAGGTCGGCAGTGTCTGAATACCCCAGGCGCTAAGTATCGGCTGCACTTCATGGGTATCAAGCGTGGTTGCCCCTTCCGCGATAGCCTGCTGGAGCAACTGATGAGCTTCGGCTGTATTGGCCGTCAGGTGAGTGGGCAGGGCGGGCGTTTCACGTAATTGCTTCTGGTTACGTCGGTACTCGACCATATGCATAAATGCAGTGATCGTCCCTTCGGGCGTACGGTAGGTCGGCAGGCTTGCTTCACTGAACAACCGTCGGGCTTCCTGGGAAGAGTATTCGCCACACCAGTTTGTAAGTATCGTAACGTATTTGCCGCGCGGATGTTTTTTCAACGCCTCAATGAGCGCCAGCGCGCTCTCTTTGCCGGGGGCAGCGGCGCTCGGAGAATGGATAATCATCAATGCATCAAAATCCTGGCTATCGAGCAGGATATCAAGTGCGGTGATGTAGCGATCGTTGCTGGCATCATCGCGTAAATCCAGCGGATTACCCACATTGACATAATCGGGCAATCCATCCCGAAGGCGTGCCAGCGTATCGTCACTCAACTTTGCCAGTTTGCCATTACGTGACCACAGCTGATCGAGCGCCAGCGCGGCAGGGGCGGCACCGTTACTGATGATCATCAGACGCTCGCCGCGAAGCGGACGCATATGACTGAGTGTTTCAACTGCGGAAAACAGTTCATGCGTATCCTGCACACGCAGCAACCCGGCGCGCTGTATGGCCGCGTCCCAGGCTGGATCCAGGCCGGCCCGCGTCTGCAGAAGTCGCTGGGCTTCGGGGCTACGGCCACTCTTGATAACCAGAATCGGTTTATTGCGCGAAGCGCTGCGAGCCGCCGAGACGAAACGACGCGCATCACTTAAATGTTCGAGATAGAGCAGAATGGCGCTGGTTTTGGTATCGCGTGCCAGGAAGTCCAGCAGTTCATCGACATCGATATCCAGGCTGTCACCCAGCGCAATAAAATAGGAAAATCCCATCTCGCGTTGTTGAGCCCAGTCCAGAATGGTGTTGGAGACGGCGGCGGATTGCGAGATAAATGCAAGTTTGCCACGGGTAATTGGTACCGGAGAGAAACTGGCATTAAGACCCTGCCAGGGCGCGAGTAACCCCATACTGTTTGGCCCGAGCAGGCGCATCTGGTAACGCCCTGCACAGCTCAGCAGGTCGGCATGTTGCTCAGGGGTTGCAGAAAGAATGATGCAGGTTTTACAGCCCTTCTTACCAAGCTCTTCCAGCAAAGGCAGATTACGTTTTGCATTGGTGCAGAGTACGGCGAGGTCCGGCACATAGGGCAGGCTGGCGATATCCGGCCATGCCAGTACCCCAAGTACGGCTTTGTACGCGGGCGTCACCGGCAAAACCGGGCCGGCAAAACCGCCAGCCAGAAGATTGCGCATCATCAGGAAACCGGCGCGATCCGGTTTCATTGATGCCCCGATCACGGCGATCGACTTGGGACGTAACAACGCTTCCAGCCCACGTTGGCTCATACCGGCCTCCAGAAAAGAGTGACCCGATGATTTTAAACGTTTTCTGGTTCTTTTGCTGTGACACTACGCTGATGATTGGCTTTACCTGCCAGGTAACGTTCGCGAAAGAGGGAGAAATGTGCTCCGAGGCTTTTTGCGGCAGGTTGATCGCCCGCTAAATCCAGAAGCGCAATCGCGACTTCGGCGGTGCAGTACTGATCCTCGGCATGCGACTCACGCAGACGATAGGCTGATACCCGTGACAGATCGACGGAGATCACCGGCAGAGCGTCCAGGTAAGGACTTTTGCGGAACATTTTGCGCGCTTCGGTCCAGGTACCGTCCAGCATGATAAAAAGCGGCGGTTTTCCTGATGGCGGTGCGGATAATACCTGTCGTTCGCTTCCTGCATAGGATGCGGGAAAGACGACCATTGGCTGGTATTCTTCGCTGGCACATAAATCAATAAGCGCCTGGGGCGGATCAGTCCTTGACCAGAGAAATGCCGTTGTGTCAGGCAGAATATCGGCGATAAGCCTACCTGTATTACTGGGCTTCATGGGCTCAGTATCGAACATTACCAGACAAAACCGACTACGGGCCGTACCGGGTTGTAACGTGTCGCACAGGCACTGTTGTTTGGGCAGCAGGCAACGCTGGCAACGAATAACGCGATTGCCTCGGGCAAGGAAGGGGCGGGTAGAACGAGCAATACGCATTGCCCGGAGCTTAAGTACGGCGTTTTCAGTCATGAGAATCGCGTGAAAAACGCCATTGTCGCAGAGCTGAAAACGGGGCACAAGATGTGCCCCGCCAGGATTAGAGAGATTCGTTAAGCCAGCTATTAAAAGGGGCTTTTGGAACGGCACCGCTTAAAATGTCCACTACCTCGCCATTTTTGAACAACATGATGGTTGGGATGCTGCGGATACGAAAGCGGGCGCTGAGTTCACGTTCTGCTTCGGTGTTCACTTTGACGAAGCGGACTTTGCCGCTACGCTCTTCCGCAATATCTTCAAAAATTGGCGCGAAGCTACGGCACGGACCACACCAGGGTGCCCAGAAATCGACAACGACCGGCAGGTCATCTTTCAGCAACTTATCCAGCGTTTCGCCAGTGGCGTTAATCACATCGCCGTCGAACAGCTCATGTCCACAGCGTCCACATTTTGCGACATCGTTAATGCGCGCTTCGGGAATGCGGTTAAGCGCCTGACAGCTTGCACATACGGTATTCATAACTAACCTCAGGAGGACAATGGTACAGAGTGGCACAAGGCCGATATGTTTCTAATATGTTACATATTATTGATGAAGTGGTTTTAAACGACAATGCGATTTATTCAATGAATATAATAGTCGATAGCTTTTGAATGAATTAATGGCTAAGCGCCGACACATCAGGTAATCTGCGCGCTCGCGCAGCGCTGGTGGAGAAAAGCATGAACGATGAACTGAAAAACAAAAGCGGCAAAGTCAAAGTGATGTATGTCCGCAGTGACGATGATTCCGATAAACGCAGCCAAAACCCGCGTACCGGGAAAGGGCCAGGGCGTAGCGGATCGTCTCGTGCCGACGCTGGCCGTCGCCCCGCTCGCGAAGAGAAAAACAGTGGCCGCCGTCCTGCTCGCGAGGAGCGAAGCAGTGACCGCGGCCGTGACCGCCCACAGAGTGATTCCCCGTGGCGTACCGTTTCGCGCGCGCCGGGTGACGACACGCCGGCAAAGCCGGATCACGGTGGGATCAGCGGTAAAAGCTTTATCGATCCTGAGGTACTGCGCCGTCAGCGTGCGGAAGAGACCCGCGTCTATGGTGAGAATGCCTGCCAGGCGCTGTTTGCCAGCCGTCCTGACTGCATTGTACGCGCCTGGTTTGTTCAGAGCGTGACCCCGCGCTTTAAAGAAGCACTGCGCTGGATGGCCGCTAACCGCAAAGCCTACCACGTAGTTGATGAAGCTGAGCTGGCAAAAGCGTCCGGCACCGAACACCACGGCGGCGTCTGCTTCCTGATTAAAAAACGTAATGGCACCAGCGTTAAGCAGTGGGTTGCTCAGGCCGATGCTGAGGATTGTGTTCTGGCGCTGGAAGATGTGGGCAACCCACATAATCTGGGTGCGATGATGCGCAGCTGCGCGCATTTCGGCGTGAAAGGCGTTCTGTTGCAGGATGCGGCTGTTATCGAGTCCGGTGCGGCAGTTCGTACGGCGGAAGGCGGTGCGGAGCACGTACAGGCCATTACGGGCGATAGCTTCCTTGAGGCGCTGGACGCTTTCCGTAAAGCCGGTTACGCCATCGTGACTACATCCAGCCATAAAGGTACGCCGCTGTTTAGTGCAACATTGCCGAAGAAAATGGTGCTGGTGCTGGGTCAGGAACGTGATGGTCTTTCCGATGCTGCGCTTGATAACGCGGATCTGAGTATCTCGATAAACGGCACTAACAATGTTGAGAGCCTGAACGTGTCGGTGGCAACGGGTGTGTTGCTGGCCGAATGGTGGCGTCAAAACAAAGCCTGATAAAATCCAGATCAGCATGTCTGTATAGCATGCTGATCTCTTCTCTCCTGTGTCTGTTCGCTTTTATCCCCTGATGAAATTCATCAAAATGAATGCTTCCATAACCCATGCTGGTTGCACCAACTGTATGCGGTAAACCCTCGTTTGCAGTTAAATTTGCATTGGCTACCTTTGCAAACCGGACGATCGCAGTAAACGTATGCATCGTTTTCGGCCGGACGAGATTCTGGAAGATGAGCAGGCATGGGCAACCGACTGCCTGCGTAACGTTGAGTACTCTACGGGAAATAAAAGGGTGCTGATAACACCGCCTGTTTCGCTTCTGGGCATGGGAGAATCGCAGATAAAACCGTCCCGGCGACTGGGACACCACTCACAACAAATTCTGACTGAATATGGATACTCAACTAAGGATATCGACATGTTACATCAGGAGGGCGCAGTCATTTTACCCGTCTGATGATTTCATTATTTAAATCATTTGCTGTGCTGGTCTTCGAGTGCTGAACAGCGATATTCCGGTTCACTGTTCACGACAGGCCAGCCATGCCGTGCAGCAGCACTGAGAAGAGTAGAGGAGCATTGATGGCAACCACTATTCCTACTTATGCATTATACGGTGAGCAGTCTGGGCTAAGCTGGGAGAATTTTTTCAACGTTGAGATGATCTCTTTGCGTTCAAAGGATCTGAACTGGCGGGCAAGTCCACATGTACATGATTCGCTGATCCAGGTGCTCTTTATCCAGAGAGGGCAGGTCGAAGCGCTGATGAACTGCTCGCGACAACTGGCCAAAGCCCCTTGCCTGATCCTTGTTCCCGCCCAGACTGTTCATGGTTTTCACTACACGCCAGATACCGAAGGACTCGCCATTACCGCTTCGCAGCGACCGCTGGAGTCGGTTATGGGCGTGCTGGCACCGGATATCCTCAAACTGGTGCACAAACCGTGCATTATTTCGCTGGAATATTTCCCCGAAGAGAAGGACGTTATCTGGGAATTTTATTATTCCATGCTCAATGAATTACGCGTGCCAATGATTAATCAGACAGCAATGTGCGCGTCACTGTTTATCTCCATGTTTGTTCATCTCTCGCGGATTACCGAGCCCGGTGTCGGCGATCAGCAGATGGATAATTCGTCGCGCAAGGCATCGCAGATCAACAAATTCCTCGCCATCGTCGACCAGAAATTTCGCCAGCGGCTGACGGTAAATGATTATTCCTGTGAAATGGGAATGTCGCCCGGGCATCTCTCGCGGCTGTGCCGTTTAACGCTGGGGATGTCGAGCCTGGATGTGATTAATATGCGGGTTATTCAGGAAGCACAGCGCGAGCTGGTATATACCTCGAAGACCATCAAACAACTTGCCGCCTTTCTGGGATTTAACGATGAAGCATATTTTACCCGTTTCTTTCACAAACATACTGGCGTGAGTCCCAGTCAGTTCCGGGAACGGGCCGTGCGGGAAATTGCGATGGGAGAAGAGTACCTTTGAATGCGTTCGACACATCCCGCCATAGCTGCGGGATGTGAACTGCGATATTTATTCACTTTCTGCGGGTAACACGGGCATCCAGTCAATTGGTGTCTCGCCGTGCTTTTCCAGCCACTCATTTGCCAGAACAAAGTGCTTACAGCCAAAGAAGCCTCTGTGTGCTGATAACGGTGACGGGTGGGGCGCTTTCAATACATGGTGGCGTTTACCGTCGATAATCGCCCCTTTCTTCTGTGCATGCGATCCCCAAAGTAAAAACACCACGCCTTCACGGTGTTCATTTATCAGGCTGATAACTTTATCGGTAAACGTCTCCCAGCCAAGGCTGGCATGGGAATGCGCCTGCCCGGCACGTACCGTTAAGACGGTATTGAGAAGGAGCACCCCCTGGTGTGCCCAACTTTCCAGATAACCATGCGTCGGGCGAACGAATCCGGGCACCGACTGCTCAAGCTCTTTATACATATTAAGTAATGATGGCGGGATGGCGATGCCGGGACGCACCGAAAATGCCAGCCCATGAGCCTGACCCGGGCCGTGGTAGGGATCCTGTCCAAGGATCACAACTTTGACGTTACCCAGCTCAGTAAAACGAAACGCATTAAAGACATCTTTTTGCGGCGGGTAGATGGTGACGCCGGACTGCCGTTCTGTCGCTACCGCGCTGAGGGTATTGATAAAGTAAGGCTTTTGTTTCTCTTCTGCCAGCACATCGTGCCATGTTAATGAGGTGGTCATCCCGCTCTCCTGCCAATTCCAGTGACTGTAGCTTAACTGCTTCTTCCGCTGGCGCAAAATCGACACGCAAAACAGAAAGTTAAACACTTAAAAAAATTTGAATATTTACAAAAATTTTAAGAGGGTGAAAGTTGCTAACTTGATGTAAAACAATAAATTCCAGCTATTACCTTTTTTATGGTGTGGTTTTTATTGATTTTAATCAAAGAATCAGGGGTGTGCGGAGGGTATATATACACTCAAGCAACAATGGTTTTACCAATTGGCCGCCATAAGGCCGATCAAATCAAAAATAATGCCTAAGGGAGGCACATCATGATTACTGGTATCCAGATTACTAAAGCTGCAAACGATGATCTGTTGAACTCATTCTGGTTACTCGACAGCGAAAAAGGTGAAGCGCGCTGTGTTTGTGCAAAAGCCGGTTATTCCGAAGATGAAGTGGTTGCCGTGAGCAAACTGGGTGACATTGAATACCGCGAAATTCCGATGGAAGTGAAACCGGAAGTGCGCGTGGAAGGCGGTCAGCACCTGAACGTAAACGTGTTGCGTCGCGAAACGCTTCTTGATGCTGTCGAACATCCGGAAAAATATCCGCAGCTGACCATCCGTGTTTCTGGCTATGCCGTACGTTTCAATTCTCTGACGCCGGAACAGCAGCGCGACGTTATCGCTCGTACCTTTACTGAAAGCCTGTAACTCTCAGGCTGCAGAAATAAAAACGCCGGGCTATCCCGGCGTTTTTTTTACTCTTCTTTATTTTGATGTTCTGCCGGCGCAGCGCTTGGCTTACGGCGCTTACCAATATTTTTGGTATCACGGTGGCGAAGCTTAACGCGTGGCTTCTCTTTTTCTTTCTCTTTTTTCTTCTCTGCACGCTTAGCCAGCACTTTCTTCGACGGCTTGCCAGTCATTTTTTCGCTCGGTGCGCGCGTAGTGGGACGCAGTTCATCAATCACGCGCATTTTCAGCGGCTCTTCAACGTAGCGACCAATTTTCTGCAACAGCAGATGATCGTGGGTTTCGACCAGTGAAATCGCGGTACCTTTGCGCCCCGCGCGACCGGTACGGCCAATGCGGTGCAGATAGGTATCACCACTGCGCGGCATATCAAAGTTAAACACGTGGCTCACGTCAGGAATATCGATACCACGGGCGGCGACATCGGTTGCAACCAGCACATTGACGCGACCATCAGTCAGACGCTTGATGCCTTCAACGCGTTTTGCCTGTGCCATCTCACCTTCAAGATAGCAGTTGTTAATACCCGCTGAACGCAACTGTTCCGCCAGTTCGTGTACGCGCTCGCGTTTACGTACGAAGACGATAGAACGGGTTACGCCCTCCTGCTTGAGCAAATGCTTAAGCAATTCCAGCTTGTGTTCGTAGTTGTCCGCACGGTAGTACCACTGGTGGATCTTTTTACGTTCCCGGGTAGAGGGTGTCGCAGAGACTTCAACCGGATCTTCCAGCAGACGTTCGGCAAAATCTTTGATCGCTTCACCTTCCAGCGTTGCAGAGAAAAGCATGGTCTGTTTGCGCCAGCGCGTTTCGCCTGAAATATGCTCGATATCCTGTGCAAAACCCAGATCCAGCATACGATCCGCTTCGTCGAGAATCAGCGTTTCGACCGCACGGCAGTCAAAATTCTCTTCTTTAATGTATTGCAGCAGGCGGCCTGTGGTTGCGACCACGATATCCTGGTTTTCGCTGAACACTTCGGCATGGTTCATATAGGCCACACCGCCAGTGATGGTAGCGATATCCAGATGGGTATTTTTTGCCAGCTCGCGGGCGTGGTCGGCCACCTGCATCGCCAGTTCACGGGTCGGCGTCAGGATGAGAATGCGTGGCGGGCCAGATTTCTTACGCGGGAAGTCCAGCAGGTGCTGCAACGCTGGCAGCAAATAAGCCGCCGTTTTACCCGTACCGGTCGGCGCTGAGCCAAGTACATCACGCCCTTCAAGCGCAGGCGGAATGGCGGCGGCCTGGATGGCGGTCGGGCGTGTGAAACCTTTCTCCTGGAGCGCGTCCAGTAGGCTGTCGTCGAGTTCGAGTTCGGAAAAAGTCGTTACAGTCATGATCTACCTCTGTGTGGGGCGCTGATTATAGACGTTACGGCTGCAATCTTCATCTGTTTGTAAGCTTATTACTTTTCCGGCGCTTTGCTTTCACCTATGCTACGTCTGTTTCCGTATAGAGGTTGTAAAGATGCCCCACCAGAAGGCGCAGTTGCGCCGCGATGGTTTCACATTTAAAGCGTTTTTTGTTGCACATGATCGTTGCGCCATGAAAGTCGGCACAGACGGCATCTTACTCGGTGCCTGGTCACCTGTTTCACAAGCGAAAAGGGTGCTGGATATTGGCACTGGCAGTGGGCTGGTGGCGCTGATGCTGGCGCAGAGAACAACCGATGCGGTCATCATCGATGCGGTGGAACTCGATGAGCAGGCGGCCATACAGGCGCAGGAGAATGGGCAGGCGACACCCTGGTCCGATCGTTTTCACGTCCATCATGCGGATATTCGCGAATGGTGTGCGGGGCAAACCGCACGCTACGATTTGATTGTCAGCAATCCGCCTTTTTTTGCGCAGGGTGTGCAATGCGCCACGCCGGAGCGTGAGCAGGCGCGATATACCACGACTCTCGATCACGCGGTACTACTGGAATGTGCGGTATCGCTTATCACAGAAGACGGCTTCTTTTGCGTAATACTTCCCGTAGATGTGAGCGAAGCCTTTGCCCAAAAAGCGCAGGGCATTGGCTGGCACCTGCGGTTACGTACGGATGTGGCGGAGTATGAAAATCGCCCGCCACATCGCGTATTAATGGCATTTTCGCCAACGCCCGGTGAATGCTTCACCGACTGGCTGGCGATCCGCGGTGCCGATCAGCATTACTCTGAAAGTTACACTGCGCTCACTCAGGCTTTCTATTTATTCATGTAAGTGCGTGGCGACAAAACCGTTGGGCCGGATTCAGGCAACTGGTCCGGATAATCCAGCGTATAGTGCAAGCCACGGCTTTCCTTGCGCGCCATGGCGCAGCGCACGATAAGCTCGGCCACCTGCACCAGGTTACGCAACTCCAGCAAATTGTTCGACACGCGGAAATTGGCGTAATACTCATCAATTTCCTGCTGGAGCAAGGTAATACGTCGTAACGCACGTTCCAGACGTTTGGTGGTTCGCACAATGCCGACGTAATCCCACATAAACAAGCGCAGCTCATGCCAGTTATGCTGCAAAATCACCCGTTCATCGGCATCATCGACGCGGCTTTCGTCCCAGGCGGGAAGCGCCGGGGCAGGGCGGGTTATGCCCAGTCGGCGATCAATATCTTCTGCCGCTGACCAGCCGTAAACCAGACATTCGAGCAGCGAGTTGGACGCCATTCGGTTGGCACCATGCAGGCCCGTATAGCTGACTTCGCCAATCGCATAGAGTCCATCAACATCAGCCCGGCCGTGTTCGTCCACCATGACGCCGCCGCAGGTATAATGCGCCGCAGGCACAATCGGAACCTGATCTTTGGTTAAATCGATACCCAGCCCCAGCAATTTTTCATAGATCATCGGGAAATGGTGGCGGATGAAAGCCTCAGGCTTGTGGCTGATGTCGAGATACATACAGTCAACTCCCAGACGTTTCATCTCATGGTCAATGGCGCGGGCCACAACATCGCGCGGCGCCAGTTCGCCGCGAGGGTCGAAATCCGGCATGAAACGCGTGCCGTCCGGGCGTTTAAGATGAGCGCCTTCACCGCGCAGGGCTTCGGTTAACAGGAAGTTGCGCGCCTGTGGATGATACAGCGCCGTTGGGTGAAACTGATTAAACTCCAGATTTGCCACGCGACATCCGGCGCGCCAGGCCATGGCGATACCATCGCCAGACGCGATATCCGGGTTGGTGGTGTACTGGTACACTTTCGATGCGCCACCTGTTGCCAGCACGACGGCTTTTGCATGGCAGGTCTCCACAACCTCTTTATTACGGTTCCAGAACCATGCGCCCACGACGCGACGCGTGCCGGGCAGGCCGATTTTATCGGAAACAATTAAATCAACCGCGTTACTGCGTTCAATAATATGAATGTTTCGATGATTCAACGCTTTGCTGACCAGCGTATTTTCGACCTCTTTGCCGGTGGCATCAGCGGCATGCAGAATGCGGCGGTGACTATGGCCGCCTTCTCGGGTCAGGTGATAGCTTTCGCTTCCTTGCGCATCAACCTGAGTATCGAACGCCACGCCCTGGTCGATCAGCCACTGCACGCACTGACGGGCGTTACTGGCAACAAACTCTGCCGCCTGACGTTCAACAATACCTGCTCCGGCAATCAGCGTATCTTCGACGTGAGACTCAACGCTGTCGGTTTCATCAAACACGGCGGCAATACCGCCCTGCGCATAAAATGTTGAGCCTTCACTAACCGGCCCTTTGCTTAACACGATAACCTTGTGGCGTTCAGCGAGGCGCAGAGCAACAGACAGGCCTGCGGCACCGCTGCCAATAACCAGCACATCGCAAGAAAGTTCGGGGGTTGTTTTCATGATGGTGTGTTTAATTTACTAAACAATGTTGGGGCAGCATAGCACCGTGTTGCGCCATAACGTAGCCATTTTTTAATAATTTGTACTAACGGCTAAACACAGGAGGGGCGCATAAAGGCGGTGTGCGGAAGAAAATCGTTATCTGGCAGATTGTTAGCTGATATGGATTAGGTGATGAAAAAAAGGCTGTGTTGCGTTACTCTCTGGCGGTCCTCGGGTCTTTTCATGTTCAAAATACCCGATACAGAGTTTGTGGACTTATAATGAGTCATAATGAAAAGTCTGCAGAACGATTCACAAAAACAAAGGCGTAACGGAACTTTTTACTGAACCTTCGCTCTAAATGGCTGCTTGCTCATATAGTGCAGTTTTGGAGTGGCGTTTCATTTACGCGTGGAAATAGGTTTTGGGGAGATTTTACCTCGGATGAGCGAGCAGTTAACGGATCAGGTCCTTGTTGAGAGGGTCCAGAAAGGAGATCAGAAGGCGTTTAACTTACTGGTGGTGCGCTACCAGCATAAAGTGGCGAGTCTGGTTTCCCGCTATGTGCCTTCTGGCGATGTGCCTGATGTCGTACAAGAGTCATTTATTAAGGCTTATCGCGCGCTGGACTCGTTCCGGGGAGATAGTGCTTTTTATACCTGGCTATACCGTATCGCGGTGAATACAGCTAAAAATTATCTGGTTGCTCAGGGACGCAGGCCACCATCAAGTGATGTCGATGCGATAGAAGCAGAAAACTTCGAAAGTGGCGGTGCGCTGAAAGAAATTTCGAACCCTGAGAACTTAATGTTGTCAGAAGAACTGAGACAAATAGTTTTCCGTACTATTGAGTCGCTCCCGGAAGATTTACGCATGGCAATTACGTTACGGGAGTTGGATGGTCTGAGCTATGAAGAGATAGCCGCTATCATGGATTGCCCGGTAGGTACAGTGCGATCACGTATCTTCCGAGCGCGGGAAGCTATTGATAATAAAGTTCAACCGCTTATCAGGCGTTGACGATAGCGGGATACTGGAAAAGGTATTAGGCATGCAGAAAGAACAACTTTCCGCTTTAATGGACGGTGAAACCCTGGATAGGGAGCTGCTCTCTGAGCTGTCTCGCGATCCTGAAATGCAGAAAACCTGGGAGAGCTACCATCTCATTCGCGACGCAATGCGTGGTGATACGGCTGATGTTCTCCACTTCGATATCTCAGCCCAAGTTATGGCCGCGATTGAAAATGAATCTGTTCAACCGACAACACCATTGATTCCCGAGGCCCAGCCTGCGCCACATCAGTGGCAGAAAATGCCGTTCTGGACGAAAGTCCGTCCGTGGGCAAGTCAATTGACGCAAATGGGCGTGGCTGCATGTGTATCGCTTGCAGTTATTGTGGGTGTCCAGCACTATAATGGCCAGTCTGAATCCACCCAGCAGCCAGAAGCACCCGTGTTTAATACACTGCCGATGATGGGCAAAGCCAGCCCGGTAAGTCTGGGTGTTCCGGCTGATGCAACGGCGGATGTCGGTCAGCAACAGCAGGTGCAGGAACAGCGTCGTCGTATTAACGCCATGTTGCAGGATTACGAACTGCAACGTCGTCTGCACTCCGAACAGCTTAAGTTTGAGCAGGCACAAACGCAGCAGGCTGCTGTGCAAGTGCCAGGAAATCAAACGTTAGGAACCCAATCGCAGTAATGAAGCAACTTTGGTGTGCCATGTCTTTTGTGGCAGCAGGCCTGTTCTTCTCCAGCAACGCCTCGGCAGATACCTCGTCCGGGGCGTTGTTGCAGCAGATGAACGTGGCGAGCCAGTCACTCAACTATGAACTGTCCTTTATCAGCATCAGTAAGCAAGGGGTAGAGTCTCTGCGTTACCGCCACGCGCGTGTAAACAATCAGCCTCTCGCTCAGCTTTTGCAAATGGACGGCCCGCGGCGGGAAGTGGTACAGCGTGGCAATGAGATCAGCTACTTTGAGCCGGGTCTTGAGCCCTTTACGCTGAATGGCGACTACATTGTCGATTCGCTCCCTTCGCTGGTATATACCGATTTCAAACGCCTTTCGCCTTATTACGATTTTATTTCTGTCGGACGTACGCGAATTGCCGATCGCTTGTGTGAAGTGATCCGGGTTGTTGCCCGTGACGGAACGCGCTACAGCTACATTGTCTGGATGGATGCGGAAACGCGCCTGCCAATGCGTGTGGATCTGCTCGACAGAGATGGTGAAACGCTGGAACAATTCCGCGTGATTGCCTATACCGTAAACGGACAGGTCGCCAGCACGATGCAGACGCTGGCAAAAGCCAATTTGCCGCCGTTGCTTTCTGTTCCGCAGGGCGACAATGTGGTCTTTAACTGGATGCCCGCCTGGCTACCACAAGGTTTTAGTGAAGTTTCCAGCAGTCGCCGTCAGCTCCCTACCGTCGACATGCCTGTAGAGTCCCGTCTTTATTCCGATGGCCTGTTTAGTTTCTCGGTGAATGTAAACCGTGCTAATCAGAACAGTGCCGATCAGATGTTGCGTACGGGACGCCGGACCGTGAGTACAACCATCCGTGATAACGCTGAAATTACCATTGTGGGTGAATTACCCCCACAAACGGCTAAGCGCATTGCGGACAGCGTCAAATTCAGGGCTGCACAATGATTAAAGAGTGGGCGACTGTCGTCTCATGGAAAAACGGTGAAGCGCTGGTAGAGTGCGACGTTAAAGCCTCCTGCAGCAGCTGTGCTTCGCGTAATGGATGCGGGAGCCGCGTACTGAACAAGCTTGGGCCGCAGATGACCCATACCCTGTCCGTGTCGTGTGAGCAGCCACTGGTTGCCGGGCAAAAAGTGGAACTGGGAATTGGTGAAGCCAGTTTGTTGACCTCAGCGCTACTGGTGTATATGTCTCCGCTGGTTGGCCTTTTCCTGATGTCGGCACTGTTTCAGACGCTTTTCAACCGGGATCTGGCTACATTGTGTGGCGCAATCCTGGGTGGGGTTGGCGGCTTTTTACTGGCGAAGAGTCTTTCACCAAAACTGGCGAATCGTTCCGAATGGCAGCCCGTGATTATCAGCGTTGGCCTTCCTCCTGATCTGGTCCGCATCGACAATTCACCTGCCGAATAATGCCTGTGATTTTCCTGTCTTACCGGGGGAAATGTGCAGCCTGGTTTGTTGCCAGTATGAGCATTTCCCCGCATTGTGGTTGTAGTGTAGAATGCGGCGTTTCAGACTTTTGACGTCAGGCTCCGAACCGCGGCCTCTTAGTAATTCGTAAGGCAAAAAATCTCCCTATATGAAGAATATACGTAACTTTTCGATCATTGCTCACATCGATAATTGATACCCCGACACCCTCCGCAAACCTCCGACAAATCCCCCTCCAGAACCTTCTAAAATAAGCCACCATAAAAAATATACTGGTTGCATGTACAGTCAGCCTACGACACCATAAGACACGGTTTTTGTGTCCATCAGCGAGTCCATATCCTATGATGGACACAGAATCGAACATTCTGATGGACACGTGCAGGTTGAAAACATGGCTATTTCAGACAGTTATCTAAAGTCGTGCCTTGGGCGCGAGCGCGAAAAAGTTGAAGAAAAAGCAGATCGTGATGGCCTATGGGTTCGCATTTCCCTGAAAGGGGCGGTAACGTTTTTCTACCGGTTCAGATTTCTTGGCAAACAGGACAAGATGACAATCGGCAGTTACCCGGAGTTCAGCCTCAAGGCTGCCCGCGACGAAGTGGCTAAATGGGCCGCTATCCTTGCCAGGGGAGAAAACCCCCGCATCAGGCAGAGCCTCGATAAAGCAAAAATAAACAGCCAGTACACCTTCGAAGAGTTGTTCCGGGAATGGTATTCCATGGTCTGCATTCAGAAAGAAACTGCCGGGCAGATCCTGCGCACGTTTGAGCTTCACGTCTTTCCAAAAATAGGTAAGTACCCGGCGCACCAGTTGACGCTGCATAACTGGCTCACCGTTCTTGACCGGCTGGCTCAGGGATACAGTGAGATAACCCGCCGGGTCATTAGTAACGGCCGCCAGTGCTATTCATGGGCGGTGAAGCGGCAACTGCTGGAAGTTAACCCGCTTTCTGAAATGTCTGGCCATGACTTCGGCATCAAGAAGCAAATGGGTGAGCGAACGCTGGACCGGAAAGAACTGGCGCTGGTCTGGCGCGCCATTGAAGATTCGCGACTGATTGAGAGAAACAAGATCCTCTACAAGTTGTCGCTGTTCTGGGCGTGCAGGGTGGGCGAGTTACGCCAGGCGGAAATATCCCATTTCGATTTTGAAGAGGGCATCTGGACAATTCCGTGGGAAAACCATAAAACGGGCCGCAACACTAAAAAGCCACTGGTGCGCCCCATCATCCCGGAGGTTGTCCCGCTAATCAGGCGCGCTATTGAACTGGCGCCAGGGCAATATGTTTTTTCCCGTTTCGCCGATAAGCCGATGAGCGAAGGTTTCCACATGAGCATCAGTAGCAACCTGGTAAAGTTCATGCTGAAAGCCTATAACCAACAGGTTCCGCATTTTACCATTCACGATCTGCGCCGGACTGCGCGTACCAATTTTTCTGAGCTGACCGAACCGCATATTGCTGAAATAATGCTGGGCCATAAATTGCCCGGTGTCTGGTCGGTGTACGACAAGCACACCTATCTTGATGAGATGAGGGTTGCATACGGTAAGTGGTGGGCCCGACTGATGAGCATCATCGAGCCCGACGTTCTGGAGTTCACGCCGCGTCAGGCCGTATGATGCGGCCTTTGCTGTCACGTGCCACGTTCAGGTGTGACATCGGGCGACGAGTCTGCCTGGACATTTCCCTGATTTGCCATTCGGTAACCCTGGTCGTAAGCCATTTATTGGAACCGCCCATAAATGAACAATCAGGCTCAGGGAATGGGTTGCTGCCATCAGGTCGTTTTCTGTAACGGTCCAGGGTACGTGATGAAATGCTCAGGTGAACGCAGATCTCCCTGGTGCTCATCCATTCGAATTTTTCGCTATGTTTTTTGCTCATTTTCACACCTATGGCCCCTTCCGGGGCCGTCAAATTCAACGTTGATGCTTACCGCGTTTTTCTGCGTCAGCCTGGCAACTCGCACACATCCGGCAGCCTGGTGCTGCCCGGCGCCGCGCATCTTCGATTTCATCCCCGCATTCGTCACAGTGGGTAGCCGATACTGCGTTGCGGTTGATGCGCATGTTAGCCACTGCCTGGTCTACGTGCAGTTGAGCCAACTCGTTCGCTGTGTCTATGGTGTCTGGCTTCATGCTGCACGCTCCTGTTTAGGCATCAGTGCGTCACGGACGCATGGTTTGTAGTAGTGATGAAAGGCGAAGGTCAGCCCTAATTTAGTTGGGCGTTCGTGCCCACCAAGCAGCCCGAGGCGAAAGCAGATTGTGGTTGCAGTCCAGCCAGAGTGATAACCAGCGGCACGTTTCATGACGGTCTCAGCCAGGATGGTGCGAAAGTCAGTGCGCCCAAAATTGGTGCCTTCAAACGCCTTGTTAATGACTTCATCAGTCAAATGCGCGTCGATTGCATTATTCATGGTTAGCTCCTTTGCTGGCGTGTAACGCTGCTTTGTAACTGGCTTTGGCCTCTTTCTTGGTTTTGCGCCATTCACCGTAAATGCTCACATCGCGGTAATTCCCGATACGGTACATCTGGCAATTCCCGTTGCTGTCGTACCTCACGCATGGCTTGTTGATGCCCAGCCATTCGTGGAAATAATTGCCGCACTCGGCATCGAGATATTCCTGGTAGTTGCGTTTTGCCTCATACTTGCGCGCGCTAATTTTTGGCGGTTCGTAATCCACTACTTCGCCATAAACAATGCCGTCGATTGGGTGATAGCGTTCCGGCGAATGGTGAGGCGCGGTATCAAGCACCACGCCGATGTAATGGCCGAAATCTTTAACGATGGTGCCCGGTTCGCCGTAGGCCACGACGCGGCGACCGACGCAGGCATTCACGCCATAATGGAAGTTCACGTATTCGAAGCTCATGCGGCACCGCCTTCGACGCATTTAAAGTCGATTACCCATACCCATGGATTGGCGTCAAAGCTGCCGGCGCCGTTCGTCTTGTCCCACCAAGCTTTGAAGCCATGCATTTCAGGACTTGTTCCAACCGGTACACCCGCTATTGCGTAATGCTCTGCGTGGTTGAATGCGCGGCCTGCTGGGGTGTGTTCGTACTCGAGCATGTCTCCGAGGTCATCCAGCAAATGACCTTCGTCGGCATCCTTGAGGCGCTGCACGCGTACGCCAGTAATCTCCAGCGTTATGCGGGAAGCCCAGTGCGGCATGTGGATTGATGGGACAATATTTCCCTCTCCGTTGCGATAACGGTAAAGGTCAATCCATAACCCTGAGTCGAGAGGGTGTGCATTAACAGGAATATCTTTGCCGCCGGCAGAGTAACGAACAACATCTAAACCTGATTCAAGTTCAACAGCCTGGCATGCCTCCCGCACCCAGATGCGATCGCCTGTACAGCCGAACGGGCAAGCAATTGTCATGTCTTCGTTGCGCACCATTGTTCTTCCAGCATGAAAAGGGATCCAGTAACCAGGCGTGCCGCATTCATCTTCCGGACCAATTTTTTCAGGTTGTGGACTCATAATCCGCCGCGTCTGCGTCATGCGCCCATCTATCAGCGCACGGACCTGATATTCGTTGAAAATCATTCCACGTTCAGTCATTCCAGGCCTCCAGCTCGTTCTGTATCTCCTCATCGATTTCATCGGTTGTGGCATCTTCGTTGAGGTGATCCAGTGCCTCTTTGCGGTATTGCTCGCGGCGTTCGCGATACCAGTCGGCAAACTCTGGAGACCATCCGATTATTCCAAAATCTACGCGGGCGTTTTCCTCGGCCATGCGTTCAACCATGCAATCAGCAGTAGTTAACGCGCAGTCGCGGATGTAGCCACGGAGGTGACGTTTACGCCAGTACGGATTTACCTTTGAATCGCAGAGCGGTTTAAACTCAACTTCCCAGCGGCGGATGCAGCGTGCATTCAGTGATTTACTCATATCAATACCGGGAGGCCGAAGCCTCCCGCCTCCCTTAGCCCACGTATTCCGGTTTCATGTCCAGCAGCGTTACGCTGTACCGTTCATACAGTTCATCGCCGAGGTGCCGCTTGGCCGCTGCCAGTAATTTCTCAACCTCCTGGAATCGCACTTCGGCGTCTGATTCATCCGGTTGTGGCAGGGAATTGATCGCCGCTTCCACTTTGTTGCGAGCATCCACCAGGTAATAGCGTTTGACCGCCTTGTTTTTCAGTTCGGTGAACAGGGCAGAGCCCAGCACCGCTTTCTTCGATTCGATATCAGCGCGCACGGCTTTGGCGCTGTCGACGTCCTCAGACGCTTCAATGCGGTCACGGAAATCATCGGCCAGCGAGTCAATGGAATGCGTGGAATCCTGCACGCTGGTGGTTGTTTCCACCTCGGAAGTGATCTCCTGCACGGTCTTTCTCGCCCCAGAGACCGGATTAATTTCTTTCTCCGTTCGTTCTTCAACCTCATCAGGGCTGTAAACACCTAAAATCACATCCGGGCAATACAAACGCGCCCAGCGTTTTACAGCGAGATAAGCAAGCTGCTGACGAGGGTCGCTGGCCCACAGGGTTGAATTACGCACCTGAGCCTGAGACAACATCAAAACCAGTTCACGTGGTTCGTCCTCGCCCTTCATTGTTGCCCAGACACGGATCCCTACACCTGCTTCATCTTTTAAATCCCAGCCTGGGGCAATGTACTTATTGCCCTTAGAACTGGTTTTCTCTACGAAACGACCAACGATGTTTTCCCATGCTCCAAACCATTCGTAATGCAGGCGGTCTTTTGTTGGTGACATGTTGGTTACGACGGCGTTTACCAGTTGCGCTTCGTAACCCAGCACACCGCTATTACCAACAATGTGAGTTTTCTGGGCGACGGCGAACGGATCCATGCCCCATCGTGCTGCCTGCATTACCACTGCCATGCAGGCATCAGGTTTACCGCGAAAATGTTCGGGAACAAATGCGCCGCTGTTTGCCATCACCGTTGATAATGTCCGTAGACGGTCGAATAACTCACCATTGGTAAGAATGGAAATGTTGTCGATCATCTGTGTTTTGTTTTCGCTGGTTGAAATTGCTGTGGACATAGTCATTTCCCCTTATGCGTTTGCCAGTGCGCGCAGCGCTTCAAGGCGGCGCATATCGAAATCGTTCAGTTCGTCGGCATAATCGTCGACAATCGGTGCCGGCCATTCGCCAGTGTCGAAAGCGTTGGCAATAGCACGCATGGTTGTCTGGTATTCCAGTGCGCCCAGCTCGAGCAATTCGGGGCTGGCTTCAACGATTGCGATCCAGTGGTAGCCCTCGTCCTTGTTAACGAAAATCCAGAAGAACTGGTCAAGCGATGCCGTATTCATGTACATCGCCGCGCTCAGGTGGTAATCGCGGTCGATAATTTCCCGGTGCAGTTTTGCCCGCAAAGCTGGCTGTTTGACGTTAAACATGCTGATGGTTTTCAGGTCAAAACCGATACGGATCCCGCTCATGTCGATTTCAAGATCGGGACGTACACGAATTTCCAGCCCGGTCTCATCGTCAAACCCGAAGTAACTCACTTCTACGGCGCGGCTGGGGTGTGTCAGGAACTTGCCAGCGGTAGGGTGAGCAAGGAGTGCTGACTGAATCGCCGTTGCGGTCGCAAGCTGCGCTCGGGTAACCAGGATTTTGTCATCCGGGTTTTCCCTCCAGGCGTCCAGCAGTTCGTCAGCAAACACCGCATCGGGTTTGACGCTTTTAACGACCTGGATCATTTCTGCTTTGGTACCGGACACTTTCAGCGGCGCGGGCTTCTGCGATTCCTGTGCAACAAGGTCAGGATTGATAATGGCCAGTTGCTCGATCAGGGCATCACGGCTGCCACTGGTTTTCACCTGAGCGGGCAGGGTGGCGTTGTACTCTTTGATGCAGGCCTTCATGGCTGCTGCGGTGAAACTCTTGTCGTCACCAACAATGCGTTTAAATTCATCTGGCAACTCAAGATACGCAATGCCAATTGCATCCTTGTCGCCGCCTAAAGACACCTGAGCGGGCAGGGTGGCGTTGTGGGCTTCCAGCAGTGCTTTGATATCGTCAGCACTGAGCTGCGGCGGCAGCGCTGCGTTGTACTCGTCGATAAAAGCCCGGAGCGTTGCCGTGGTGGTAAATGCGCCCTCCGGAATAACCGGTTCGATGCTGAATTCAGCTTCCAGATTGTCCGGCTGGAGCGCCAGCGCATGCACCAGGTTCCCCATATCCAGCACTTTGGACTGTTCGCGCGCAATGGTTTTGGCAACGTGCCGCGCATTGAAGTACATCAGCGAAACGCGCGCGTCTTTAACCTGCGTGCTGCTGATGCCGTTCGCTGCGTGGTAAACGTTGTTTGGCAGACCTTCATAGCGGCCCGGTTCGAAATAGGCCGGATATTCCGGCGCGGACTCATCGGTAGCTTCCGTATCTGCTGATTCAGAAAACGCTTTTGCCAGTTCCGGCGCCGCGCTCGCCAGAATTTGAGCATTGGTCAGGGTAACTGCTGGCGCACCAGTGTCATCAGTGCTCTGGCTTGTTGATACTTCGCTATCAGTTTTGCTTTCGACCGTGACAGTCGTTTCCATCTGCACATCGTCGGCAGCCTCTTCAAAATGGATGGTTGTTTCCGTTGTGTGGTCCCATTTCGGATCTGCCGGGTCACTGATATCCGGCACGAATTCGCCTCTGTCGATAGCTAATTGCTCGTCCACATAAGCATTGGTAATGTCGGATACAACAGAGTCCGCCTCACTGTCCTCGTCATTTTTTACCTGCATCGGCATAGGCTGGGATGAAGTGCCGCAGGCGATTTCAATAATCAGCGGGTCCGGGTTTGCATGGTCGGATTCCGTCATCACTTTGTTCAGATATTCACGGTGGCGGAATGGTGATTCCCACAGATTTTCCGGAGTGGTTTTGACGGTGGCGATGATGCAGGCGCGTGAATAATCCAGGCTGCCTGGCGTTGATACGAACAGTTCGCGCGTTGCCAGCCATTCAGGATTATCCATCTTGTTCATGATACCGTTAGCCTGAATCTCGATATCTACAGGGACGTTATAAATATTGAAATCTCGGCGGCGAGCCAGCAGACCAAGAGCAATTTCATACTCCAGGTTTAAAATAGTCTGGGGGGATTTTCGGTCGGCAGTGATCCCGCCACCGGCATTTGCACCGGACGGGGTACGATTAATCTCGGTGACGCGCTTGCCGCTGGCCCACTCTTTAACGAGCAGACCACGATCGATATGCGGAGTAGAAACCCATGCTTTGGTGAAAGTAACCACAGCGCCGAGCTCGTGACGTTTATCCTGTGCGAATACTGTCTTAACGGCCTGGGTGTATTTCCAGACGTCGTGAGTGGAGAGGCTTTTAAACCCATCGGCATTTTCGACAGCCAGCAGCATGTTCTGGACGTAGCTGTTATCCGTGTCCATTTCCAGCGCAGCAATCTGTTTGCGCTGCTCTGCGGTTGCATGGTGAGTGAATTCTTCACTGATGAACTGAGAAAGCAAAAGAGAACGCATCGGCATCTGCGCGACGGGCCATTGCATGGCGTCATCAACTTTTTGATCAATGGCGCCGGCGTTGGTTTCCACTGGTGCCGCAGGTTCTTCTATTACCACAGGTGATACCGTGGCGATTTTCTGCCAGGTAAGTCCGTCGTCGCCAAGCTCATAGCGATCGCACCAGGTGTTATCGAGGACGCCCTCGGCAGGCAGGTCATCGACGACATGCAGGTTTGTGCGAACTGGTAACTGGTAATCAGCGCCACGGCCAACTTCAATTTCAGCGTCATCGAGTTTGTTAAGAATCTCGCGTTCTGCACGAGAATCAGATTTTGCAGAGAACCAGCAAAAGAGACTTTTTAAGTCAGATTTTGCTTTAGCCTTAACGAGAAACGCGTATGTGTTCATTGCGTTGTAACTCCTTTGGGTAATAGAATCCCCGGCGCTGAATAAGCCGCCTGCGGTTTATTGGTGTTAAAAATTCCGGTGTGCTTTGGTCGGTGTCACCGGACGTACAGCCCGCTTCGGCGGGTTTTACGATTCGTGCGCCATCTGGTCATGCTCGGCGCATTGCTTTGAGCAATAGTCGTTTTCTTTGCGCGCCAGTTGGGCGCCGTGGACGTAGCGCAGTTCCTTTTTAACTTCCTTCCCTTGAGCAATTGGTTTGCGGCAGTACGCGCATTTCTTCGTTTGCATGACTCCCTCCGTTAATGAATGGCTCAGGCCATTACCCATGCCGTTCAGGAAAATCTCGACCAACAGCTCGGTGGTGTACGTGCGCTCAATGCCGCGATGCAGATAGAGCTTGCCGCGCTTGTTGGCTGATGCAGTCCAGGTTCCTTCTTTGTGCTTAACGAGCATGCCGGGCAGAACTGCGCCGCGGTTTACCGTTTGGGTGCCGTAGTGCTGATGAATCATGGTGATTCCCTCTCGTTTGCCCTTGTCGCCAGGCTGGCGGAACATTTCTTAACCTGACAACGATGCGTTTGTTGTCGATGGAGAAAAGATACAAATAAGAATTGTAATTAGCAAGAGGGATGAAAAAATAAATTTCAATCGTGAGCGTTCAAATGCAGCCTGTGAATTGGCTGCCTTGAAAAAAACGGGAGGATTACTTGTGAATATCTTGAATAATGCTGAGAACATCACCCTTGAGCAGGTCGAGCTCTTTAAGGGTTGCTTTGGCATGAACTATAAGACGCAATTTTTCAGCCTCAGGCATTTGATTGAATAATGCCAACAGCGCAGTTTCCTTTTCATCCAGTTGCCTTGGGGCTTCGTGGGGAACTGGGGCGTCGTCTTCTGCATCGAGAGGGATAAAAAACCAGTGCTCAGGTTTGCCAGTAGCTGCTGCGAGACGTTTTAACCTTTCTCCTCTGGGCGCCGATTCTCCTTTTGCCCATTGCTGAACCGCCTGGGGAGTTACCATCGCTCTCCTGGCTATGTCTGACAGATTCCAGCCGAACTCATCTCTTACAAGCTGTAGTCGGTGGGCGAACGCTTCATGAGGTGCTGTTTTCATGCCTTCCATTCTACAAGGTAGCCTTTCATTCCGCATTGCAAAAATTATTTTCATCTTCAATTGAAAATTAAATTTTCATATTGTAATCTTAATTTTCATTGACTGAGGGCCTGATATGACAAAATCAATCAAACAACGTGTTTGCTCTGTAATGACGCAAACGGAAATCGCAAAAAATCTTGGTACCACATCCCAGGCGGTGAGCCTCTGGTTAAACCATGAGGTACCCGCCCATCGAGTACTACCAATCTGCAAATTGCTCGAGTGGAAAATCACGCCTCATGAAATTCGCAGTGATATCTACCCAAATCCAACCGACGGCTTACCACGGCAGGAGGCATAGCCATGCAATCACTTACATATCAACAGGGTAATGGGTTCGCCCCGGCGATGTTGATAAATCGCGCTCAACAAAAACAGGACATCAGCTGCGATTCAATCCGGGATGCGGTTCGTTCCTGGGCTGCCAGTGAAGGGCAGGACGTCGTTGCCGCTCTCATCGTCGAGGAATGGCGGCAACGCGGCGGCGAGGGCATCGACTTCCCGGCAGACATATCGCGACAGCGGCAGAAGCTGTTTCGCTTTCTGGATAACCGGTTCGATTCCGAACAGTACAGCGAGAACGTTCGTCAACTGACGCCTGCGATCCTGGCTGTTTTGCCGCTCCAGTTTCGCGGTCGTCTTATCGGGCAGGATTGCTTCATGACGCGTTTCGCAGCGATGGAGAAGGAGCTTAGCGAAGCGAAGCAGGCAGTTCTGCTTAACGCGCCGCACCATCAGAAACTCAAAGAGATGAGCGAGGGGATAGTGGCGATGTTCCACATGGAACCAGAGCTGGTTGGGCCGCTAATGACAATCGTCACGTCAATGCTGGGGGGGATATGAAGGATTTAGAAAGGGCGAAAGCCGCGGTGCTCGAACACCAACGGCTTTCAGATGCAAAAACTGAGCGTAATTGCGGAGATGAGTATGTCAAAAACCGCTGAATTATACAAATTCCCTACGCCATCCATGGCGCAACAGGAGACTCGAATGGCTGATCTGGAAAATGGCTATCTCCGTTTAGCCAATCAGATCCAGGATGCCTTATGTATCGTTGAGTTATCAGGGCGAGAGTTCCGCGTTCTGAACGCCATTGTTCGCCTGACTTATGGCTGGTCAAAAAAGTCAGATCGCATTGCCAATAGCCTAATTGCGGACAAGACCACGCTCAAAGCTAAGCACGTATCAGAAGCCGTCCTCAGCCTGGCCTATCGCAACATCATCAAGTTGCGTCGCATAGGGCAAACGAGATACATCGGGATTAATACCAGCCTGGAACAATGGGCGTACGCAAAGCCAAAATGCTCAAATTGCCCGATTGATTTCCCAGTCAGGGAGATCGCTACATGGGTAATCACCATCCCTGAAACCGGGGAATACTATCCCCGAAAACAGGGAGAGCTACCTCCGAAAACAGGGATGGTTATCCCTGAAAATGGGGATAGTGAAAATCAACCATCAACTATCCCTGAAAAGGGGGATAGCTATCCCCGAAAACAGGGAGAGGTATCCCCGAAAACAGGGACCACCAAAGACATTCTTTCAAATACAAATATAAAACCTAATACCCCCTTTAATCCCCCAAAGGGGAAAGTGAAATTTGATCCGCTGAGTATCCCTTCCCCTGAATGGCTTGATGTCAGCGCATGGGGTGAGTGGGTTGCTTATCGCCATCAATCCGGAAAGCCGATCAAGACCGAGTTGACCGTAACCAAAGCTTTCAAGCTCCTGAGAGATTGCCTGGATGCCGGTCATGACCCTGTGGACGTGATTAACACAAGCATTGCCAATGGGTATCAGGGCTTATTCAAGCCCAAGTACGGGCTCAAGAGCACCGTTGTTCGGGACCCTAATCACATTTCACAGCCTGACAAAAAAATCCCATATGGATTCAGGGGGCACGATGAAAACGACCAATGATTTACTCAGCCGTATTCAGCGCCTTATGCCTGCGGGCGTTCAGCCAATGTTCAAAAGCGCCGAAGAGTTAATGGCCTGGCAACAGGAAGAGGGACGCAAACGCACAGCAGAACTTGAGAAACAAAACCAGCGTGCCCGATCAGAGAAAATTTTCGGTCGTGCCGGAATTCAGGATCTGCACAAGCACTGCTCGTTCTCGAACTACCAGGTCGACAACGCCGGCCAGCGAAAAGCCATGAGCATGGCGAAAAGCTACGCGCACAACTTCGGTACCGGTTTTACCAGCTTCATTTTCAGCGGCAATCCAGGCACTGGCAAAAATCATCTGGCCGCTGCCGTCGGGAATTATCTGCTTCATCACGGACATACCGTGCTGGTGGTGACCATTCCAGACCTGATGCTGCGCGTTCGGGCGTGCTACGACGGTGACCAGTCCGAAGCTGCGCTACTGGATGACCTGTGCAAAGTCGATCTGCTGGTGCTGGACGAAGTCGGCATTCAGCGCGGCAGCACCGGGGAAAAAGTCATCATCAATCAGGTCATTGACCGCCGTCTGTCATCCCTGCGCCCGGTGGGCATTCTGACGAACCTCAATCACCCGGAGCTTAGCGCCACCCTGGGCGAGCGCGTGATGGACCGTCTGCAAATGGACGGCGGGATGTGGGTGAATTTCGACTGGGATAGTCACCGTAAAAACGTTCGTCATCTCAGAGCCGTGAAGTGAGGCATCCATGAAAAATTTCATATTCAATCAGTTTGGCGCGCCTGGCCGCTGCCCGGCACATAATCGCCCGTGGACCACTGACGAGCAAAACCAGCTGATCACGCTGTACCCGACGACGACCTGCGAAGAGCTGGCCAGCCTGTTAAATCGCGGCATCCCGGCGATACGTTTTCGCATCCACAAACTGCGTGAATCCGGGCTGCTGCCGACTGTGAAGAAAAAAGCATTTTCGCAGGTGGAAGATGATTTTATCCGGCGCAACGCCAGCACCATGACCGCGAAAGAAATTGCGACTCATTTGCCCGGACGTTCGGCGCAGAACGTATACCGCCGTGCATTTCTGCTTGGCGTGAGCCTGGCCAAGTGCGGCAACGCTCACTGGAGTACTACTTGCCCGGACGAGGATGCCGCGCTGATTCGTGCATTACGCGACGACGGTATGCGCCCGAGTGTTATCGCTGAAAAATTCGAGGTATCCCGTCAGATGATCAGTTGGGTCTATCACCGACGCCTGGCCGCTGAGGATGCTGTGCACATCGGGAGGTCCAATGAGCGCTAAAACTGCAATTAAAAAATACCTGGCTAACCATGCCACCTTCACTTCGGCTGAGGTTTCTGCTGCTACCGGGATTTCAACGAAAACTCTTTGCTCGGCAGCGTTCCACATGTGCCGGGCAGGTGAGTTGGTTATCGACAGCCGAAACTGGCGCACTGTGACGTATCGCGCCACGACCGACTTCGACCGGATGAATAAGAACTTCATTTTCGAAGAATGCCGCAGCAGCGCCGCTATGCAGCGCGTTCTGTCAGTTTACGGGGTGAGAGTATGAACATTCAGCAACTACTTGATGCAGCAGAACCCGCATCCCGTTACGTGCCGACGGCAACGGCAGAACTGATTACCGGGCTGGCTAATGCTGTTCGCCGGTTGCAGGCGGTGAACGCTGCACAACTCGCTGTAATCGAGTCTGTTCGCGCCGTGGCCGCACATTCTGACGGCATCGCGGGCTGGCACAAGAACGGCAACATCGCCACTTGGGGTGAAGTACTTCCAGAACTGGAAGACTGCGAAACCGTCGGGCAGCAAACAGATCCCCTGGAAGAACGCCGCCGCCGCAATCGAGAGGCGAATGCTCGCGCTCGTGCAAAAGAGACGCCGGAACAGCGCGCGTACCGACAGGCAAAGAACCGTGAACGTATGCGTAAAAGCCGTGGCGGGGAGGTGCAATCGTGAGCGACGCATTACTCGAGTACGCCTACCGCCGGATCGTTGAGCTGGAAAAAATGTTGCTTGTGGATGTGCAGGAAACGGTCTGGCCTGCCGAGGTCAAACTGGTCTATTCGCAGATTGAACGCGCCGGGGAACTACCGGCGCATCACCAGAAACGTTTACGCCATCACATCAATCGCATGTGGCTGGAACAAATGCCCGTACCGTCAATCGTGGACGCCGCCAAATCGCTGGCCATCATCATGGAGAAATACGCGTGAGAGAAATCATTGTTGATAATTTTGCTGGCGGTGGCGGGGCGTCAACCGGAATTGAAATGGCAATTGGCCGAAGTGTTGATATTGCGATCAACCACGATGAGAACGCTGTTGCTATGCATACGACAAATCACCCGGGAACGCTGCACTACTGCGAGAGCGTTTTTGACGTAAATCCCCCGGTCGTTACCGCAGGTATGCCCGTGGGGCTGGCATGGTTTTGCCCAGATTGTAGGCACTTCTCCAAAGCGAAAGGCGGTACCCCGGTAGAAAAAGCGATTCGCGGCTTAGCCTGGATTGTGGTTAGGTGGGCGCTGACGGTGCGCCCCCGCGTCATGATGCTGGAAAACGTTGAGGAGTTCCGCACCTGGGGACCGCTGCTGGTGGCGGAAATGCGTCCAGACCCGGAGCGCATAGGCGAGACGTTTAATGCGTTCGTCAGCATGCTGTCCAATGGCATAAGTGTTGATCACCCGGCACTGGCCGAGTGCTGCGAGTTTCTGAATATCGAGCCAGGCAGCAAGCAGGCGCAGCAGCTGGTGGCCGGACTGGGCTACGCAGTCGAACATCGTGAATTGCGAGCGTGTGATTACGGCGCGCCGACAATCCGCAAACGCTTTTTCATGGTGATGCGCTGTGACGGTGAGCCAATCAGTTGGCCGGAACAAAGTCATGGGGATCCTAAAACAGCCGCGGTAAAATCCGGTGCGCTAAAACCGTGGCGAACGGCGGCGGAATGTATCGACTGGTCAATCCCGTGCCCGTCAATTTTCGACCGCAAAAAGCCATTGGCCGCAAACACAATGCGCCGTATCGCGAGAGGTATTGAGCGTTTCGTGGTAAACAGCGCTTCGCCGTTTATCGTGAAGTGCAACCACACCAGCACTAAAACGAATTACGACTGTTTCCGGGGCCAGTCGCTGGACGAACCAGCTCAGACGATTACCAAAAAGCACGGTTTTGCGATCGCTACTCCGGTAGTGGCTCCGATATTTGCTGGCACTGGGGGTTCATCGTTCCAGATGAAGCCACGCCCGGTGGACAAACCATTTTTCACACTGCTTACGCAGAACCGGACAAATATCATCGTGCCGCGCCTGGCACCGATAATTTCCCGGCAGTTCGGCAACAGTATCGGTCACCGCGTTGATGAGCCGAGCGCAACCGTGACAGCTGGCGGCGGCGGTAAATCTCAATTGGTATCAACAACGCTGATTCAGATGGGTTACGGTGAACGGGTAGGGCAGGCACCGCGAATCCTCCAGATGGAGAAACCACTGGGCACCGTTACCGCTGGTGGCAATAAGTTCGCCGTGGTGGCGGCAAACCTCGTTAAACATTTTGGCGGGAATTACACGGGGGCGGGGATTGGCCTGGATGAACCGGCGCACACGGTCACAACCACTGACCACCATGCATTGATCACTTCGAGCATTGTCAAAATGCGCGGTACCAATATTGGGCAGCCAACCGACACGCCATTGCAAACCGTAACGGCCGGTGGCCTACACTTTGGTGAGATGCGCGCGTTGCTGGCTGCTAACGACTATGACGAGCGCCGGGCCGATCAGGTTGCTGCATTCCTGCGCGAATACGGCATCAGTGAGTTCGTCACCATCAAGGGTGTGCTTTATCGTATTGTCGACATCGGCATGCGCATGCTGCAACCCCGCGAGTTGTACGCCGCCCAGGGATTCCCGGAATGGTACATCATCGACCGCGACTATCGCGGCGTGAAGTACGCAAAAGACAAGCAGGTTGCCCGGTGCGGCAACGCGGTGCCGCCCCCGTTCGCCGAGGCGCTGGTAAGAGCAAACTTGCCGGAGCTGTGTGTCTCGAAACAAGAAGCTGCATAACACGCTCCAACCAAGCCTCGCAATTGCGGGGCTTTTATTTATCTTTTTTCGGTCTAAACATAAAAGCGATTAGAGCTGATGCAACCGCAGTCCAGAAAACTACGTTGGTAAGAAATACTCCAATATATATATGGTTATAAATGACAACACCGAAGAAGATAATGGTTATAGCTGCTATACAGGCGAAGAAGTTAAAAATCTTTATGCGCATCATGTAGGTTATGTTCATGTGGGTTTGGGTTAATATATACCGTCAGTAACCGTCAAAAAAGTAGGCCCAATGAGCGACTGGAATTTAGCTGCAAAACCGCAGGACGAGATGGACAAGGTTAACGTTGACCTGGCGGCTGCCGGCGTGGCGTACAAAGAGCGGCTTAACCAGCCGGTTGTGGCGGAGCAGGTAGCGCGCGAACAGCCCGAGCACCTTAGGGACTATTTCATGGAGCGAGTGCGCTTCTACCGTGAGAAGAGCCTGCAACTTCCTCGCGCAAGCGACCCGCAATACACCGCAATGGCAGAGGCCAATAAGAAGTAGCTCTCGTTTCTCGCAATTAACTCACAAGGCCTCGCATTCGCGGGGCTTTTTCTTGTTCGCCCATCGGTCCAGTCCGTTTGAATCGCATGATCGATAATTCCGATCGATATTATAAAATTGATCTGCATAAGTGATTAATTGTTGATCACGCTCGCCAGCTTTGCCC
Organism: Phytobacter palmae; assembly: GCF_039409775.1. Classification (NCBI taxonomy): domain Bacteria; kingdom Pseudomonadati; phylum Pseudomonadota; class Gammaproteobacteria; order Enterobacterales; family Enterobacteriaceae; genus Phytobacter; species Phytobacter palmae. The sequence continues at coordinate 13,535 of NZ_JBCIVJ010000024.1, read as the reverse complement.
CCTCTGTATTACGCAAAACCAACCATTTAATCTCAAAAACGGTTTCTTTCAAACGAAATTGTCTGCCAAAGCAAAAATAAAATAATCATAAATATCATTCATTTATTTTGTGTTGATTAATGCCATCCTTTAAAATACTGTATATAACAACAGTGCTTAGTTGTTGGCTATAGCCAGAGAAAAATAAGAGTGGAGCGCCGTCTGGGGTGCAAAGGGGGTTAGCGTGGCTGAGGTGTGTTCTGATGAGGGAGAGGACTACGATCTTGTGAGGCGTTCCGATGGAACTGTCGCGAGTTCGTTTAAGCTTCGACCGGGTGATCGCATTCTTCTGAATAGCGATGGTATGGAGGTTGGTCATAAACATCTCCAGGCAGACGAACGCGTCATCGCACGTGATTCCCTCGTTGAAATTGTCAGGGAGTTGACCGCCAACAATTGACCTTTTTCGTGCCGGAATAGCATAATGTTTGTATCGGCCTGAACAACCGATAGCCTGACTACGATGCGCCACGGAGAACACCATGGCGCAGTTACAACTCATCAAGCAATCATCAGGAATCCTGATCCCCGCTACGCCGGAGACCAGCGAATTACTGCAAACAAAAATCAAGCTTGGCGCCGTGCTGGTGGCTGAGTTTACGAAGGTCCGAAATCCCGCTTTTCACCGCAAATTCTTTGCCTTGCTCAATCTCGGGTTTGAATATTGGGAGCCTACGGGCGGCGCAATTTCGTCTAACGAGCGCAAGCTGGTGCAAGGGTACGCTAAATACCTCATGACGTTCGGCGGGAATGAAACCGCGCTGCTGGATGCCGCTGAGCAATATCTTGATCAGGTCGCCAGTCGCCGCGTCACGAACGGTATTAGCCTCTGCAAATCCTACGACGCATATCGTGCCTGGGTAATCGTTGAAGCCGGGCATTATGACGCTATTCAGTTGCCAGACGGCACCCTTCGCAAATATCCCCGCAGTATCTCATTCGCCAACATGGACGAAACCGAATTCCAGCAGCTGTATAAAGCCGCACTGGATGTTCTCTGGCGTTGGATATTGTCCCGGTCATTCGAAGACCAGCGCGCAGTTGAGAACGCGGCGTCTCAACTCATGGGCTTTGCGGGGTGATGGTGATGAAAGAGACCTGGTTTAATTACCCCGAATGCACAACACAGCAGGCAGATGACCTCCTGGCTGAATACCAGCGCCGTGGGGTCAAGGTTGAACGAAGCCTGAACCCTGATTACATCACCTGGACAGTGAGCGCCCGGCTGCCTGAAAGCAGCAAGCCGCCGCGTGCCAACCGCCAGTATCAAAACCGGATGTGGGGGTGAGCGTGGCAAAGACAGAGAAGTGCCTCTTCTGCGGTAAGCCCGCAACTCTATATTGTGATGGGATCATCGGCTGGGATGCTGACGAGGATGAAAATCATCACCTTTCCAATGCCCGGGGGATCTTTACCTGCGACGCGCCAATGTGTGCAGAGTGCGGAACCTGGCATGGCAATATCTTCTTTTCAGGTAAAGCGGGTGGAATGGAAACCCGCGATTACTGCCCACTTTGCCAGGCACTGCACGTAAGCGGTGACGTTATCCGTGAAGACCTGCACCGAAAAGGTAAGGCTATTCGTGAACCAGCTCTACAGGCAGAGCAGGCCGCAATCATCAGAAAGGCGCACTGGAACAGTTATCTGAATGAGCATCGCCGGGAACTGAACGCAATTCAGGGAGGTGGACAACAATGCCTGCCATTCTGAAAAAGAAACCACGCCGCAAATGCACCGTGTGCCGGGAGTGGTTCCATCCAACCCGTGATGGTCAGTTTGTCTGTTCATTCGAATGCGCCAGCGCCCACGGCAAAGCCGCGAACGATGCCGCAAAGGCCGCCGCTCAGTTGCAGGTCAAACAGCAGCAGAAAAAGGCAGCGAAGAGCGAGCGTAAGCGCCAGGCAGAACGCCGAATGGCGGTGAAGCCGCTCAGCTACTTCATCAAGCAGGCTCAGCAGGCATTTAACGATTTCATCCGGTACCGGGATCGGCATCTGACATGCATCAGCTGCGACCGCCACCATGACGGCCAGTATCACGCAGGGCACTATCGCACGACCGGCGCGAACCCGGAACTGCGCTTTGATGAAGACAACTGTCATAAGCAGTGCTCAGTCTGCAACAACCACTTGTCCGGAAACCTCACCTCATATCGCCCGGCGCTGATCGCCAAAATCGGCCAGGCGCGCTTTGACGCTCTGATGGGCCCACACGCATTACCAAAATGGACCATGGATGACTACATCCGGATCCGCGACAAGTACCGGGCGAAGCTTCGCGAGCTGAAAAAGCAGGAGGCTGCGTGATTTACGACCTCAAATTGCCGCATTGGGCAACGCTTTTGAATTGCCCGTTCTGTGGAGGAGTGGCGGAACTATCTCCTGATGGCGAAGGTGTTTATGCCGGATGCGTCAACAACACATGCCTGATTAAGCCGATCACTGACACCTATCCAACAAAGCGGGATGCCATTCGCGCCTGGAACCGGAGACCATCGTGAAACAAGAATACATCCAATACCAGGCCGAAAGCGTAGCGCGGGCGAAACTGCCCGCTGTGAAGTGCCACAGCAAACCAGTCAAATCGAACACACAGCAAACAGCGGGAGCAGCAGCATGAACCTCGAATCATTGCCGAAATTCTATTCGCCAAAATCACCGAAGCTCAATGACCAAACTCCGGCGACAAGTTCTGATGCATTAACCATTACTGACGTTATGGCGGCGCAAGGGATGGTGCAGTCAAAAGCCCCATTAGGCTTCTCGTTGTTCCTGGCGAAGGTTGGCATTAGTGATCCGCAGATCGCAATCGACGGACTGATGGGTTATGCGCAATCACTCAGAAACCCAGTGCTTATGAAACTTAGCGATAAAGCACGCGCGGAAATACTGCCTGTTTTGGCCCAGTTCGCATACGCCGACTATTCCCGGTCTGCTGCCAGCAAATCGACCTGTCCTCATTGCGAAGGGAAGGGGATCCTCCGTTCGAAAATGGACGTTGTTAAGCATCCAGGAGTGAAGGGTGTCGGGCCAAAAATTAAAAATGAACAGGTTGAGGACATTTGCACGCATTGTGATGGGAAGGGGGAGGTCAGTACTGCCTGCCGCGGATGCAAAGGGAAGGGAAAAGTGTTTGATGAGAAGAGAAGTAAATTGCACGGGATGCCAGTTTTGAAGATTTGTAGCCGCTGCAATGGGCATAGGTACAGTCGCGTACCTACAAGTCTGGCGCGTTTCATCGTGGAAAAGATTGTTCCAGACCTCACTCAGTATCAGTGGTACAGCGGCTACGCAGAGGTTATCGATAAGCTGGTCACAAAATGCTGGCAGGAAGAAGCGTATGCCGAAGCACAACTGCGTAAGGTCACACGTTAGAGTCATTTTGATGAATTTTAGCGACATGATGGTTGCAATTCTCAAAAAAACTGGTTAGGATTTTCCTAACGATGGGATTTTATGCCTATTCGTAAGCAAACAAATTCAAAGCCTCGGCACCTCGCCGGGGCTTTTTCGTATATAGGTCTCATCCAACGGCTGCTCATAGCCAATACAGGATGTTGGTAACCGAAGCATTTGCTGATAAAGAATGAGAAGTAAATCACTAATTATTAGGGATTGAATCCCATTATTTTGTGCTTTAGAGTGCCTGGCGTGGTGAATCCCCCTATGCGGCGGGGCGAAGTTGTCAGGTAATACGCAAAACACGCGGGTCAATGCATGGCATGCTAAAGGCTCACCGGGAGGCACCCGGCGCCACATTCAATGCATGTATAACAATACGTCCATAGTTTCTCTTAGGCCTGTTCGTCCGAGCAGGCCTTTTTTTAACTTGCTCTTGAGCCCGGCAGGTTGCTTTCTGTTTCTGACTCTCAGACCAGATTTCTTCATTCACCGGAACCACTTGTTGACGAAGCGGTAGAGTAACCCTACATTATTTTTGTGGTGAATCCCCCTTTGCGGCGGGGTATTACTGGTTAAGCCTTATTAGCTATATGCGGAATGTTGTCACCAGTCAGCATTTCACCGGGAGGCACCCGGCACCACAGTATTCTCTGTTTTATTAATTATTTCTTTCGGCCTGCTCCCTGCGAGTGGGCCTTTTTTTATTCCCTCTCATCCACACAGCACTTCCCAAAAGCGGAGGTGGAGTATGTATCGAATGGAAAAAATCACAACTGGTGTGAGCTACGGTTTCGCCGGAGCAAACGGAGGGTTCTGGGTGCTCCAGCTACTGGATAAAGTCTCGCCCTCACAATGGGCGGCTATTGGTGTTCTCGCGAGCGTCCTGTTTGGTCTGTTGACTTATCTGACCAATCTGTATTTCAAAATCAAAGAAGATCGGCGCAAAGCCGCCAGGGGTGAGTGATGGCAAACAGGGCAAAGCTTAGTGCGGCAATGTTGTCTCTCATCGCTGCAGGCGCATCAGCGCCGGTACTGTTTGATCAGTTTATCAGCGAGAAAGAAGGTAACGCGCTGGTGGCCGTTGTCGATCCAGGTGGCGTTTGGTCACTGTGTCATGGTGTAACGGTTATCAATGGCAAGCCTGTCATTAAAGGCCAGCGTGCTACAGAGGAACAGTGCAAAAAGGCTAATGCTATCGAGCGTGATAAGGCACTTGCATGGGTGGACCGGAATATCAAAGTGCCACTAACTGAACCGCAGAAAGTAGGTATTGCGTCATTCTGCCCTTACAACATCGGTCCCTCTAAGTGTTTCCCTTCGACGTTCTACCAACGCATCAATGCTGGCGACCGCAAAGGGGCATGTGAGGCTATCCGCTGGTGGATTAAAGACGGTGGCCGTGACTGCCGGTTGACAAAAGGCCAGGCGAACGGCTGTTACGGGCAGGTAGAGCGACGGGATCAGGAAAGCGCACTGACGTGCTGGGAGCTGGATAAATGACGCCAAAAGCCTGGTTGATAATTGGGGCAGAGTTACTCCTGTCGCTCCTTCTGATTTATATCCTGCTTGGTCAAATTAACAGTGAGAAAAAGCGGGCCGACGATGCCACATCGCTGGCTAAACAGCGTCAGGAAACCATTGACGATATGACAGTACGTCAGCGTGATGTCGCCACGCTCGATGCGAAATACACTGGAGAACTCGCAGATGCTAAAAAGCAGCTTGAAGACCTGCAGCGTTGCGTTAGCACTGGTAAGTGTGGGCTGCAGCTCAACGCCACCTGCAGTAAGGGCAACACCGCCAGCGCCGCCAGCCTGGATGATGCAACCGGCCCCCGACTTACTGACGCCGCTGAACGGGATTATTTCACCCTCAGAGAGCGAATCGAAACAGTCACCAAACAACTGACGGGCCTGCAGGCTTATGTGCGCGAGCAGTGCCTGAAATAAGGAGTAAAAATGTCTGAAATCACTGTTACAAGCGTCCAGCAAATCCGCTTAAACCTGCTGGCCAACCTGAACTATGACACCGCAGCAGCGGCTGAGGCGATTAAGTTTGTGGGTGATGATCCGCTCAAGTATCAAATCTTCGTTAACCAGCTTAGCCGGGTTACGACAGAAAGCGGATTGGTAGCCAAGGCAACAAAAGCAATCAAGGAGTCAGAGGAAGCACTTCTGCTTTTCGATGTAGATTCTGGCGGTTAATCGGGCCGGTTTGTAATTGCCATTACAGAAGCTCTTTATCGAGGGGCTTCGATAATGTCTTACCGTTAAAGGCTAAACAAACATGACAACAGTGGCATGGGATGGAAAGACGCTGGCATCTGATAGCCAGGCGACGGCGAGTGATTCTGTCTGTACGTTGCGAGAGCAAAAGATTTTCTACCCTCGCGATAACGAGATATGGATGGTCAACGGTGAGAAGATCCTTGCGGTTGGGTATGCAGGTGACTGCGGGGCAGAGTTTGAGGTTCAGGATTTAATGCTCGAAGGCCTTACCTACAAATCGACATTTAACCCCGAGAGCTCATTTGGTGCACTAGCAGTTGCTGGCGAAGGCCGTGCGTGGATTGTCAGCAAAGACACCGATAAAACGCATGCAGCAATCTCCCTCCAGCAGGACCCGTACGCTATGGGTAGTGGCGGAACGATTGCCAGAGCAGCCATGCTCTGTGGGAAGAATGCTATTGAAGCCGTCCGTATAACCATTGAAATGGATGTGTACAGCGGCGGCAGGGTTCAGTCATTCACGACGAGTGCAGAAGCCCAAAACATCAAACAGGATTAACCCATGGCAAAACCGGACTGGGGCGAGCTCCTGCAACGGTTCCTGTCCGATCATGCCGCAACCGGCGTATCACCTAAGGATTGGTGTGAAGCGCAGGGACTGAATTACGCTACTGCCCGCCGACATATAAAAAAGCCTTCTGCGCAAAATGCGCAAAAGAATGCGCAGAAGAAGTTGCGCACTGCGCAAAAGGAAAAAAGCGCAGAAGAACTGGTGGATGCCAAACTGAGCCCAAAGGTAAAGCGCTTTATTGCTGAATACCTCAAGGACCAGAACGCCACGGCAGCTGCTGAACGGGCTGGATATAGTGACCCGAACTATGGTCGCCAGCTCATTACGAATCCTAACGTTGCGCAGGCTATTGCGCAGCAGCAGAAGGCATCCATTGAGCGCACGCTGGGCAGTGCCGATGAAGTGCTGGAACAGATGTGGCGGCTTGCCAATTTCGATGCAAACCACCTTTCGCAATATCGACGAGGGAGTTGTCGTTACTGCTGGGGCTTCGGCCATCACTATCAGTGGCGAGATGCCGTTGAGTTCGAAGAGGCGTTGGCGAAGGTTGAGGGCAAAGAGGGTGCCAGGCAACCAGAAGACCCAGGCGGCTATGGCTATGATCACAACCGTGAACCAAACCCCGGATGCCCTCGCTGTAATGGTGATGGCATTGGTCAGCCATATTTCGCCGACACTCGTAAACTGGCCCCTGATGCTGCACTGGCTTACTCAGGGGTAAAGCTCGGCAAGAATGGCATCGAGATAACGGCCATCAGCCGGGAGCGAATGTATGAGGCGGTAATGAAGCGCCTCGGACTGTCTGATAGTGAGTTCGCGCAACGCCTGCAGCAGATTGAAATCGAGCGCCGCCAGTTGGAGGTGGAAAAACTCCGCAAAGAGCTGGCAGCCGATCCTGAGGACGAAATACCGCTGCCCGTGGCAATCAATATCAACATCGCGGATGCGCGCGTAAGGAATGACGATGACGGGGATATCGCCAACCCTTAACGTGCCGCAGGCGCAATTTCTGGCGATGCCGCATAAATTCAAAGCCTATGTTGCGGGCTTTGGCTCTGGTAAGACGTGGGTAGGATGCGGCGGCATATGCAAGGGGATGTGGGAGCACCCCAGAATCAACCAGGGATATTTCGCACCGACATATCCGCAGATCCGTGACATTTTCTACCCGACAGTAGAGGAGGTTGCGTTTGACTGGGGATTAACGGTCAAAATCAACGAGAGCAACAAAGAGGTCCATTTTTACGCCGGACGACAGTACCGCGGAACCACTATCTGCCGCTCAATGGAGAAGCCATCTACCATCGTGGGCTTCAAAATCGGCAATGCGCTGGTGGACGAACTGGACGTGATGCCCGCAGCCAAAGCGCAGCAGGCGTGGCGTAAAATCATCGCCCGTATGCGCTATAAGGTTGATGGCCTACGTAACGGGATTGACGTCACCACCACGCCGGAAGGATTTAAGTTTGTTTACCAGCAGTTCGTCAAAGCCGTACGTGATAAGCCGGAGCTGGCAACCCTTTACGGGCTGGTGCAGGCCTCGACGTTCGACAACGAAAAGAACCTGCCGGATGACTATATCCCCTCGCTGCTGGCGAGCTATCCGCCTGAGCTTATCAAAGCGTACCTGCGCGGTCAGTTCACTAACCTGACCAGCGGGACCATTTACCACCAGTTCGACCGTAAGCTGAATAACTGCAAAGAAGAAGAACAGCCCGGCGAGCCGCTGTATATCGGTATGGATTTTAACGTCGGGAAAATGGCTGGAATTGTTCATGTGCTGCGTCTTGGGCTTCCCTGCGCCGTCACGGAAATTATCAAGGCGTACGACACCCCTGACATAATCCGCATCATTAAAGAGCGGTTCTGGTTGTATGACGGTCGAGACTACCGGAAGGTGCGGGAGATCTACATTTACCCTGATGCCTCTGGCGACTCTCGTAAATCAGCTCATGCCAGCACTACGGATATCGCCCAGCTCAAGCAGGCTGGCTTCAACGTGATTGTGAACGATTCAAACCCGCCGGTAAAAGACCGCATCAATTCGATGAATGCCATGTTCTGCAACGGCAACGGTGAGCGTCGCTACAAAGTGAATGTAAAGCGCTGCCCTGTTTATACAGAATCGCTTGAACAACAGGTATGGGGCGAAAACGGTGAACCGGACAAGAAAGCCGACAATGACCACCCAAACGATGCTGGTGGGTATTTCATCATTAAACAATTCCCGATCATCAAACCGACTGGCAAAGTCACTCAACTTCGGATGTAAACCATGCCTGATATTTCAACACCCAACCTCGACTATAACGACATGGTTGAGGCCTGGGATATCAACGATGCGCTGATGGGCGGTACGCTTGAAATGCGTCGACAGGGGAAGTTGTATCTTCCGAAATGGCCCAACGAAGATCCTGACAGCTACAGAGAACGATTAGCAGCTGCAACCTTGCTTCCTGCCTATGAAGAAGCGATTAAACAGAACATTGGGCGCGTATTTGCTGAGCCTACGGTATTGAGCGAAAGCGCGCCTGAAACAATAAAGGAGTTAGCACCTGATATTGATATGGAAGGAAACCGGATCGATGTCTGGGCACAGCAATTTTTCAGCATCGGATTCCAGTACGGTCTGGTGCATGCGCTGGTGGATTTCCCGAAGGTTGACCCCGAGACGGTAAAAACAAAGGCTGACGAAAAAGCAGCAGGCTCACGCCCGTATGCCACGATGCTCAATCCCCGCCAGGTTATCGGATGGAAGTCGAAAGTAGTCAAAGGGAAGGTGGTTCTGACAGACCTGCGCATTAAAGAGGTGATCGTTGTCGATGGCAACGATTACGGGCAGACGAAGGTTGAGCAGATTCGGCACATCATGCCCCGCAAAGTCGAAATTTATCGCCGTAATAAGGGTGAAAACGGCGAAAGCCAATGGTCGATTCACGATGAGTGGGAAACCAGCCGTGATGACATTCCCTTGGTGACGCTCTACACGAAGCGAACAGGATTTATGCGCGGCTCTCCGCCGTTGCTGAACCTGGCATTGCTGAACATCAAGCACTGGCAGAGCCAGAGTGAGCAGGACAACATTCTGCATGTCGCCCGTGTACCGTTGCTGGTGGCCTATGGACTGGCGGAAGGTGAAGCGTTAACGATCGGATCATCAACAGCGACTCGTTTCGACAACCGCGAAAGGCAGGGTCTGGAATATGTTGAGCATACCGGCGCGGCCATTGGCGCCGGGAAAATCTCACTGGAAGACCTGGAAAACCAGATGCGTCAGGCCGGGGCAAAATTGTTGCGCGCCGAAAACACCTCAACCAAATCTGATGACCAGACGCATGAAGAGCACATGCAGGAGAATTCACCTCTTTATACGATGGCAAGCTCACTGGAAGACGCGCTCGATAACATCCTGCAAATCATGGCGGAATGGCTCGGTGAAACTGAGGGCGGTAATGTTGATGTGCGTACCGAGTTGGATGTTTCGGCGCAGACATTCGACTCTGCGGCCGCTACGGCAGTTCAGTCATTACGCCAGGGGGGCGATATTCGTCAGATTGATGCCGTGCGGGTGCTGCAGGCGCTGAAATTTATCGACCCGGACGCGAACCCAGACGAAGTGATCGACGAGCTGAGAAATCAGCAGGTGACGCTCTCCGGCGGCCCTTAATAATACTGGTGGTGTAAATGGTAACGGCGAATGAACAGTTGAGCGATGAGTCTCTGGCTCATGCAATCTGGATTAGTCGATATAGCACCGGCGTTGCCAATCGCATGGTTAAATTGCTTAACGACAGTGACGCCGAGTTAACGGCGCGGTTGTTGGTGGCTATTGATACGCTGGACGCAAATAGTTTCACCGTGTCGCGCCTGGAATCACTGCTTGTGAGCGTCAGAGCGATGAATCGCGAGGCCGTTCAGTCGATGTACGCCGGGCTATCCTCTGAGTTGCATGGACTGGCGCAGAGTGAAGCTGGTTTCCAGTTAAGCCTGTTTCAGTTTGCGATCCCTGATGACGTGCTGGAGCTTCATCCGCTGGTGGGCATTTCCCCGGATGCTGTTTATGCGGCGGCTATGGCCCGGCCATTTCAGGGGCGGCTGCTTTCTGAATGGGCTGACAATCTTGAAGCCGACCGTATGGCGCGCATCAGCAATACGGTGCGGCAGGGTTTCCTGCTGGGTGATACGCATGAGCAGATAGCCCGCAAGGTTCGTGGTCACGCTAACCGAGGCTATCAGGACGGCGCGCTGCAAATGAGTCGGGCCAACGCCGCCAGTATTGCTAAAACGGCGGTGGGACACCTCGCGGCGACGGCGCGGCAGAATTTCGCTACAGCGAACGACGACATTCTTAAGGGTAAGCAGTGGCTGTCTACTTTGGATAACCGGACATCAAAAGATTGCCGAATTCGTGACCGTCTAAAATACACCCTGGACAACAAACCTATCGGCCACAAAATCCCTTATCTGCAAGGACCGGGTAAAATTCACTTTTGTTGCCGCAGCGTCGAAACTTACATCCTCAAATCCGCTGATGAGCTCGGCATTGCTATCGGACAAATATCGGATAGCTCCCGCGCCAGCATGGACGGTCAGGTTCCTGCGGATACCGATTATCAGGGCTGGTTTTCGCGGCAGTCATTCACGCGGCAGTCCCAAATTGTCGGCGTGACGCGCGCGAGGCTGATTCGTGATGGCGGCATGTCAGCGGATGAGTTCTATTCCGACAAAGGTGAATGGCTGACGCTGGATCAATTGCGGGAACGTGACGACCGGGCGTTTAGTGACGCTGGGATGTGATATTCTTCATAAAACACCTTCGCTTGAGGCTAACATGAACGATAACCAATCGGATTTAATGAAAATTATTGTTGATGGGAAAGATGTCTTTGTACCGTATCAGGTGGAAGTATCCATTGGCGGTTATCAAAGAAAGATCCCGTTAATTGATGAAAGCAATTTGATTGAAGTTACGACGTTAGGGAGTGATGTCCCAGAGTTCATTAGCCATTAACGTTGAGATAACTGCTTAAAGGTCTCTCAGGCGGCCTTTTTTATTATCTGAAATTCACAACAGGCTGCCTCAAGGCGGCCTTTTTTATGCCTGCCGCTGAGCGGATGCGACGCGGTGACCGGGTCGGATGACCTATTACCAATGGCCGGAAGGCCGGAGCAAAACCAATGAAACTCAAACTCGATGCTAATGGACATGTGGTCGTTGAAAACGGTATGCCGGTATTCACTCATGATGACGGCAAAGAAATCCCGTTCGATGCGGTCGCAGCGATGGCCAAAATCACCTCCCTGAACGGTGAGGCCAAAACTCACCGCGAAGCGAAGGAGGCGGCGGAAGCCAGTCTCGCTAAGTTCGCAGGCATCACCGACCCGACCAAGGCACTCGAAGCCCTGGAGATGATGACCAAAATCGACCAGAAGAAGCTGATCGACGCTGGCGCCGTTGACCAGGTGAAGGCTGAAATCACTAAGGCATTCCAGCAGCAACTGGACGAAGCGAATGGCAAGAGTCAGAAACTGGAAACCCAGCTCTATGACGAGATGATCGGCGGTCGCTTCGGCGGCTCGAAGTTTATCTCCGAGAAGATGGCAATTCCGGCTGAGTTCGTGCGTTCCCACTTCGGGAAGAACTTCAAAATTGAAGATGGCAAGGTCGTGGCCTACGACGGGCAGGGGAATAAAGTGTTCTCCCGCACCAAGCCTGGCGAACTGGCTGGATTTGATGAAGCACTGGAGGCACTGGTCGAGTTGCATCCGCAGAAAGATTACATCCTCAAAGCGTCCGGCAATAGCGGCGGCGGTTCACACCAGTCGCAGCACCAGGCCGGACAAAAAACGATGAAACGCACTGCGTTTGATCAGCTTTCCCCGGGCGAAAAATCCCAGGCAATGAAAGACAAGATCACCATCGTCGAATAATCCGTTATTGCCGCTTCCCGGATGGGTGACGGCGCAGAGGCTGGAAGGCCACCCAAAACACAAACCCTAACCAGTTAAGAAGGAAATACCATGGCGAATACGCTGACCGGCCTCCTGCCCGATATGTATGAGGCTCTCGACGTTATCTCTCGCGAGATGACTGGTTTTATCCCGGCAGTAAGCCGAAACAGCAATGTTGAACGCGCTGCTATCGGGCAGAACGTTCTTGTCCCTGTCACAAATTCTGCTGCATCCGCAGACAACACCCCGGGCGTTACTGCGCCGAATACCGGTGATGCGGTGGTGGATAATGTCCAGGTGGCAATCACCAAATCGAAACACGTCCCGGTGCGCTGGAACGGTGAAGAAACAAAAGGCCTGATGAATGCCGGTACCTTCTCCACCATTCAGGCAGATCGTTTCTACCAGGCCATGCGTACGCTGGTGAACGAAATCGAAAATGACCTGTGGCTGGAAGCATATAAAAACGCCTCCCGTGCATATGGTACCGCTGGCACCACGCCATTTGGCACTGCCGCCGACATGTCAGATTTCGCTGGCGTTCTGCGCATTCTGGAAGAAAACGGTGCACCAAAAACCGATCTGCAACTGGTTCTCGGCCATGCGGCAATCGGTAATCTTCGCGGTAAGCAGTCTGGTCTCTTCAAAGTCAACGAGGCGGGTTCCTCTGACATGCTGCGTAACGGTATGACCAACCGCATCATGGGTATGGCAATCCGTCATTCCGACCCGATCAGCCTGGTTACAAAAGGCTCCGGCGCAGGTTACCTCACTAATGGTGCGGCGGCGGCTGGCTCTACCGGTATCGCTATTGATACCGGCACCGGCACAATCCTGGCAGGCGATATCATTACGCTGAACGGCGATACCAACAAATACGTGGTTAATTCTGCGCTTGCTGGTGGTGTCACCTCTATTGGTAAGCCTGGCTTGCTGCTGGCTGCTGCCGATGGAGCAGCGTTGACGGTAGGTAACAGCTATACGCCTAACGTGGCATTTGCTCGCTCTGCAATCGTTCTGGCGACTCGCGCACCGGCGAAGCCGGAAGGCGGAGATGCTGCCGACGACACCACGATCATCACCGACCCGGTTACCGGGTTGTCGTTCGAAATCGCGGTATATCGCCAGTTCTTGCAGGTTGTCTACCATGTCCGGCTGGCCTGGGGCTACCGTGCAATCAAGAGCGAGCATATTGCTCTTCTGGCCGGCTAACACAACCACAAACTAAGGGGCTTCGGCCCCTTTTCCTATTGGAGGGCCTATGGCCGGATTAACCAGAGAGCAGCGTGCTCAGCGCGCAGCAGAAAAGCTTGCCGCACAGAATAGTACGGAACACACTCCTGC
>NZ_JBCIVJ010000023.1:0-51882 GCF_039409775.1 Phytobacter palmae | reverse complement strand
TGCTCCGTATTCAGATTGCATATATCTCGTTGAGTTCAGGGATGTTGGCAATATTGACATACCCTCTGTGGAAAAACGTAGCATGAGAGTAGCAACGTCACCTTTATGAATTAAGGCAAAAAGTCGCGTGGCGTCGAATCCAGTATGGAGCGAAAAGCCGCCGTAAATGCAGCCGGGCATGAGAAGCCAAGCTGATATGCGACCTGTTTGATTGAGATGCCATTTGCGAGAAGATCTAACGAAGCGCAAATCCTGGCTCTCTGCTTCCAGGTTCTGAAACTAAATCCAGTATCCTTAATAAACAATCGCGAAAATGTACGCTCAGACATGGTGGCGATAAAAGCCAGATCGCTCAGCGATGCTTCCCAGCGATGATTAACCAACAGTTCTCTGGCTGCACAGGCTAGTCGTTCATCATGCGGCATTGGAAGCTCCGCAGCTAAAGGGGGAGCCTCGCTGAGAATTTCCAGAAGCAACAGGGCCATTTTTCGTTGGCTCGGTCTGTTGTAGTCATTACTGAATAGCCCGGCGATCAGCTCTTTCACCAGTGCTGTAGCAGTAATCACATGCACCTGGTTACTCTTCGTAAAATTCGCACATTCAGCGATAAGGTTGCGGCTGAAATAGACGGCCCGCAGGTCTGTATGTGAAAGCAGGTTGTAACTATGGATCTGAAGAGGCGGTAGCCATAATGCGCGCTGAGGCGGTATGACCCAACGATTACTCTCTGTTTCAACCAGCATAACCCCTCTGGTGGCAAAGAGCAGTTGCCCCTCAAGGTGGTGATGAGGAGGGTCTGCCTCTCCGCGTTGATAGCTTATCGCGGTGCCTGACCAGCCTGTAGCTTCATCATGTCTTGGCGCTTTATCTATACTACCTGGCATTTCAGATTTAGCCCCTGCAATTATGATATCGAAACCGGAACCATCCGCAGTAAGGCCTTAATGGATGGGGGAGGTATTTCTGATGCAGATTATCACAGGTATTACAGGAACATAGCCTAATGCGAGTACACTTTATCGTACATGAAAGTTTTGAAGCGCCGGGCGCCTATGAAACATGGGCCAGAAGCCACGGCCATGATGTGACCTTTTCACGCGTATATGCAGGGGATGTGCTGCCGTCTGACGCTAAAGGCATCGATTTTCTGATCGTTATGGGTGGCCCGCAAGATCCCGCCACTACTCTGGAGGAGTGCCCGCACTTCGATTCCAAAGGCGAGCAGGCGCTCATTCATTGTGCTGTTAACACCGGTAAGGTCGTGATTGGCATCTGTCTCGGATCACAGCTGATCGGTGAAGCCCTGGGGGCGTCGTTCGCTCACAGCCCTGAAAAAGAGATTGGTAAATTCCCGATCACGCTGACAGAAGAGGGCAGCAAAGATGAGTTGTTTTCTCACTTTGCGAAGTCGCTTAAAGTCGGTCACTGGCATAACGATATGCCGGGTCTGACGGCGGATGCAAAAATCATCGCCTATAGCGAGGGATGCCCGCGCCAGATCGTTTCATACTCGGATCGTGTCATTGGTTTTCAGTGCCATATGGAACTGACACCGGAAATTGTGGAATTGCTGATTGAGCATTCAGAGAAAGATCTGAACCGCGCCGCGGACTATCGCTTCGTTAATACCCGAGAAGAGCTTCGTGCGCATGATTACAGCGAAATGAACCAGGCGCTATTTGGCTTTCTGGATAAACTGGAAGCACGTTACAAATCAGCGTAACCCCGGAATATAGCCCGGTGATGCGTTTATCCGGGCATTTTTCAAGGTTTGCTACGCGTAAATGGACGTACCCTGCAATCAGCACCAACTTTGCGTAGCCAGAATATCCACTCTCAAGGCTCACATCAGGATCATAAAAGCTCACCAGCGAGCCTGCTTGCTTATCAGCGTATGACGCTAACGTTTTCCAGTTTTACCGGGGTTTCAGGTTTATCACCCACTTGCATAGATACCGGGACAAAGATGTTAAATTCTTGCAGCCAGGCAAGTTTAGTACTGCTTTCCCGCTGTCCTTCGGTCGTATCATGACACTCAACTAACAGATACTTCCCGGTAAACTCTGGTGTAATGCTGCTTGCGTCACCTTCTTTCGTTACGTCGCAGCGTAACGTTGAAGCCGTAACTTTCTTGTCGGCATCAATACTGTCCCATTGCGCCTGATAGTGCTGGCCTTTCGCTAACGGGAAATGCAGATCCGTCTGCAATTTGTTAAGCACTGACGCCCCATGACTGATGGACATTGCGAACTTAAGTTGTAGCTGATTAGCCAGCGTTAAACGTTGTACGGTCCAGATACCATATTCCTCTAACTTGCGGATATAACCATCTGGTTGCACATCCAATTGTACTTTGACCTTCCCGAACGCGCTGGCTTCGGTATAACGAATCTGTTTAAAACGTGCCTGCGCCCAGGGTTTGATAATGGATTGTGCCTGCTGCTCAATTCCGGCAGGGAGGGGATATTTATTCAGCCATTGCGGATTGTTATTACTCAGATCGGGCATTGTTGGCCCCATCAGCGTTGATGCTTTTTTGTTAGCGGCAGGTACGAAATGTCCTTCGGCGGAGAATATTTTGCCGGCTGGTAATTGGCAGAGCTGCGCGAAACGTTGTGCCTTTTCAGGGCTAATAGTGAAGCTACTCTTGCGGCGAATAATATCAGCAGTGATGAGTGAGTCCGTAACGCGTCCATCGCTATCGAAGTTCATTGCAGCGACAGCGTCGCCCTGATGGGTTTTACAGTTGTAAATGTAATGTTCAATTTTTAATACCAGCGGCGCATCGTAAGGTGGTTCCCAAATGATATCTGCAAAGTCATATCCCATGCGTACCGATAAAATATCACCCTTGCGCTGAATGCTATTAACATCGACAAGTTCGGTAATGCCCGTTGCAGAGGTGGCTGATAATTTTTCCCATCGCGCCTCCTTTATCGGTAGCTCGCAAACCTTGCGGATATCCTCTGCCGTCATTTGCTTATCATCCTGTGCCGGCCCATAGCGGAGGTAGCTGTTGCCGTAAAAGCGGGCTTTGGTTAACCCCTCCTCGTTAAGTAAGTCCCTGTACAGAACTTGTGCCTGGCCCTGCCGGCAATCAACGGAACGCCATTGCTGCGCTGTTTTGCCGTTATTAAAGTTTAAGGACAACATGTAATTCACACGATCATGAATTCTGGTGACAGATAAGGGGTTCATACTCACATCTGTCACCGCAACGTTATCTGCAGCCTGAACGAAAGACATCGGCAAGAGAGTGAGAAAAAAAAGCGGGCGCATTAAAGAGGGTATTCTGTACATACATGTTCCTTCATATATCAATTAAGAAATAACACTATCGGCCTCAAGGCGTAAATTATTAGTCTGACTTAAATGTGTACCTGAGAAAACAAGCCAGCTCAGCGATGAAGATAAAACGCGTTACGCTTATCATCAGGCTGAACATCTGACACAGCTGCGGCGTTATGGGCTGGTTCTGGCGCGTAACCGAGAGGTTGTCGAAGAACTCGTTCAGTCTGTCTGTTTCCGTGTGCCTGAAAAAAGCGCGCAGTTCACCCTGGCAGCCGCATTGACAGTTGGTTATTCATCATCCTCCACGCCATCTGGATTTCAGAAATACGTGCCCGCCGTGTTTTTTATTCGTTTCCAGCTACACATTGATTAACACTGGCAAAAATTAACAGTGCCTGCTTCGGGCGCTTTACAGACGAACCCAGTGACCTGGCCGCCGCGCTCTGCTGTCCGGGCCAGAAATCGCCCCCCAGAGTGCTTCGTGCAAATGCGCCTGGTGCGGAGACATTGTTTAAACATCAGAAAAGGGTCCTGGGTCTGACAGTTTTTTTAAGCAAAATACCAGCCATCGATGTTAATTTTTGCTGTAAGGTAAAGGTTGTGTTGTCGTTGAGTCTCTCTTCTCAATCGTGATGTCAGGTCTTATGGAGTTTGTACTGTGAATGCGAAATTAATTGAGCCTTTGATGTCAGATTTATATTTGCTGGAGCCTTTGGATAAATCGCATGCGCCCGGTATGTATGCCGGCTTGTCTATTGAATCGGATTATAAATATATTCCATCCAACCCGCCGGCAAGCCTGGCTGAGTTGATAGCGCGTTATGAGAGAGTTTCACAGCGGCATTCGCCAGATAAACGCGAAATATGGCTAAATTGGGTCATTATAAATCGTAAATCGGGCGCATATCTGGGATACGTTCAGTCGACCATTATGACTGATGAGTGCTGGGCATATATTGCTTACCATGTGTTTGGGGCATATCAAAGAAAAGGGGTGGCAAAACAGTGTGTGCGCATGTTGATAGATTATTTATTTAATCATTATAACTTGTCTCATGTCGATGCATTGATCGACTCCCGGAATCTGGCCTCTGTCCGTTTAATGGAATGTTTGCAACTCAAAAAAATTAATGAGTTAAAAGATGCGGATTTTTTCAAAGGATCTACAAGCGATGAATTTCATTACAGAATTTTTAACAGTGAATGGGCGATGAAGACGTGTAGTTATGACTCTGAGTAACAGAATGAAGAGAATATATTGCCATGGGGTAGGGCGATAAATAAAGTGTGATTTTTACATCCTCATCCGTTCAGCTAATTTTTTTGAGACTCAGAAATTCCCTGTAGCTATTTTACTTTTAAACCAGGCTTTCCATTGCCTGTATTACTAAACCAGTACTTTCAGATAACAGAAATCGATACCGCTTCGACTGGCGCGACATAACATCACGCTGATAAAACAGGCATCCAGCAAGGACAGTAACCGGATGCCCGGACAGGCAGGGAACGTTACAGGCCCAGCTCAGATAAACCTGGATGGTCATCCGGACGGCGTCCCAGAGGCCAGTGGAACTTGCGCTCACTCTCTTTGATAGGCATGTCATTGATACAGGCGTAGCGATGATGCATCAGCCCGTCTTCACCAAATTCCCAGTTTTCGTTCCCGTAAGAACGGAACCAGTTACCGGAGTCATCGCGCCACTCATAAGCGTAGCGGACCGCAATGCGGTTACCGTCAAATGCCCAGAGTTCTTTGATGAGACGGTACTCCAGCTCTTTTTTCCACTTACGCGCGAGGAATTCCCTGGCTTCTTCACGATCATTGGCAAACTCTGCGCGGTTGCGCCATTTGGTATCCAGAGAGTAGGCAAGGGATACTTTTTCGGCATCGCGGCTGTTCCAGCCGTCCTCAGCAAGCCTTACTTTTTCAATTGCTGATTCGCGGGTGAACGGCGGAAGGGGCGGACGGACTTGTGAAGCGGACATGGTGGTGCCTCCGGAATAATTGGATATTTCAGTGAGTATTTCATCTTTAGAAAAGAGGTCTCTGCTATGAGACCTGTTTCAGTAACAGCTGAGCGACAGCTTTTGCATCATCGGCGGCGCTGTAATCACCCATTACGCGTGACATGGTGATGGCGCCTTCAATCAGTATCAGTAACTGCCGGGCCAGAGGTAACGACTGCGCTGTATTCAGTTGTCCGGTCAGTTCAAGCACGTAATCGAGTAGTTTCTGTTTGTGAAGCCTGGCGATTTGACGAATTGGATCCGCAGGATCTCCCACTTCGCCTGCCGTGTTGATAAACGCGCATCCGCGATAACCCTCCGATTCGAACCAGCCTTTAAGCACGGTGAACATGTTCAGGATGCGCTCCTGCGGCGTATCCGCCTTGTTACATTCCGTTCTGAACCATTCCATCCAGCGTACATCGCGCGCATTCAGCGCCGCCGCTGCCACTTCGTCCTTGTTCGTGAAATGGTGATAAATACTTTTCCGGGCCACGCCTGAGCTCTTCACCAGGAGATCCATACCGGTGGCATGAATACCGTTCTGGTAGATGAGTTCTTCAGCGGTCGCGAGAATTCTCTCCCGCGTGTTTGTCGTGTTTTTGTTCATAGGATGATGGTAGAACGATCGTTCTCCCTCGGTCAAGAGTTAGTTGATAATCTTTTTGCCTGGTGACGGAAGGCATGCGAAAAATGGTTTTAAATCAATAAGAAATTACAGTTCGGGCATAAAAATCAATACAAAGTGTACTTCACCGGAACGGAAAACCGATATCCGGCAGGGCAATCTGTACGCTCTGAGCGTGAAGGGGGAATGTAGCGCCTGGGGAGGAGATTA
This sequence comes from Phytobacter palmae, assembly GCF_039409775.1. Classification (NCBI taxonomy): domain Bacteria; kingdom Pseudomonadati; phylum Pseudomonadota; class Gammaproteobacteria; order Enterobacterales; family Enterobacteriaceae; genus Phytobacter; species Phytobacter palmae. The sequence goes on along the minus strand of NZ_JBCIVJ010000023.1, from coordinate 45,746 downwards.
AAAAGCCCAGTAAAAATAAGGCTGTTTTTTGTTTCTGGTGTTAATGAATCAGTTGCGCAGGGCCGCTTTGTTTGAAGGGCGGCCCGATAACGCCAGACTTTCTTTAACTGCGCGTTCCATCTGGGGTCTGTTGAGAATGAGAGAGGTGCGCTCACCGGGCACAGTCAATCTGAATTCATCAGTGAGTGGCATAAGGGATATCAGATACCATTGCCCTTTTAATAAAAGCCAGTTCATTTTATACCTCGATCACTATACGGTGAGTTTGACCGACCCACAGATCCCGATGATTACTGCTTTTCCTGCTAACGCAAATTACAGGTGCGGTTAAACTCTGGCACTCTTCATAAGAGGCCAGAATCATTATGCATTCTTCCTGTTCCGGAAGGCTGCCACTTTCATCCGATTGCCGCAGGTTGCCATACTGCACCAGCGGCGGCGATGAGATTTGCTCAAATCGTGAAAGAGCAAAATACAGTTATGGGCTTCGCACTGACGCACATATTCGAATTTGTCATCAGTGACCAGCTTCACCAGGCTGTCGGCAACAGGCCAGAGAAGAGTGGCAGGGCTATTCATCGCTGAACGAACCTCAATACGGTATTGCTGTGTAGCGTTATCCCATTGCAGCCTTGTCTCAGGATGCCCTTTATCAAGGATCCTGTTAATCACCGTCAGATCCGATGCAACGGATTCCATAGCGGCATGCACAACAGCTCTGGCCGCGCCGCGCAGCTGGCGAGCCTCAACCAGCAACCCGGCAGGAGCTTGAGTGCCTTTCGGCACCAGACCCGCCGTTTCCAGCCAGTCTATGACGCTGAGATCGCTCCCAAAACAATCATGTCGTTCATCACCTGTTCCGTATTCGCTGTTGATGAAATCCAGCGCGAGGTTATCGGCCAGGAAGAGAGGTTGAGAAGAAAGCGGTTTGATTTCCATACATGTCCGTAACTCATAAAATCATTTTGACAGGTTACCAGATTCCCATGTAACCTTCAATTTCACACTTTAAAGGTTACATGAGGTTATCATGGCTGCTTCCACTTCCGGATCATCTGCGGCAGAGAGTGCATCTGCCCCGTCGACTAAGCAGGTTCATTACCGCTATAAACAGGCCGGCAACGTTAACGTTTTCTACCGTGAAGCCGGTGATGACACGGCGCCGGTATTACTTATGCTTCATGGTTTCGCAGGTTCATCGTTTATGTTTCGTGACCTTTTTAGCCAACTGGCCGATCGCTATCATCTGATCGCGCCAGATCTACCGGCCTTTGGTTTTACCGAGGCTCCGGGGCAGGGCGCCTGGGCATACACCTTTGACCAGCTTGCAGAGACAATCGATCGGTTTACAGAGGAGCTCGGCCTGCATCGCTATGCGCTTATGGTTCATGACTATGGCGCGCCAGTCGGGTGGCGACTGGCAGCCGCGCATCCGGAGCGGGTGACGGCGATCATTTCTCAGAATGGCAACGCCTATGAAGAGGGGCTGGGAGAGGCCTGGGCACCTGTGCAGCGATACTGGCGCGAACCCACGCCGGAAAACCGCAGTGCGTTGCAGGAATTCCCCACTCCTGCTTCTATCAAATGGCAGTATCTGGAAGGTGTTAGCGATCCGTCTCTGGTTTCGCCTGATGGTTATACTCTTGAAGGGATGCAGGTATCGAGGCCGGGCAATGCGGAGATCCAACTGGATCTGTTGCTGGATTACGCCTCGAATGTGAAAAAGTATCCCTCCTTCCAGCGCTATTTCCGCGAGTACCAGCCACCTTTGCTGGCCGTCTGGGGAAAAAATGACCCGTTTTTCCTCGCGGCGGGTGCTCAGGCATGGAAACGTGATCTGCCAGACGCAGAGATAAACTTTTATGACACTGGCCACTTCGCACTGGAAACGCATGCAAAAGAGATAGGTATGGCCATTCGTGATTTTCTGGACCGGCATCTCTGCCAGCCAGATTAGCGACGCGCCTGGCACAGTGGCCCGAACCGGGAATAGGTCTTGAGCTCTACCGGGCCAGTAAAGTGGCGCTGAATATGTTGGCTCGTTGTATATATATGGATATGAAGCCGGGGGAACATACTGTCCTGTCAATCCATCCGGGCTGGGCGGCGACAGCAATGGGTACACTCGATGGTGCAGTTGAAGCAGAGATTGATGTGAAAACCAGCGTCAATGGAATGGTTGATGTGATTGAACTGCATCGCAATGATAAAGAACATCTGTTCCTCGACTATGAGAATAACATCTGGCCGTGGTGAAAAGTCCAGAAACGCGCCAGTAATCTCACCGGTTATTATATTTGTTTTGAAATAACAGAAGAGGTTATCAGAAGAGTAATCAGCAGAGGAAAATATTGCTTAATGTAAGTTTCATCCTCGTGCGCGCCGGGCTTTTAAACCATGACAAGTAACGCTGGTAACGTAGCAATGTCTAAACGTCCGCTCCTGTTCGGAGCGGACATTCCTGATCTCTCCTTCGGGATATGCTGCCATCTTATTTCCTGGCCGTGTTAAGCCCAATTGTGTCACTTACTCAGCCAGGTATGGCCCTGCAGATATAATCGGCTGGTGGGTTTAATACTCTGCAATACAATAACACGTTTTTAACAGCCAGTAATTTATTGATTAGAAACAATAAAATTAATATTATCGCAGCCTGTTAATAAGGAAATTCTTAAAAAGAATTATAAATTGTAAAATTTATACATGGCTGAAAAAGGGCTTGATATGCTGTGCTTCTCCGGGAAAAGGTGGACAGGAAAACATCATGCTTTTAAACGAAAAAGCTGCACCTTATGAAAAAGAATATAGGGTTAAGCGGCATGGCAATAAGAGCATTAAAAGTATTTTTCTTAAAGATGATCATCGCTTTAAGAATTATATGGGGTTAAATTTTAGAAACGCTGACTTAACAGGTGAAGATCTTTCATTCAGTGATCTGAGGAATACCGATTTTTCATACGCATGCTTGCGAGGCGCAAACCTTAGCTATTGTGCTTTGAAAGGGGCAATCTTTGATTATGCCAATTGTTATGGCGTGAATTTTACTGAAAGCGATCCTGAAAATGCGAGTTTTTACAAAACGGTTTCAGAGTCAGATGCGTTATCTGATTCCGTGGTAAAACCCGATCTGCTGGTTTCAATCTATATGCCTACGTGGAACCGGGAGGAGTTAGCAAAGCGCGCCGTTGAATCAATATTAAAACAGGAATATACGAACTGGGAGTTAATTATTGTTGATGATTGCTCTCCAAATTACCTTAATCTTCAGGGATTTATTGAAGGGCTGGCGGACTCACGTATAAAATATATCAGAAATGATTATAATTCCGGTGCGTGTGCTGTCAGGAATCAGGCAATTAAGCTGGCTAATGGTTATTTCATTACTGGCATTGATGATGACGATGAGTGGTTGCCAAATCGGTTGACATCCTTCCTGAAGGAGCAACATAAACTTAATCAGCATGCGTTTTTATATGCCGATGATTATATTTGTGATTCATCAGGCTATCTTTCGCTGGAGAGTTTGAGGATTTATCCAAAACCAGATTATAGCCAGCAATTATTCAATAAAAAGAACATCGTCGGCAATCAAGTCTTCACTTTAACGTCGCGTTTGCAGGCTGTCCTTTTTGATACACAGCTTGCAGCAGCGCAAGATTATGATGCTTTTTATCGGCTTGCGGAACACTATGGTGGACCCTTTAAAATAAAAACTGCCACTCAGATTCTTTACGTAAACCATGGTGAAGTAAGAATCACCGCGTCCAGGAAAAAATTTTCTGGGTATTTCTCTTTTTATAAAAAACACAGCAGTAAGTTCGATAAGACAAGCAAGAAATACCAGCTTTTCACGCTTTATTATATTCGAAAGAAACCAATGTCCTTCCGGGTTTTCAGAAGCTTAATGTGCTTGCGTAATGTTAAGCGCTACATGATGCTGCATACCGTGTTCAAGGATAAGAAATTTTAAAAATTACAAGCTTAAATTGCCCGGTATATTTGGGGCGGGTAATGCTACGTAATTATCTCGCAGGAGTGATGCTGCGCAGCGTTACGCCCATATCCCGACACTTTGCATAGCTTAAGTCAGGCAAAGGGGAGAGTGAAAACGTCCGGGGCAACTCGTTGCCCACGCTTACGTGCCTGTTTCCCGGTTCATACTGATTTGCGCCATTCAGGATGAACCGGGAGCATCGTCACTCTCTCTGCTACAGCCACTTTGTCCGCGACGCCCGGTGATACTGAAACTCGCCGCTTTTAGCCGCTAATGACACCCACGGCTTGTCACATTCCTCTGCGTATGGCGCCGACAGCGTCAACGTCAAAAATTCTCATCTCTGCTTTACATTTCATTCATGATATTGATAATCATTATCAAAATATTTCTTATTGTTGTTATTTGTTTCTCTTACGGAATGATCCCCAAACGATGGGGAATAATTATTGAGGGTTGTTTGCATGAGATTTTCCCCTTTATACGGCGCGATGGCTCTGGTCTTCACGTCTGCGCTTTATGCGCAGGAGGCGACAAGTAGTGATGATGAACTGATTGTTAGCGCGACGCGTACGGAGGGGTCGCGTAATGATTCCCCTCAGGTCATTAAGGTCATAAGTGAAAAAGAAATTGCCCAACAACGGCAAATCACCTCAGACACTTCACAGATTCTCAGCAATTTGCTGCCGTCATTCTCGCCGCCACGGCAAAAGATGTCCGGCAGTGGAGAAACGCTTCGCGGGCGTACGCCGCTGGTAATGATTGACGGTATTCCACAGTCAAACCCGCTGCGTCCGACCGGACGCGAAATGCATACCATTGACTCGTCGATGATTGAGCGCATCGAGGTAATTAAAGGGGCAAACGCCAGCAACGGCGTCGGCGCAACAGGTGGCGTGATAAATATCATCACGAAACGGGCACAGCCTGGCACCGTAAACCAGCATTTCAGCGTGGAAACCACTACCCCTACGGCAGAGTTTGACCGGGACACGCTGGCGTATAAAACCAATTACAGCATCAATGGCAGCGAAGAGTATATCGACTATCTCTTTTCGCTGAGCTATGAAGACCAGGGGCTATTTAAGGATGCGGATAATCACGCCATTGGCGTTGATAATACGCAGGGCGACCTGATGGACTCCCGCGCGTGGGACATGCTGGCTAAGGTGGGGTACTGGCTGGATAACGATCAGCGCATCCAATTGAGTCTCAACCGCTACCGTCTGAAAAACAAAGATAACTACGTTAGCGTGAGGGGCGACCGCGACGCTGGCGTGCTTACCACTTCGGTTAAGGGCAACCCGCAAGGCAGTGCGCCCCATAATGATGTCTGGACTGTAGGTACAACCTACGATAATTACAATCTCGCGGGCATGAAGCTGACGGCACTTGCTTATTATCAGCGCTATGAAGCCTTGTTTGGCGCAACCAACTCATCCTCTTTCCAGGACCCTGCCATTGCGCCCATTGGCACCCTCTACGATCAGAGCCGGGCCTACACCGACAAATACGGCAGCAAAATTGCGCTGACGAAGGATGACATCTGGGATGACCGCATCAAAGCGACGCTGGGGTTTGATACCCTGTTTGATAGCTCGAAGCAGGACTTGTGGTCAACCGGGCGCACCTATGTGCCGGAAATTAATTACACCGACCTGTCTCCTTTCCTGCAACTGGAATTTGCCCCCGTCGAATCGGTGAAATTAAGCGGCGGCGTGCGCTATGAGTACGCGCGTCTGAACATCGACAGTTATCAGACGGTGTGGGCGAATGACCGGGTAAAAGTGGAGGGCGGAACACCCTCTTTCGACCAGACGCTTTATAACGCAGGTGTGGTGTGGACCCCCGTTGAGCCGCTCAGCCTGTTTGCCAGTTACAGCGAAGGCTTTACCGTGCCGGATGTCGGGCGCGTGCTGCGCGGCATCGATACGCCGGGGATTAAACTCAATGAATATAGTGGCCTGCAGCCCATCGTCACGAAAAACAGCGAGGTCGGGTTCCGGGTGCAACAAGCCCCGTTTGATTTTGAGGCCAGTTATTACAAATCCACCTCGAAACTGGGTAGTCGTGTGGAACTGGTCAATGATGCGTTTGTCGCCCGCCGCGAAAAAACAGAAATTGATGGCGTGGAGGTTAGCGCGGGTTACAGCCCCAATGCGGACCACAAACTGACCCTCGCCTGGTCGCACATGCGCGGTCGTTATGACAGCGATGACAACGGCAGCCTGGATGCAAAACTCGATGTCCTCAATATCTCCCCGGATCGCATCATCGCCAGCTGGTCGGCCAACTGGAATGCTCAACTGAGCACATTCCTGCAGGCTAACTGGGCCTTAAGTAAAGAATTTGACGACGCGGAGAAAGATTTTTCCGGCTATGCGCTGGTGGATGCTGCCGTGGCTTACAAACTGCCTTACGGCAAGTTGAACCTCGGGATCTCTAACCTGCTGAATAAGCAGTACGTCACTTACTATTCCCAGAGTGCGTCTGTCGACCCGGACCGTTATTTCGCGGGTCGCGGGCGCACGGCAACGCTCGGCTACAGTATTGATTTTTGACGCAGACCGCCCCTTTGCGGGGCGGTATCAATGATGATGAAAAACACATTCTCATTTTCTCTGACGCGTCGACGCCTACTCCAGTCACTGCTACTGGGAGTTGTCTCACCGGCGTTATATGCCCGCCAACCGGCCATCCCGCGCGCCGTGTCTCTTTTCCAGGGGGCGACCGACAGCCTGGCTGCGCTGGGTGTCACCCCTGCCGGCATTGTTGAGTCCTGGGCGGAGAAACCGGTTTACCGCTATCTGCGCCCACAGCTTTCCGGCGTACCACAGCTCGGGCTGGAAACGCAGCCTGCGCTGGAAAAAATCGTGTTACTCAAGCCGGATATTATTTTTGCATCCCGTTTCCGTCATCAGGATGTCGCGCCGCTGATGCGAAAAATTGCCCCTGTTGCGCTGCTGGATGATGTGTTTGAGTTCAGGAAAACGCTGACGGTAGTGGCAGAAAACCTGGCGATGAAAAGTGCCGCAGACCGTCTGCTTGAACGCTGGGATGCGCGAGTTGCCTCCCTGCGTAGCCTTATCCCGGCGCGATTTAATGCGACGAACGGGCCGCAGGTCTCGGTAATTGAGGTGCGTCCCGATCACATTCGCAGCTACGTTGCGCGAAGCTTTCCAGGCTCGGTGATGTCCGAACTGGGTTTTACCTGGAATGAACAGGCAATGCAGGCGCAAAGCGCATCGTTGCGTTTCTCAGGTATGGAGAATATTCCCTTGCTGGACGCCGATATCTTTTTCATTTTGCTGCGGGCAAACAGCCCGGCGATCGCCCGGCAGTACCAAACACTATCGGCACATCCGCTATGGCAGCAGATGCGTGCGGTGAAAGCGGGGCAGTTATGGCTCGTGGACAGCGTGCCCTGGAGTTTGTCCGGGGGCATTCTGGGGGCGAATCAAATCCTCAATGATGTGGAATACGCACTACTCAGGGGGCGGCCATGAGAGGAAAATTTCTGTTCTGTGGTCTGCTGCTGGCGGTGATGGCAGTGGTCAGTATGATGACGGGCACCCGCTTTTATACCGTCGCGCAGTTAACAAAAGCGCTGTACGATGCGGACCCGACCAGTGCGGTGGATACCATTATTCGTACTTCACGTTTACCGCGAACTCTGCTGGCGATGGGCGTGGGCGCTTTTCTGGCGGTGGCGGGCGGGTTGATGCAGGCACTGACCCATAACCCGCTAGCCTCACCGGGGCTGTTTGGCGTTAATGCGGGGGCGGCGTTAATGATTGTGCTGGTGGGCAGCTTTTTTGCCATTGGCTCCCCCTGGCTAACATTGTGGCTGGCATTCACCGGCGCGTGTGTCACCGGCACGCTGGTCTGGTTTAGCAGCCGGATCAGTAAAGGCCAGCTCAACCCATTGCGTCTGGTGCTGGCGGGCGTCGCCATTACCGCGCTGTGTAACGCCTTTACTCAGGCGATACTGGTCATCGATCAGGAAACGCTCGATACCATGCTGTTCTGGCTGGCGGGCAGCCTTGCGGGTAATGATCTTGCGCATCTGTACCCGGTGCTGCTTCCCGGTGTGTTGCTGGTGGTCGCTGCCTGCCTGTTTGCCAGGCAAATGAATGTGCTCAATGCCGGTGAAGAGATCGCGCGTGGGCTCGGGCTCAATATCGCCCTGGTGCGGTTGCTGGCAAGCGTCCTGGTGGTTGGGCTGGCGGGCTGCGCTGTGGCGCTGGCGGGCAATATTGGCTTTGTCGGGCTTATCGTCCCGCACATTGCGCGTCAGTTGTTTGGCAGTGACCTGCGCCAGTCGCTCCCGGCCAGTGCCTTGCTTGGCGCTCTGCTGTTACTGGTTGCCGACATTGCCGCCCGGGTGGTGATTTTGCCGCAGGAAGTCCCGGTTGGGGTGATGACGGCACTCATGGGCGCGCCGTTTTTTATTTTGCTGGCGCAGCGCAGGGGGAATCATGCCGGATAGCCAACTCCTGCGTCTGGGGCCATTTTCACGCCAGTTCTCCCCGCGTTTACTGCCGGTATTACTGGGGTGCTTACTCCTCACCTTGCTCGTTACCCTCGTGGCACTGAGTATCGGCGATGTGGCGATTTCGCTGCCGCAAACTTTTTGGCTCCTGTTCCGGCCCGACGCCCAACCTCAGAGTTTTATCCTGCATGAGTTACGTTTACCGCGCGTGGCGCTGGCGCTGCTGGCCGGAGGCGGGTTAGGAATGTCCGGGCTTATCATGCAAACACTGGTGCGAAACCCGCTGGCTTCGCCGGATACCCTGGGCGTAACGACCGGGGCGAGCGCCGGCGCGCTGATATGGCTCTCCTTTTTCAGTCTGCAATACGGCAGCGCATTGATGCCCTGGGCGGCGATGGCGGGAGCGGCCTGCGCTGTTGGGCTGATTTTCCTGCTTTCATGGCGTAAAGGACTTACGCCGCTGCGCCTGATCCTGACGGGTGTCGGTGTTTCGGCGCTGGCGGGGGCGCTCGTTACCTTAGTTCTGGTCCTGAGCCCTCTTACCACCACCTTTTCCGCCTGGGTGTGGCTAAGCGGCAGCGTATATGCCGCGACATGGGATAAAGTGCTGAAACTGCTGACGATTTATCTCTGCGTGCTCCCGTTGCTGCTTTTTTTGCTGCGCTACCTGAAAACATTGCAGCTGCATGATGAGCTGGCGAGCGGGCTTGGCGTGCGAGTTCATCCTCTGCGGGTGCTGCTGTTACTCGGCTGCGTAGTGCTCTCCGGTGGGGCGATTGCGCTGGTGGGGGCAATGGCTTTTGTCGGGCTGATAGCACCGCACATTGCCAGACTGGTGGTGCGTAACGGCTTTTTTAGTCAGGCATTTGTCACCGTTTGCGGTGGGGGCTGCATGGTGGTCACGGCTGATCTGTTGGCGCGAACTCTGTTTCGGCCCGCCGATCTTCCGGCCGGTATTTTTGTGGCGCTGGCCGGCGCACCCTTCTTTTTATGGCTGCTTATCCGGCAGCGAACGTAACTGATGAGGAAAACGTGTCTCTCACAACGCAAAAGCTGAGCATCAGCTACCAGCAGCAGCAGGTGATCGATTCGCTGGATTTAGCCCTGCCAGCGGCAAAAGTGACGGTGCTGATTGGCAGCAACGGCTGCGGTAAAAGCACGCTGCTAAAAGCTATGGCGCGATTGCTGACGCCGCAGTCAGGTACGGTCATTCTTGATGGCGCGGACATTCACGCCAGCCATACGGCGCAGATTGCCCGCAAACTGGCCATCCTGCCGCAAACACCCGTCGCACCGGAGGGCATCACCGTGCGACAACTGGTGAGCCTCGGGCGTTTTCCTTACCAGAACTGGTTGCGTCAGTGGTCACAGGAAGATGAACAGCAGGTGGAGGAGGCGTTACGCCTGACCGGAACCGCAGCCCTGCAGCATCGTCCGGTGGATGCGTTATCCGGCGGGCAGCGTCAGCGGGTGTGGATTGCCATGACGCTGGCGCAGGCGACGAACACCGTATTGCTGGACGAGCCTACAACCTACCTTGACCTGGCGCATCAGATAGAGATTCTGGAATTATTGCGCGGGCTGAATCAGTCACAGGGCAAAACCATTGTGATGGTTTTGCACGATCTGAACCTGGCCTGTCGGTATGCCGATCATCTGGTGGCCGTGCATAAAGGCCGGGTATATGCACAGGGGACGCCAGCGCAGATCATGACAGAAACCCTCGTGAGCGAGGTATTTAATCTGCGCTGCCGGATTATTGACGATCCCTTCTTCCATACGCCATTGTGCATCCCTTTTCCTGGAGAATCGCATGCTGACGATTGAGGAACATGCGTACCTGCAAGCCATGTTTCGCCTGCGCTCGCTCGGGCAGGCAGACAGGCGCAGCGTGACGGGCGAGGCAATGCGGGATGCGCAAACCTGCCGGGCGATACTCGAGCGTGTGATGCCGCTGATCGGCGCGCCGGACATGGCGGTTGCGGCGTCACTTTTCGCCAAAAGGGTGGCATTTCTCGCCTCCGGGAATGTGCTCTATGCGATGAGTGTATTTGATAAAGGCCTGCCGTTATCACTCAATAGCTGTCGGCTGGAATATGCGCATGACGACGGTTTATGGAGCTCGTCGCTGCCGGTCGAGGTGACTGCAACGGGTTACGCCCCAGGGGCGCGTGACGCGTGGCGTGAAGCTATTGTCACTACCTTATTCAGAAATTTCTTCGCACCGCTGTGGCAAAGTCTCTCGCAGGTGAGCGGTCTGCCACAGCATATTCTCTGGGAAAACACGGCGGTACGGGTCTATTCCTTATATCAGGGACGGATGGAAGGGCTTACCCTGGAGCAGGATAAACGCCAACGGGAGGATTTTGCCTGGCTGCTGGACGGGGCAGATTCGTCGCTGTTTGGTCTGCCATGGAACCCGCTCAAACGCTTTCGCCGCCCGCTACAAAGGAGCGCGGCGGGAAACATGGTGCGCTTTCGCCGCACCTGCTGTTTTTATTATAAAACGGTGCAGCCAGTGGAGTATTGCCACAATTGCCCGCTGTGCAAGGCAACCTGATTACGGGGCCGGACATGGTACTGGCTTCCGGTGGGAGACAATGAGTCGCAGGAAAGCACCATCGCGGGTGAGACTTTTAAGCTTCAAGAACGGTACGTAGTTCGCTTAAAGGTACAGCTTTTGTGAAATACCACCCCTGTGCACAGCACTCCGGTATGTTTTCTTTCAGAAAGTGATACTGCATGTCAGTCTCCACCCCTTCAAAGACCACAATTTTTGGCATGTTTTTAAACATCTCTATCAGCCCGGGAAGAATGTGATTATTGATGGATTCCGTCCCTATTGAGTCAGTGATTGATTTATCAATTTTGATTTCGCCCACATCAAGCAATGAAAGCCAGTTCAGGTTGGAATAACCGGTACCAAAGTCATCCAGAGCGAACATGATCCCGGTGCCTTTAAACAGATCCATGGAGCGCTTAATATCTTCTGTGCCGGAACTTTGCCTTTCTGTAATTTCAAGAATAATCGATTCGCCGGGTACGTTTTCCTGTTTTAACGTGCTCAGCAATTTTTCACGAAACGCCTCAGAACAGATGTCTGCGCAACTGACGTTAATGCTGAGGGTGATATCACTGCTCAGCAGTACTGGCGCACACTCTCTGATGGCATGCTCAACCACATACAAGCTAATCTTATTTATTAAGCCATTTTTTTCCGCAAGCGGAATAAATATATCCGGGCCGATATGTCCAATTTGTGGGTCCGTCCAGCGTAACAGCACCTCAATGCCGGTTATTTTTCGATCTTTGATTTTATATATGGGTTGATAGACAAAATGTAATTCGCGATTTTCAAGCGCGTTTTTCAGTCGGGCAAGCAGAGATTGATTATGCGCAACATTATTAACGAAAAGGGCGCCAATCAACAGGCCAATAATAATGGATGCGCTAAACAGAGAGATCAAAAAATAAAGGTTGTTTTTGAAAAATAAAGGGAGTGATGTCCCGACAATAACGCAAATGTTATTCACACTATTGCAGGCATGTTCAGTAATTCGAACTTGATGCCTCAAAAGGCGGTGGCCGGGCAGACTCCTGGCATACCGATGTCACTTTTGTGGACGCCTTCCCGAAAATATCCATTCTGCGTGGTGTCACTATTCCTGAATATGGCGGTGATACCGTCTGGGCGAATACCGCATTAGCCTATGAATTATTACCAGAATCCTTAAAACAATTTGTCGGCACGCTGCGCGCTATTCACAGTAATAATTACGACTATGGCGCAGAACGTATTGTCACCGAAGAACATCGCCTCAATCACCATAAAAATGTCTTCGTCTCTTCTGTATGGGAAGCGGAACATCCGGTGGTGCATGTGCATCCGGTAACCGGCGAGCGCGCCTTATTACTTGGCCATTTTGTGAAAAAACTGGTCGGTTTTAACAGTCGTGAATCGGCGCAGATTTTTGAATTGCTGCAAAACCGTATTACCCGCCTGGAAAATACTGTGCGCTGGCAATGGCAGCAGGACGATGTGGTTATCTGGGATAACCGCAGCACCCAGCATTACGCCGTCAATGATTATGGCAACCAGCCACGCCTGGTTCGTCGCGTCACCATTGAAGGTGAACCCGCTGTTGCCATAGACGGTAGCCGAAGCCGCACTATTACTCGTCCGCAGGATGCCGTAAACGATACCCCAGACAGGGAAGTGAACTATGCAGCGTCGTGATTTACTCAAAGCCATGGCGGCGTTTGGGGTCTACAGCATGATCCCGGCTATCGCTCGCGGGGCAAATGTAGCGCGCAAATATGATGGTGTGACGCTCAATGTCTCCACTTTCAGTACCGCCTGGCCGCAGTTGATCCGCCAGTGGTTGCAGGAGTTTGAAGCCCTGACCGGGGCAAAAGTGCAGCTTGATACGCCAGCCTTCCCGGTCTACAACCAGCGTGCCGACCTGGAACTGTCGACGCGCGGGTCGGCCTATGATGTGGTCAACGTCACCTTTATTTATACCAGCCGCTGGATCAACGCGGGTTGGCTCACTCCGCTTGATGAGTTTATCGCTAATCCCAACCTCACTCCGGCAGACTGGGGATTGCAGGATTTTCTGCCAGCCACCCTGGCGGCAGAAACCGGGCGCGACGGCAAGCTGTATGGCATTCCTTATGTGGTGGAAGCGATGCTGGCGGGAGCCTCGCGTTACGACCTGATTCAACAGGCCGGGCTCTCATTTCCAAAAACCACCGATGACCTGGTGAAAGTTCTGCAGGCCGTGAACAAAAAAGAGCGCGTCGCCGGGTATGTTACCGACAACCATTACGGCTGGACCTTTATTCCGTATCTGCAGGCCTTTGGCGGCAACGTATTCCGCGCGCCGCCGGACGACCTGTTCCCGACGCTCGATACTCCGGAAGCGGTGCAGGCGGCTGACTATTTCGCCCGTCTTGTTCGCGAATTCGGCCCAAATGGCGGCATTACCTATACCGCCGACCAGTCCTTACAGGCGCTGAAACAGGGAAGAGTGAACTTCTCCGACGCCAGCCAGACCTACCTGGCGCAACTGGGCAACGCCGAAAGCTCGCGCACCCTGAAAACGGCCCATTTTGGTCCGATGGTCAGCGGGCCAAAAGGGTGGTTCCCCGGCATGGCGACCCATGCGCTGGGGATTCCGGTGGGCTCGAAAAACAAAGAGGCAGCGTGGGCGTTTATCCAGTGGGCGCTTTCGAAACAGAACACGGCCCGCACGCTGGCCGCCGGATACGGTTCGCCGACCCGTCGTAGTGATATCGACTCGCAGGTGTTTCGTTCTAAGCAGGTGATCAATGGTGTGGACCTGGCGCAGCTCTCCATTGATGCCATCGACCAGGCGGGCAAGGGCGGTTACATGAAATACCGTACCGTGGAGTTCTATCCGCAGGTTGACCAGCAACTGAACAAAGCCATCGCGCTGATTGCCTCCGGGCAGCTTTCGGCGAAAGAGGCGATGACCCAGGCGCAGGCCGGTACTCTCGCCGATCTAAAACGCGCCGGTGCGAAAATCTAAGTGAGGATAAGCATGGGGATAGCACAACCAATAAGCTGGCGGCAACGCCAGCGTTACGCCTGGCTACTGGGGTTATCGCCGTCGCTTGTGGTGCTGACGTTACTGACGCTGGTTCCTGCGGCGGCACTGCTGGTCACCAGCCTCACGCCGTTTAGCCTGACTAACCCGGAAGCGACCTTCAACTTTAGCCATCCACTGGTGAACTATCAGCAGCTGCTGCATGACGACCGCTTTCTCAACTCGCTGGTCACGCAACTTAAGCTGTCGGTGGTGAGCGTCTTCTTCCAGGTGCTGATCGGGCTGCTGCTGGCATTACTACTTAATGGCCCGTCGCGGCTGCTTAACGGAGTGCGCACCTTATTGCTCATTCCCATGGTACTGCCGCCGATTATCGTGGCGCTGATCTGGAAAATTATCTACACCCCGGATATCAGCCCCCTGCACCAGATTCTGGAGCGCATGAATCTGCCCCTTAACTCGCTTATCGCTAACCCGGACACCGCGCTGTGGGCGATTGTAGTGGCGGATGTCTGGCAGTGGTTTCCGTTCACCATGCTGATGGTGCTGGCGGCACTGCAAATGGTGCCCAACGAACCGCGCGAAGCGGCAAGCCTGGACGGTGCCTCGTCATTCAACATCTTTCGCTACATCGTGTTGCCGCACCTCAAACCGGTGCTGGCAGTGTGTATTCTGTTTCGCCTGATTGATAGCTTTAAAGCCTTTCCACTGATTTACATCCTCACGGACGGTGGGCCGGGCTCGGTGACGGAAGTTACCAACTACTACGGCTTTATTCAGGCTTTTAACTTTTCCTGGTGGGGACACGGCAGCGCTATTGCGGTGGTGATCCTGGTCGGGGTGTTTATTTTAAGCTGGCTCATTGGCCGCGCGGGGTGGAACGATGACAGTACAACAAACGGATGAACGTCGTCCGCTCGCGCTCACCGTCACGCGACGCAGAAAGTGGCATTTTAAAGGCCAGCGCACGCTGGCGGCGTTACTGCTGCTGGTGTTGTTCCTTGCGCCGTTCCTGTGGATGGTAGTGATGTCACTGCGCCCGTCAATGGACGCGTTCGAACTGACGTTGTTCTTCACGCCGACGCTGGAAGCCTATCGCCAGTTGATCGCCGGGAATTTTCTGCAACCCTTTGGCAACAGCCTGTTGGTCAGCGTGATTTCCACAATTTTCTCGCTGCTGTTAGGTGTGCCTGCCGCCTGGGTGCTGACGCGCTGGCGTTTTCGTGCCCGTCGCTATGTGGCGCTGTGGATCCTGGTAACGCGCATGGCGCCGCCCATCGCCTTTACCATTCCGTTCTTTCTCGCCTTTCGCTGGCTTGGGCTGCAGGACACGATAGTCGGGCTGGCGATTGTCTATCTCACCTTTAATCTGGCTATCGTTATCTGGCTGATGCAAACCTTCTTTGCCGCGATTCCGGTCACCCTGGAAGAGGCGGCGTGGATGGACGGCTGCTCGTTATGGGGCAGCTTCTGGCGGGTATCGCTACCCCTGGTAAAACCGGGCCTCGCGGCGACCGCCATTCTCTGTTTCATCTTTTCGTGGAACGACTTTTTCTACGCACTGATTTTAACCCGCACTCATGCCATTACCGCCCCGGTCGCGATAGTGAACTTCCTGCAATACGAAGGGTGGGAGTGGAGCAAAATCGCCGCCAGCGGCACGCTGGTCATGCTGCCCGTAGTCGCCTTTACCCTGCTGGTCCGGCGCTATCTGGTACAGGGCTTAACTGCGGGTGGACTTAAGGATTAATGATGGCAACCCTGACACTTAACAACATCGCAAAACATTTTAACGGGCAGACCATTATTCCCGGTCTGGATTTGACTATTCACCATGGCGAATTTATCGCGCTGGTGGGGCCATCCGGCTGCGGAAAATCGACACTGCTGCGTATGATTGCCGGGCTGGAGGGCATTGACGGCGGCAAGCTGACTCTGGATGGAGAGGTGATTAACGACCTCTCGCCGCAGGATCGCAACATGGCGATGGTCTTTCAGAACTATGCGCTCTATCCGCACATGACGGTGGCGGATAACCTCGGTTTCTCGCTCAAAATGCAGGGCGTGGCGAAGGCGAAGATTGACAGCCAGGTGCGACAGGCCGCCGATACGCTGGGGCTGACGCCGTTACTGGCGCGTAAACCCTCGCAGCTTTCCGGCGGCCAGCGCCAGCGCGTGGCTATGGGGCGCGCCATCCTGCGCCACCCGCGCCTGTTCCTGTTTGATGAGCCGCTCTCTAACCTCGACGCCAAACTGCGTGTTGAGTTGCGCACTGAAATCAAGGCGCTGCACCAGCGGCTTAATACCACCATGATTTACGTCACTCACGATCAGATTGAAGCCATGACCATGGCCGACCGCATCGTGGTGCTGCGCGACGGGCAGATTGAGCAGGTTGGTACGCCGCTTGAATTGTATGACCGCCCGGCCAATGCCTTTGTGGCGAGCTTTATCGGTTCGCCATCAATGAACCTGTTCAGCGGCCACGTGGAGCGGCCCGGCATCGTGATGACCGATGACGGTATCGCGCTGCCGGTGACCCAGACGCCAGGGCTGAACGTGGGGCAGCGGGTACTCTATGGCGTGCGTCCGCAACACTTTGTACTGACGCCGGGGGCGTCGATCAACGCCCGCGTTAACGTGGTGGAACCGACTGGCTCGGAAACACAGATCCTGCTCAATATCGGCCAGCAGAAAGTAACCACGCTGTTCCATCAGCGCGTGGCGGCGCAGCCGGGTGAAATAGTGAAAATCCTGCCGGATGCCCGACATGCGCACCTGTTTGATGCCACCAGCGGGCTGCGGCTGAATTAACGCGAAGGGAAAATCATGGGTCACAAAGTGATTGTTTTTGGCGTTGATGGATTAATGATGCCGCTTGTCAAAAAATTTGCCGCCGAAGGAGAGTTGCCTCATATCAGCCGGATGCTGAGCGAAGGCGCGGCCACTGAGCTGCTGCCCTATATTTCCGCCTGGGGCGATGTCAACTGGGCCGCGTTTCTCTCCGGCCAGGCACCGGGAACGTCGTGGCGAGGTCAGGCGTTACCGGCGGATTATGCCAGGACGCGGCCATTGCTGAAACGGCTTGAAGAGAGCGGACTACGCGCTGCACTGGTTCATTTCCCGGAAAGCGTGGCCTCACCCGCGCCGCATTTTACCCTGTCGCCATACTGGTCCGCCGCGGCGCCAAGCCCCTACACCTTTGCCGCTCCGGCGATCTTCACCACCGATCGCCAGCGTCTGGATGTGCCGCCGAAACCGCGCCAGCAAACGCTGGGCTGGCCGCCGTCTTCACCGCTCGCCTACCACGACAAAGGGCTGTGGCAACCGCTGGAGCGGGAAGTGAACGGTGAGTATCGCCTGACAATACGCTCACCCCACGGCGATAACGTGACGTTGTCACTTGATATCGATACCCTGACGCTGCGTTCAGCGCACGGGGGCGTCACTCTGGTGCAAGGAGCGTGGAGCGACTGGCTGGCGCTGGGCGAGGTGGCACAAGGAGGAAAAGCCCGTTTCTGGCTGGCACATGTGACGCCGTATATTGAACTGATCCAAAGCGAAGTGACCTTCCCGCAGCGCATTGCCCGGGACAGTGTACTCGCGCAGATGCTTTTCGAGGATCTTGGGCCGTTTTACAGCCAGTGGGCGGTGAAGGCATCGCCGGATGAAGCGCTTCTGGCGTCGACCTTCCAGGATGCGGAGCATCAGTCGCTATGGCTGGCGGACAGTGCGCTGCGCTTGACCCATCAGCACGGCTATTCTCTGTGGGCGGGGGTACATCACCTTATTGATGAGTCTCACCATCTCTGTCTGGGCCAGTACGATCCGGACTCGCCGTTTTACGACCCGCAGCAGGCCGCGCGTTACGAGGCGGTGATCCGCGAATGCTATAAAATCCTCGACCGCTCGCTGGGGCGCATCATCAACGGCATGGACAAAGAGACGACGCTGTTTCTGGCCTCGGATCACGGCGCGGTACCCAACCACTTTATGTGCGATATTCAGCGTTATCTGGCAAAACATGGACTGGTGGCGCTGGATAACCAGGGGCAGATAATCCGCAGCCAGAGCCTGGTGTATCTGAAAGACGAGCGCGGCGGGCTGGAGATTTATATCAATCTGCAGGGGCGTGAGCCGGATGGCACCGTGCCACTGGCAGATTATGCCTGCCTGCAGGCGCGACTGTTGCACCTGCTGCGTAACTGGCACATCGAGCACAACGGGAAGGTTCACCATGCCGTTGCCTGGGCGCTGCGCAAGGAAGACGCCGCCAGCGCCGGGTACTGGGGCGAGTATGCAGGTGATGTGCTTTTTACCTACGACAGCGGCTTTGTCTGGGGAACCAGCGCGAGCGGCGAGGATATCTGCCCGGTGGTGGCCCCGGGTGCCAATCACGGCCCGCAAAAACCCACGGCCAGGACAGCACATACCTCAAATTACGGCGTACTGCTGGCCTTCGGCGCAGGTATTCGCCGCGGCTATTATCACGACCACCATCACCACGGCCCGTATCGAATGGCGGACCCCGGCGCAACCATTGCCTGGTTGCTCGGCGTCAAACGCGATACCCTCGACGGTTCTGTAATGCAGGCGTTACTGGCGCCAGATGAGACTGATATATGACCGGGCATCGTTATACCCGTTACGGGAGTTTGCAAAACAAAGTGGTGGTGATAACCGGCGGGGCCAGCGGGATTGGCGCGGATCTGGTGGCGGCGTTTTGCCAGCAGGAGAGCCGGGTACATTTCCTTGATATTGATGTGACGGCGGGTACTGCGCTGGCGCAAGTGCGCGGCGCCCATTTTCACGCAGTCGACGTGCGAAACATTGCCGCGTTGCGTGAGGTGACAGGCAACATTGCCGCCCGGGAAGGCCGAATTGATGTGCTGATCAATAACGCCGCCCGGGACGACCGAACCGATACCCTGACCGTAGAACCAGAAGCCTGGCGTGAAAGCCTGGCGGTGAACCTCGATCATCAGTTTTTTGCCAGCCAGGCTGTGGCCGCGGTAATGCAAAAAGGCGAGGGCGGCAACATCATTCTGACCAGCTCCACCAGCTTTATGAAGGGCAGACCGGGGATGTCCGGTTACACCACCTCCAAGGCGGCGATTGTCGGGCTAAGTCAGACGCTGGCACGTGAGCTGGGGCCGTCGGGTATTCGCGTAAACTGCATCGTACCGGGGGCAATTTCCACTCCACGTCAGCAGGCGTTGTGGCGCACGCCGGAGTCCGAAAAGGAGATCCAGGCCATGCAGTCGCTGGATATCACCCTTGAGGGCCGGGATGTTGCCGCTATGGCGCTGTTTATCGCTTCCGATGACGCTCGTGGCTGTACGGGCGCACTCTTTTTTATTGATGCCGGTATCCGTCTGGTGTGACCCTGTCTTCACCCCCGCACGCTCGCCGCACGGACGTGCAGAGTGCGCCGGGGCGTCGTGATGATGGTGGTTACAACGCCGACGATATGCGCACCTTCCTCTTCATCAATGTACACAGTGCGATAGTTTTCGTTCTCCGCCACCAGGCGCGGCGGAGAGACGCGTAAACGGCGGACGGTAAAACCGCTCAGCAAACGTGCTACGACGATATCGCCATCCACCGGCTGCAGGCTGCTGTCTACCAATAGTAACGATCCGGGCAGGATCGCCGCGCCGCACATGGCATCGCTGGCGGTGCGCAGCACGTAAGTTGCTGACGGATGGCTTATCAGATGTGCCACAAGGTCGATCGCACCTTCGATGTAATCGGCCGCCGGGCTGGGAAAAGCGCTGGTTGTCATCGCATGTCGCTCCCATGTAATAACAGGCATAAGTCTGCCTGACCAATCTGTAGACGTCCTGGTAAAAGTGAGGCTTTCGCCGTTGATACATCCATGGTTACTGTTTTTATGAATTACTGTGTTTATATACAGTATCGTCAAAAAAGCACATCGATCAAGCTGTCCCGGCTCGATTTTTGTGAAGAGATTGATGGAACAAGGATTTTTGTAATGTGATGAAAAAATGCGCGCTCTGACTATTTCCGATCATCATCTGCGTGCAGGCAACCGTGAGAATAATAAGGGAAATAATGCTATTTCGGATATGGCGTATTATTTCCCGGCGGCAGACCTTTTTTACATTCAGGGGGCCAGCCACTACACTTAGCAGCAGTTTAACCATTGGATGGCGAAGATGACGGCTCTGAAAACTCATAATTTCTTTTTTATCGTTCTGTTGTTGCTGGTCAGCCTGGCGTTTTTTAGCCTGATCCAGCCGTACTATGCTGCTATTATCTGGGCCGTTATTCTGGCGCTTATTTTTTATCCGCTACGGGTAAAATTAACCGGTTGGTTGCGCGGGCGTGACGGTATTGCTTCGTTACTGACTGTGCTACTTATCTGCGTGTTAGTTTTTATTCCTCTGATGATTATTGTCACGTCACTGATTGCGGAAATTAATGCGCTCTATCAACGCTTGCAAAATAACGCCACGGACTTGCCGCAACTCTTTACTGACAGTATTAGTTATCTGCCTGGCTGGGCGCAGGGATATTTGCGTGAAAATGACTTTGACTCCGTAGGTGCCATCCGCGAAAAATTATCCGGCGTGGCGCTGAGCTCCGGGCGATATCTGGCTGGCAGCGCGGTAATCATCGGTAAAAATACGCTGAGTATTAGCGTCAGTTTCTGTCTGATGGTCTATTTGTTGTTCTTTTTACTGAAAGACGGATCCCGGCTGGTACGCAGAATATTTACGGCTATTCCGTTGACGGACAAAATCAAACGCCGCCTGTTTCATAAATTTGCCAGCGTCTCCAGGGCTACGGTAAAAGGGACACTGGTGGTGGCGATTGTGCAGGGCGCGTTAGGGGGCTTTGGCTTCTGGTTTTCGGGCATTAACGGCAGTCTGTTATGGGGTTCGCTGATGGCCTTTCTGTCGCTGATCCCGGCGGTCGGCACAGCGCTTATCTGGGTCCCGGCGGCTATTTTTCTCTTCTCCACCGGGGAAATTATTACCGGAACCATGATGTCGCTCTATTTTATCGTGGTGGTGGGGCTGGCTGATAATATCCTGCGGCCATTATTAGTCGGCAAAGATACCCGAATGCCTGACTATTTAATTTTGCTGACTACGCTCGGCGGGCTGCAATTCTTTGGCATTAATGGTTTTGTCCTCGGGCCAATGATTGCCGGGCTGTTTATTGCATCCTGGAATTTACTTGCCGAAGATCGTGCGCTGGCGATGAAATCGGAACAATAATCTGTCTCGCCGCCGCGCATATTTTATCCGGCGGCGGTGATGAGTTTTCTACACGTCTGGTCGCTCGCGGTAAAGAAGTGAAAAGAATTTGAGGAAAAACAGGCCCTGTGGTAGAAATAGGGCGTGTTTTACTACTGAGGACAATCGTTCCGCCTCGATGAGAAGCAATGTGCGGATATTGTAATTTTATGGATAATTTGTTCAGGACGTTCATCTCTGGCTTTTCCCGTCTTACTTCTTCTGCCTGCCTGCTTTCCGGCGAACAACACTGGCGTTCGGCGCTATAGTCCTTTTCTCTCTGCTCAGGCTCGCGTAAACCACGCGACTTTCATTTTTACACTCTGGGTTTTCCGTTATGGAAAGACCCTGCGGAATTATATTCTCAAGCAGGAGAAGGATGATGATTTACTGGGTATTATTAGCACTGGCCATTGTGGCTGAAATAACCGGCACATTATCAATGAAGTGGGCAAGTGTTACTAACGGGCACACCGGTTTTATTCTGATGCTGGTGATGATTGCACTGTCATATATTTTATTATCATTCGCGGTTAAAAAAATCGCTCTCGGCGTGGCTTACGCTCTGTGGGAGGGGATTGGTATTTTATTGATCACCTTGTTTAGCGTTGTGTTATTTGATGAAGCGCTCTCCCCGATGAAAATCGCCGGGCTGATGACGCTGGTCGCCGGGATTGTACTTATCAAATCGGGCACCCGCAAAGCGGTCAATACACCGCAGGAGCGTCGCAATGCAACAGTTTGAGTGGGTTCACGGCGCCTGGCTGGCGGTGGCTATTATTCTGGAGATCGTTGGCAATATTTTCCTTAAATTTTCAGCGGGGTTTCGCCATAAATTATATGGGATTGGCTCGCTGGTGGCGGTGCTTGGTGCCTTTGCTGCGCTGTCTCAGGCGGTAAAAGGTATAGATTTGTCAGTGGCTTACGCACTCTGGGGCGGGTTCGGTATTGCCGCGACTCTGGCGGCGGGCTGGATCCTCTTCGGCCAGCGCCTGAATAATAAAGGCTGGGTAGGGGTTATCTTACTGATTGTTGGTATGATACTAATAAAACTCGCCTGATGTGATCGCTGCCCGAATAAGGGGCAGCGAAATCCACCGACTGTATTACGCTTAGTTAACGGAAGTCCTCAACCGGCTGTTTTTCCTGTTAAGGATAGAGGGAGGCAGTGCATGTTGAACCCATTTAGCTGGCGGAATATCCCGAATGCCAAAACCCTGTTCGTCATGATATTCCTGGCGGGCATTGGGCTTATTATTTCCATTGTCGCGCTGCTCTATCTTTCATTGCATCTTATCAGTAGCAAAGCCAACGAAATTGATGAACATCGCACCGCTCTGTCTGTGCAGGGGGCGATCCAGACCTCGGTAAATCGTGTGCGTTCGCTGGTTATTGATAATGCCGTCTGGGATGATGCGGTGCGGGAGGCCTATCGCCCGGAGCTTGACACCCAGTGGCTCTACAAAACCTGGGGTGAGGGATTTAAGGTCAATAACCTCTATGACGGCACTTTTATTCTTGATGAAAACTTTCACGTCTTATGGGGAGCGTTTCACAGCACCAGGTTTACAGAACGTTCACTCGACTTTTTTGGTAAGGGTTTACAAAGTCTCATCCGTAATAATTCGGCTTCGCTGATTTCCAGTAATGAAATTGTTGCCGGGATCACCCGTACCCGCAGCGGCACTGCGTTTATCGGGATTGGCCTTATCCGCCCGATGGTGGGAAATTTAGAGATTAATGATAATACCCGGCGTTACCTGGTGATCACCCGCCACCTGAATACACAAATCCTTAAAGAGCTGGGCGATACATTCCAGATAGCTGATTTAGCGTTCTCCGAGCAGAGGCCGGATGAATTCGCCGTGCCGCTGGAAAGTTCGGCGGGGGAAGTGCTGGGCTGGTTAGACTGGTCACGGCGCTTGCCGGGCGCAGAGGCTGCCGAGGCGGCTTCTGCGAATATCCGTCAAATCGCCCTGCTGGCATCGGGATTAATCCTCCTGTTTATTCTTCTGAGTAGCGCCGGGTTGTATAAGCTGGCGAAAGGGGAAAATATTGCCCGTCAAATTGCCTTAACCGACTGGCTGAGTCACCTGCCTAATCGCCGCGCCCTGATTGAACATCTCGATAAACTCGCCGCGCAGGGTGATACCAGTATGATGAGCGTCGCTTTTGTCGATCTTGATGGGTTCAAGGATGTGAACGACATTTACGGGCATGACGTTGGCGACCGCCTGATCCGAACCATCGCCCGGACGCTACGGGAAAAAGTACCGGCGCAGGGAATGCTGGCGCGGATGGGGGGCGATGAGTTTGCCATGACCATTGGCGGCCCCTGGGCAGAGGAACAGACCGCAAGATTTGCCGGGCAAGTACTGGCGTATCTGAATAACCCCATTCAGGTGGGAGAGCGGACAATCCATATCGGAGCCAGTATTGGCATCGCCAGCGGCACGCTGGTGGAGTGCACCAGTACTGAGCTTTTCCGCCGTGCTGATATCGCCATGTACCATTCAAAAAGCCTCGGTAAAGGGCGTATTACGCACTACGACGCGGCGCTGAACAGCGTCCGCGAGCGGCAATTACTGATTGAAAATGATATCCGCAATGGTCTGGATCGCGATGAATTCGACGTCTGGTATCAGCCCATTGTGGATGCGCGTAGTCTGGCGATGATTGGGGTCGAAGCACTGGTTCGCTGGCCGCGCCGCCCGGCAGGGGAGCTTAAGCCCGATGATTTTATTGCGATTGCGGAAACCAGTGGCCTGATTTACGAACTGGGGCAATTTGTTCTGCGTCGCGCCTGTAACGATCTGCAGGCGCACAGCAATTTGAAATTGTCGGTGAATATCTCCCCGGCGCAATTTCGCGATCCCGATTTTGAGGACAAAGTGGCAAATGTGCTGAGAAGAACGCGCTTCCCGCCCGCACGTCTGCAACTGGAAGTGACCGAAACCTATGTACTGGAAAACCCGGAGCGTGCGCATATGGCCATTACCACCCTTAAAACGCTGGGTACGTCGGTCGCGCTGGACGATTTTGGCACCGGATATTCCAGTATCGGCTATTTGCGCCGCTTCAATTTTGAAACGATCAAAATTGATAAATCCCTGGCCGGACTGGTGGATGATGACGAACAAGCGTCGGCGCTGGTAAGTGGCACGATCCGTATCGCCAGTGCGCTGGGAATGATGGTGGTAGCCGAAGGCGTGGAAAACGAAAAGCAGATGAAGATGCTACGCCTGGCCGGTTGTGACCAGCTACAAGGCTACTGGTTTAGTGAACCCATGCCGCTGGACAACATCTTGCATTTGCGTCATCTGCGGCAGGGCTGATTTACTCTTTTGCCAGCGCTTCGAGTTTGTCACGAAAGCCGGTCACCGAAATGGCCCGGTTGTCGGCACGCCAGCGATCTTTGGCGGCCGGGGCAGAACTTTGTACCGCAATAAGCTGCCAGCCTTCGGCGGTTTTCAGCATCAACGGCGAGCCGCTGTCACCCGGTAACGTATCGCATTGGTGAGACAAAACGCTGTTTTGCGCCCAACCGGTAACAATGCAATTTTCATGACTGTACAGGGTCTCCAGATGATCGGCCGGATAACCTGACTGCGTCACTTTGCGCTCTGCCACTTTTAGCGCATCCGTCAGCGCCGCTTTATCACCCACAAACAGCGGTAACGGTGTAATGCCGGATGGCGGGTTGCGCAGCATAACCAGCCCAAAATCCCACGGGGCAGCGGATGACGGTACGATCCAGCCATCGCCATCGGGTTTCAGCCGCTTACCCAGCGACGGGTCGACACGGCCTTCGATATCGTGGATTTCATAGCGCCAGGTTCCTTTCTGCGAAACAAAACGCAGCGCTACCGCTTTATCCGGTTTGCCGTTGGGCGGTGTCAACAGACAATGCCCGGCGGTTAAGGCCAGGTGAGGAGAAATAAGCGTCGCGGTACATAAATTACCACTGGCCGTTTCCAGTTGACCAATCGCATCCCAGGGGGAGCGGGTCGGTGTGGTAACGCGAACGCGATCGTCATGACCAAAGAACAGCGTCTTGATCTGAGCCGCATCAATGGTGTCATCACCATCGTCGGCATGTCCGTAAGCAGAAAAGAGAAAAAACGATCCCAGCAATAGCACAACGGTTTTTCGCATATCACACTCTGGTGGGGTAATTATGATTATTTAATGTGAACCCAGGTTTATAAACTATAGACGGGGCGAGAAAAAAGTGGGAGCAAAATCAGCGTGCTACATCAGGAAAGAAAAAGCCGAAGGGCAATGAGCGCGCAGACAATCAGCATTAACAGGATGAACTCGAAACGATAACGTCGCAGCATAGGCCCTCCAGAGAAAAACGGCGCTTCACCTCAGGGTTCAGCGCCGACGATTTACTCAGCCTGTACAGCAGGCGGGGTATTACACGGTAACTTATGCAGCCGGTTGAGCAGCTGGTTTAGTTGCAGTGTGTTTTACGTGTTTTTTATGGTGTTTTTTAGCAGCCTGAGCTTTCTGCTCTACAGCCGGTTTAGCTGCTACTTTTTTGTGGTGTTTTTTCTTAGCAGCCTGAGCTTTCTGCTCTACAGCTGGTTTAGCTGCTGCTTTTTTGTGATGTTTTTTCTTGGCGGCCTGAGCTTTCTGTGCAACGGTTTTTTTCTTGTGAACTTTTTTCACGTGAGTGGTTTTAGCCGGAGCAGCAGCAGGAGCCGCAGTCGTGGTGGTAGCAGCAGGAGCAGGCGCCGCAGTTGTGGCTGCAGTATCAGCAGCAAACGCAACAGAAGACAGACCCATAGCAGCGGCAACAACCAGAGCTAATACTTTTTTCATTCTGATATCCTCGAATTTGGTTTCATCGTTCAACCCCACTGCGGGGCCGTTGAAGAGACTATACCGACAGAGATGTTGTCTTTCCGTGAGTGATTGGTTTCGGCGTGTAACGGGATGTACAAACGAGCCGGGGAGCACAGCTTGAGCTATCTGACAGAATGGAAAGATGTTTTTTTTAGTGCGTTATGCTTATTCCGCCAGATGTTTAATGTGCTTCCGTAAGGTGGATATCATCGGTATTGCCGGAATGAAGCCAGAAAGGGGGGGCTGAAAGTCAGTGCGAACACCAGACGTGTCACCCCGGGCAGGATTTAAAGCAATTTATTCATGTTATAGCCGGTAACCTGATAGCCATTAGCTTCATAAACTTTTTTGGCATGCGCATTTTCGGCAGCGACGCGTAATTTGATTTGCCGGATACCCTGGTCCGTAAGCAGAGCCTCCAGACTTTGCATCGCGCGGCTACCAAGCCCCTGATTGCGAAATGCGGGCAGCAGGTAAAAATCATAAATAAATGCCGATTGATCCTCCGTATTCACCCGATACCACAAGTAGCCAATCTGTTGTTCGGCGCCGTTTTCCCTATGGACGATGCTTTTCAGGCTTTGACCTTGCGTTTTCTCACCGTCGGGCAAGCTGGCGGCGATTTCCCGTTTTGCCTGCGCTAACGCCTCATGCTGGGATAAATGATAATTAGCGGCAATTTCCACAGCATAGTCGGGAATAAAATAGGCCAGAAAGCCTGCAAAATCCGTTTCAGACATGGGATGAAGCGTAACCATATTTTGCCTTTCAGAGTGTGGAGGGGCACAGTTCAGCGCGCGGTGCGTGAACTGTGCCGGGATGATTACAAATAACGTGCCGTCAAATGCTGGCGGAAATAGCGGCTGTTCAACGCCTCGCCGGTGGCCTGTTCAATGAGCTGTGAGGTGGTAAAACGGCTGCCGTGCTGCCAGATATTCTGTCGCAGCCAGTCAAACAGGGCGGAGAAATCACCCTGCGCGATGGCACCGTCGAGCCCTGGCAGGGCGGTACGTGCGGCCTGGAACAACTGAGCAGCATACATCGCGCCCAGGGTGTACGACGGAAAGTAGCCAAATCCGCCATCCGTCCAGTGGATATCCTGCATACAGCCGTTACGGTAGTTGCCTTCGGTGGATAAGCCCAGCCACGCCTGCATTTTTTCATTCCACAGGGCGGGGATATCGTCCACTTCTATCTCGTCGTTAATCAGTGCCCGCTCAATTTCATAGCGCAGGATCACATGGGCCGGATAACTGACTTCATCGGCATCGACGCGGATAAAGCCCGGTTTGACCCGCTGGTTCCAGGCGATAAAGTTACTCTCTTCAAACGCCGGTTGCGCGCCAAAATGCTGGATAATGGCGGGTAGCAGACGTTTCAGGAAGGCGTCGCTGCGGCCAAGTTGCATTTCAAAAAACAGGCTTTGCGATTCATGGATGGCGGTAGAACGCGCCAGCGCGACCGGTTGCCCCAGCCACTGACGCGGCAGGTTTTGCTCATAACGGGCGTGACCGGTTTCATGGACCACGCCAAAAAGCGCGCTGAGCAGCTCATTTTCATCATAACGCGTGGTGATGCGGACATCTTCCGGCACGCCGCCGCAGAATGGGTGCGCGCTCACGTCCAGCCGCCCGGCATTAAAATCGAAACCCAGTAGCGTCATCGCTTCCAGTCCCAGTTCGCGCTGCGTTGCGACGGGGAACGGGCCGACGGGCGCAATCAGCGTTTCACGCGATTGTTTGTCAACCACACGCTGTAGCAGATCCGGGAGCCAGGATTTCAGATCGGCGAACAGAACGTCCAGACGGGCGCTGGTCATGTCCGGTTCGAAAATATCCAGAAGGGCGTCATACGGCGAGCAGTCTTTCGCCCGTGCACGGATCCTGGCCTCTTCGCGGCTAAGCTTTACTACCTCTTTCAAATTGGCGCTAAAGCCGGTCCAGTCATTCGCCGGACGCTGAGTGCGCCAGGCATGTTCACACTTGCTGCCTGCCAGCGCTTTGGCTTCTACCAGCGACTCTGGTAGCAGCGCGGCCTGCTGATACTGGCGCGTCATCTCGCGCAGGTTTGCCTGCTCAACATCATTAAGATCCTCGGAAAGGGCATTTTGCAGCCATTCACCGACTTTTTTATCGGTCAGGATTTGGTGTTGTAACACGCCCAGTTCAGCCAGCGCTTCGCCACGGGCGGTGCTCCCCCCCGGCGGCATCATGGCGAACATGTCCCAGCCAGCGATGGCGGAGAGATGTTGAAACCGGCTCAGGCGAGTGAAAGTGCGGGTAAGGGATTGATAATTTTGATTGTTATCCATATTGCCTCTGCAAGCGAGTTCAGAACGATGTTAATGAGAGTACAGAGATTCAGAGAGTTAGCAACGGACAAAAAGTTATTCGGCGGTTTTATGGGAGGCAATCAACAACCCGACCATAGTGAAGACATCGCAGGTGATCTGCATCGAATCAACCATAAAGATTAACTGATGAATCCTTCTGGGGATAATCGTCCATACGGGGATATTTTGATCTGCCATGCACAAAATAAAAGCCCCGAAAATATTCCGGGGCCAGAGATTACCTCATACCACTTTAACGTAAGCGGTGATGGAGTATGCTGCCGACAAACAACGCCAGTAACAGCATTAACGCAATAAAGCCGCCTACACCGTTCCAGCCATAGTTATGCCAGAACACGCCACCGAGCGTACCGGCGATACTCGAACCCAGATAATAACTGAATAAATACAGCGAAGAAGCCTGCCCTTTAGCGCGGCGCGCGCGCGGGCCAATCCAGCTACTGGCGACAGAGTGGGAGGCAAAGAAACCGGCAGTAAAAAACAGCATGCCGATAAATATCGCCCACAGTGAAGAGAATAACGTTAATAAAAGCCCGGCAAGCATAATTGCAATTGAGGCGACCATGACTGGCCCACGGCCATATCTGGCGGTCATCGCCCCGGCGCGTGGCGAACTCCAGGTGCCGGTTAAATAGGCGACGGAAAGTAAGCCCACCACAGCCTGGCTTAAAAACCACGGCGACTGCATTAACCGATAGCCAATGTAATTAAACAGGGTCACGAACGAACCCATTAACAGGAATCCCTCAAGGAATAATAAGGGCAATCCTTTATCGCGCCAGTGCAGACGGAAATTAATGAATAAGGTGCGTGGCCGCAGAGAGCCGGGACGAAAATGGCGTGACTCCGGCAAGATACGCCAGAACATTAACGCGGATGCCAGTGCAAAACACCCAATCGCGGCCAGCGCGATACGCCAGTTAAAAAAATCAGTGAATACACCGCTAATAAGGCGTCCGCTCATGCCGCCAATGGAGTTGCCGCTAATATAGAGCCCCATGGAAAAGGCGACAAAGCTTGGGTGGATCTCTTCACTGAGGTAGGTCATGCCCACGGCGGCAACCCCACTCAGTGACAGCCCGATCAGGGCGCGCATAATCAGAATGCCGTGCCAGCTGGTCATCAGCGTTGAGAGCAGTGTGCAGCATGAGGCCAGCAATAAGGCCGTTACCATCACTTTCTTGCGGCCAATTGCATCTGATAGCGGACCGGTAAATAACAGACCGATAGCCAGCATGGCGGTAGAGATGGAGAGTGAAATACTGCTGTTTGCCGGGGAGACGCCGAATTCCTGCGACAGCACGGGCAAAATAGGCTGTACGCAATAGAGCAGGGCGAAGGTGGCCAGTCCGGCGGAGAAGAGCGCCAGCGTGACGCGCATAAATTGAGGGGTACCACGTTTAATAAATTGTGTCGGCAAAGAACGATTATTTTCATCAACACCACTTGCCGGAAGAGTGTCAACGGTAGTTGTACGGCTCACTTGAAATCCTTAAGTTTACATCCCGGTCAGGCGGGGATGTATTTAAGGGTATGAAACGGGCATTGTTCTGTCTAATATATTAATAATCTCAAATGATACGTTTAAAATATGAATATTGAGCTTCGTCATCTTCGTTATTTTATTGCTGTTGCCGAAGAGCTGCATTTTGGCCATGCGGCGGCGCGGTTAAATATTTCCCAGCCGCCGCTTAGTCAACAAATCCAAATCCTTGAGCAGCAAATTGGCGCGAAGCTACTGGCGCGGACCAACCGCAGCGTGTCGCTGACGCCCGCAGGCCGTCAGTTTCTGGCAGACAGTCGGCAGATATTAAGCCTGGTCGATGATGCCGTTAGCAGGGCGGCCCGGCTGCACCAGGGGGAAACCGGTGATTTGCGCATTGGCTTTACCTCATCGGCACCGTTTATTACCGCAGTATCAGATACCCTGTCGTCGTTTCGCCAGCGTTATCCGGATGTGCATATCCAGACCCGGGAAATTAATACACGTGAGCAGATTGCCCCGCTCAATGAGGGCAAACTTGACCTGGGACTGATGCGCAATACTTTGCTGCCTGACACGCTGGCCTGGCAGGTCATTTTGCGTGAGCCACTGCTGGCGATGATTCATCGCGATCATCCTTTGGCCGCGAAAGCTGGCGTATCACTTGCTGAGCTGGCGCGTGAGCCGTTTGTCTTTTTCGACCCGCATGTGGGGACCGGATTGTATGATGACATTCTCGGGTTATTGCGCCGTTATAATCTGACGCCGTCGATTACCCAGGAAGTGGGAGAGGCGATGACTATCATTGGTCTGGTGGCAGCGGGGCTCGGGGTGTCGATTTTGCCCGCCTCATTTCGGCGTGTGCAACTGAAAGAGATGCGTTGGGTACCGATCCTGGAAACAGATGCGGTATCGGAAATGTGGCTCGTATGGGCAAAGCATCATGAACAGGGAACAGCGGCACAGCGTTTCAGGCAGCAACTCATTTCTGCGGTGAATGCATAAAAAACGGGCAGTATACGCCTGCAAAACGTGCGGTAAATCACAAGCCTACGTAAAAATTTGACGGCGACTATTGAAGTGCTTCACCATATCCCAAAGTTTATTTCGGGCTCGAAAATAAAGGGAGTAAGAGGTGGTTGCTGATAGTCAGCCTGGGCATATTGATCAAATTAAGCAGACCAATGCAGGGGCTGTCTACCGCCTTATTGATCAGCTTGGCCCGGTGTCGCGCATCGATCTGTCACGTCTGGCGCAGCTTGCGCCGGCCAGTATTACCAAGATTGTGCGGGAAATGCTTGAAGCGCACCTGGTACAGGAGACCGAAATTCAGGAGCCAGGTAGCCGTGGGCGTCCTGCCGTTGGGCTGGTGGTAGAGACCGAAGCCTGGCATTATCTCTCTTTACGCATAAGCCGCGGGGAGATCTTTCTCTCCTTGCGCGACTTAAGCAGTAAGCTCGTGGTTGAAGATCGTCAGGAACTTCCGCTGACTGACGAAAAGCCGCTGCTGCAGCGCATTATTGTTCATATCGATCAGTTCTTTATTCGCCATCAGCAAAAGCTGGAGCGTCTAACCGCTATTGCTATCACCCTGCCTGGAATTATCGACACGGAA
This sequence comes from Phytobacter palmae, assembly GCF_039409775.1. Classification (NCBI taxonomy): domain Bacteria; kingdom Pseudomonadati; phylum Pseudomonadota; class Gammaproteobacteria; order Enterobacterales; family Enterobacteriaceae; genus Phytobacter; species Phytobacter palmae. The sequence goes on along the minus strand of NZ_JBCIVJ010000023.1, from coordinate 14,123 downwards.
AATGGCATTGTGCACCGCATGCCGTTTTATGAAGACGTTAAAGATATGCCGCTGGGTGAAATGCTGGAACAGCACACCGGCGTGCCGGTCTATGTGCAGCATGACATCAGCGCCTGGACCATGGCTGAGGCGCTGTTTGGCGCGTCGCGCGGGGCGCGTGATGTTATCCAGGTGGTAATCGACCATAACGTCGGAGCCGGAGTGATCACCGATGGTCGTCTGCTTCACGCAGGCAGTAGCAGCCTGGTGGAGATTGGCCATACGCAGGTCGACCCGTATGGTAAACGCTGTTACTGCGGTAATCACGGGTGTCTGGAAACCATTGCCAGCGTGGAGAGCGTGCTGGAGCTGGCACAGCTACGCATGAGTCAGTCCATGAGTTCGATGCTGCACCAGCAGCCGCTGACTGTTGAGTCATTATGTGAAGCGGCGCAGCAGGGCGATTTACTGGCGAAGGACATTATCAGCGGCGTGGGGGCGAATGTCGGTCGCATTCTCGCCATCATGGTGAATTTATTCAATCCGCAAAAAATTCTCATCGGTTCGCCGCTCAGCAAGGCGGCGGATATTCTCTTCCCGGCGATTGCAGACTGCATTCGCCAGCAGTCGCTGCCCGCCTATAGCAAACATATTGCCGTTGAAAGCACCCAGTTTACCAATCAGGGCACCATGGCCGGTGCGGCACTGGTAAAGGACGCGATGTATAACGGATCCTTGTTGATTCGTTTGTTGCAGGGGTAACATTTTTACACTGTTCTACTAAAAATTGCGCTATCTCAAGCTGAACACCGCAGCCCTGACGTAGACTTTCGCTACTGAATTATTTTCCTGATTTATATTTTCGTAGCATAACGGTGGAGTTAGCGATGCTTAAGCGTTTCTTTGTAACGGGTACTGATACGTCTGTCGGGAAGACAGTGGTGTCCCGCGCGCTGCTACAGGCGCTGGCCGCTGGCGGCAGTACCGTCGCGGGTTACAAGCCAGTCGCTAAAGGGAGTAAAGAGACACCGGAAGGCCTGCGCAATAAAGATGCGCTGGTGCTGCAAAGCGTCTCATCAATTGATTTACCGTATTCTGCTGTCAATCCCATTGCGTTTAGCGAAGATGAAAGTAGCGTGGCGCACAGTTCTGCAATTAACTATACCCTTTTGTCCAATGGCCTTGCGCACCTGTGCGCTCAGGTTGACCACGTGGTGGTGGAAGGAACCGGGGGCTGGCGGAGCCTGATGAATGATTTGCGTCCGCTTTCCGAATGGGTAGTGCAGGAGCAAATGGGTGTGTTGATGGTGGTAGGGATACAGGAAGGCTGCATCAACCATGCGCTGTTGACTGCACAGGCTATCGCCAGCGATGGTTTGCCGTTGATTGGCTGGGTGGCCAACCGCATTAATCCGGGGCTTGCGCATTACGCAGAAATCATCAATGTTCTCAGCCGCAAGCTGCCTGCTCCGTTGGTAGGCGAGTTGCCCTATTTGCCGCGAGCCGAACAGCGTGACCTGGCGCATTATATCAATTTGCAGATGGCGAAAGGGATGCTGGCCGCTGAGCGCGTGCTGGCATAAGTCAGCCAGGCCCCGGATAAGGCGCTAGCGCCTTATCCGGCTACGCGTCTGGCGGGCTTATGTAGCCCGGCTCAGCGTAGCTCCAGGCGGGTTCAGGTATCGCTGTGAATATTGAGCGCCCGGCGCGTTTTGCCGGAGCTTAAATAATCTGCAATATAATCTTGTGAAATCTCCCCGTTATAGCGCCCGGCTTCATCAACGATTGGCATCCAGCTGGTATTACTCTCATACAACTTCGACAGAACCACGCGCAGATTATCCTCGGCTTTCCCGGTGATACGGAACGGATGCAACAACCCGGCGCAGTCGCCCTGCGCGCCGCGCGCTTCCCGTCGCTTCACAAAGCCCAGTGGTTTACCGTCACCATCAACCACGGTAATCGCGCGAATATCGTTATCATCCATCATCGCGAACGCTTCTTGCGCCGCCGTCGACTCACGTACCGTCAGTGTGGGCTGTTGGTCGGTGACGTCGCCTGCGGAAACCAGCAGCAGGCGTTTCAAAGTACGGTCCTGGCCGACAAAAGAGCCGACGAACTCGTTAGCGGGTTTCGCCAGCAGCTCATCCGGGCTGGCGCACTGTACAATGCGTCCCTGGCGGAAGACCGCAATCCGGTCGCCCAGCTTTAACGCCTCATCAATGTCGTGGCTGACCAGCATGACGGTTTTTTTCAGCGTGCGCTGCATCTCCAGAAACTGATTCTGGATGACTTCGCGGTTAATAGGGTCGACCGCGCCGAACGGTTCATCCATCAGCAGAACCGGCGGATCTGCCGCCAGTGCGCGGATCACCCCGATACGCTGCTGCTGACCGCCGGACATTTCACGCGGGTAGCGGTGAAGGAATTTTTTCGCATCCAGCGCGACCATATCCATTAACTCTTCGGCACGGCTTTTACAGCGGGCTTTATCCCAGCCCAGCATACGCGGCACCACAGTAATATTCTCTTCAATGGTCATATTGGGAAACAGACCGATCTGCTGGATAACATAGCCAAGGTTGCGACGCAGGCTGACGATGTCCATTTCGCTGGTATCTTTGTCATTGACCAGGATTTTACCGCTGCTGGGCATAATCAGGCGGTTAATCATCTTAAGCGTGGTCGTTTTGCCGCAACCGGACGGGCCTAACAGTACGCACATTTCACCCTGCGGCACGTGCAGATTGATATTGTCGACGGCCTTAACGGTCTGGCCATTTTTCTGTGTAAATTGTTTGGTCAAATTTTCCAGTTTTATCATTATCGAATCCCCTTCGGTGTCAGAACCACCTGCAAGCGATGCAGTAACCAGTCGAGTACGATGGCCAGGAAACAGATCATCAGCGCCCCCGCAATCAGCATACGAATATCGCTGCCGCCGATACCATTGAGTAACAGCAGCCCAAGGCCGCCAGCGCCGATGACCGCTGCAATGGCCATAACGCCAATATTCATCACCACCGCAGTACGAATGCCGCCGAAAATGACCGGCAGCGCCACAGGAATTTCTACCCAGCGCAGACGTTGCCAGAAGGTCATGCCAATGCCGCGCCCGGCTTCGCGCAGGCCAGGAGGCAGGTTATCCAGCGCCGTATGGGTGTTGCGCACGATAGGCAGTAAAGAATAAAGGAACACGGCGGTGATGGCGGGCAGGGCGCCGATCCCCTGGCCGACCAGCGAGAACAGAGGGATCATCAGACCGAATAAGGCAATAGACGGGATAGTCAGCACAATCGTTGCCAGCCCGAGCACAGGCGTTGCCAGCCATTTATGCCTGACGATAAGGATCCCCAGCGGCACACCCATCACTATGGCCAGACCGACTGCAAGCAGCACCAGCCAGAGGTGTTGAAAGGTGAGCATTGCCAGATAGCCCCAGTTATCCATCATGTAGTGAATCGTATCCATAGGCGCTCCTTACAGCAGACCTTTCTCACGCAGGAAGTCGTGCGCCACCTGCTGTGGCGTCTGGTGGTCAATATCGACTTTTGCGTTGAGCGTCATGATGACATCGTTATTGAGCAGACCGGAGAGTGTATTAAGCGCCTCTTCCAGTCCAGGATTGGCTTCCAGCGTGTCTTTACGGACGACCGGCGTCACGGCATAGCTGGGGAAGAAACCTTTGTCGTCTTCCAGCACTTTCAGATCGAAGCCTTTTACCCGGCCATCGGTGGTGTAGACCAGGCCTGCATCGACGAAGCCGTCACGGACGGCGTTGTAGACCAGTCCGGGGTCCATCTGACGGATTTGCGGCCTGTCCAGCTCAAGGTTATAGGCCTGCTGGAGAGGTTTCATGCCGTCGCTACGCCCGGAAAATTCGAGATCCAGCCCCAGCATCCAGTTGTGTTCAGGATCGGTCTTACGAATCTGCTCAATTTTCGCCACCATCTCCGACATGGTGTTGATATGTTCAGTCTTGAGCCTGCAGACCTCGATATCACTGACTTCTACGTACCTCCATGCGCCTTCTGGGGCATGGATGGGGCATAAGCCGAAAGCTTCTGATTCAGCAAGGAAACCTGCTCTGCGCTGTTTTCTGCCATCCAGGCACCGTAGACGCTGTACACCATCTGGGCGCTACTGTGGCCCATCTGCGATGCGATGAATGTCGGGTTGGCACCTGCAGACAGAGACCAGCACGCATAGGTGTGGCGTGACTGGTAAGCTTTGCGGTATCTTATTCCGGCGCGTTTGGTTACCGTTTCCCAGATTGAACTTACCGAACGCACAGAGTAGTGGTGCCCGGCGTAGCTGTTTTTGCGTGTCACCTGAGGATTAAAGATGAAGGTGCAGGGGTGCATGGTTGAGCGCCCGTACTCCCGCAACTTCACTTCAATCTGATACTGCCGCCCAAGTCGGGTCATCTCCGCCTGGTTTTTCAGGGTGTCAATGGCCGGCTGAATAAGATGAATCACTCTGTCGGTGCCCGCATCGGTCTTCGGTAGGGTGAAGTCTCCCTGCGAAGTGTGATTCCTCCTGACTGTCATCGTTCCCGCCCTGAGGTCGATATCCTCCCATGCAAGCGCGACCAGTTCCCCATGACGTACCCCCGTGTAAACCGCCAGCGACCAGAGATTTTTGATTTGCTGGTGATGGCAGGCTTCCATCAAACGCAAAAACTCATCCCTGTTTAATGGGTCAGGTTCAGCTTTCGACTTTTTTAGTGGCGTGATCCCGTCGAATGGATTGACGGATGCGTAGCCATTATCGGCAGCGAACTGAAACATGCCCGACATGGTAGTCATGTAGTAATTGACCGTTGGTACTGCGCGGCCAGTAATAACCGGCTTTTTTCCTCGCCCGGGTGAGTGCTGCCCGGTAAGAAGATCCTTACGGATAAACAGCAGATCCTCTCTGGACACCGCCGATACCATCCGGGTACCACCGATACGCGGGACCATATTTCTTACCACCGACTGATAGCGGCTCAGTGCGTTAGCGCTAATCTCCATTTTTTTTAGTTCCAGCCATTTTTCAGCAAGGACTTTTACGGTGATTTCTTTTTTCTCCAGACCTAACAGTTTGAGGTTAGGGGAGTTCGGGAACTGCGCTGCGTAATTAAAACTACCCATGCGGATAGCGAAACAAACCGATGTGCGCAGATCCCCGGCCACCTTCCGGTTTTTGGCGTTATCAGGTACACCGAGATTTTCCCTGATGCGCCGGCCGTTAAAATTGAACCATATGCGGAGCGAACCGCCATGATTCTCAACGCCCGTTGGGTATGATGCTTTACTCATAAATCCCTCCCGACGTCCAGGAGCGCAACAAGCTTACCTTTTTCATGGAACCCGATCACCATATTGGTTGTTTTTGTGCGGCCACCCACGCATCGACAGCTTTCCTGTTGTACATGCATTCGCTGGTGGGCTTTGGTTCCCCGTCCGGTGAAACGTGCTTATATTCCCGTCCAAGAAGCCAGGAGTTTTTTCGCGCCCGAGCGATAGTGCCTGGCTTCAAGCCGGTGACCGCAATCAGTAGTTGCTCGGTAACCCATTCGTTCGGTTCCACCTGAATAATCGTCTGCATACCCACCTCAAACTGTTTTTGTGAAACCAGCCCTGATCACGTTTTTTGCAATGGCGGCCGGTTCTGCTTCATGCAGTTCATCGTCTTCGCCCAGCACCGCTTTCATCAGCTCATTTTGCAGAACACTGTCATAATCTCGCGGCCAGAAGTCTTTCGGCATACCAAGCGAGTTACAGTAAAAAAAGACGCTAATCGTTATCTTTGCGGCTTCTTCTGCAGTCCGTTCCGGCTGGCGATAGCCAGCCTCCCATATTGCATCTGTCATAGCCGAAGGATCGCCGTTAGCTGCCTTAATCAGTGTCAAGAGTTCGAATACATTTACTTTGCTCACTCTGACGTCTCCCCATCGGTTTTACTGACGTAACCTTCCCAGCCGCCGTAGCTGTTAACCATTTCGCCCAAACGGGAAAAGCAGGCATTTATCCAGCGGATACCGCGTGGTGTCAGAACCGGAACCGTTCCCCAGTCGACGAAGCTGGAATTACTCCGGTGCATATACCTGATAAGGTCCAGGATATTGATGTAATGTGCACGACGGCGTTCCATGTCCCATCCCTTATCAATGAGGTAAGAATCAATAAAACCCTGTAGCGCTGGCTGGTTAAGCGAAATATCACCGTACTGGTGGCGGTAAACAGGGCGACGGTGGAGGCTGACCAGGTGAAACAGATATGCATCGCATACCCATGTCAGCGCCTGCTGGTGAGCCAGCTGTAATGAGTTAGCGGGCTGCCAGAATGGTTTATTCACCACGACATACCTCCGGCTCGTTGCGCTGGTTCCAGTTCCGGATAGCACCTTCCTTGCAGTCCGGAAGCTGTGAGGCATTGCAGCAACCGCAGTTCACAAACCAGGTGCTTTCGCCATCAAATTCCCGCAATGTTTCAACGAGGCTTACGTGTGGGTTGCCGCAGAAAGGGCATGGCTTAAGCAGATCATCACGGTTTGTTGTTTCAGTGGCCAGCGGGCACAGGTAAGGAACAACTGACATGATGGTCAGATTTTCTTTGCTGATGTGGAGAGGTGCGGCTTTAGCCGTGGCCAACTCAATCGCTTGCTCAACTCCGGAGGCGTCGACCTCGTATTTAAGCGGGTAACGGTCGCCGTCCGGATAGTTGGCAATAAAAGTGACTTCATAGGTTGATCCAGTCATTATTTTGCCTCCGGTGTATAAAGCGCTTTGTCATGGCTGTATTCGCCATTCCAGGTTTTTTTCATCGGCAACTCACCTTTCATGTACAACTGGTAAAGCCGGTGGCAGCCTTTCTCCAGCAGCGTCGGAGTAAATTTCGTAAAAGCGTCCTTACCGTGCGGTGTTATTTGTGTCTGGTCTTCCGTCAGATACTTATCGCGGGCATAGGAGGCGACGCGCCAGCGTGGGTCTTTCTCCGGATCGCGTTGTTCGTTGAACACCCAGTCGCGCTCGAAGGCCCACCACATCATTTTGTTGATGTTGACGCCGTTCAGGGCTTTGCAGAATGCCGGAATGGTCATGCCTTTGGTGAAGTGCTTCTCCAGGCTTTCAACGGTGGCATTGAGGGTTTTGTTTTCCAGCGCTGCCGCTTCCGCACGTTCTTCCGCCTCAATCACCATTAACGCTAATTCTTTACGGCTGATAGCGACCTGGGTAGACGGAGCAGGGATAGCGTCACGCTGGGTAAAGTAAAACTCCACGAGATATTCGTGATATCCCCATGCCTGATCGGTATCAACGATTTTCGACATGCGGGCCGCGCCGCGCTCAGTCCAGAGAATCAACTGGCTTGTATGTTTACTAACCAGGTGGCTCTTAGGTACTAGGTTCTTAAATTCCTTCAATTCTGAACCAGTTAAGAGAAAGTAGTGCTTGCCTTCTTCAAAACGATCCAGATTACGTGACAGGTTTTTGCGAATATTAACCTCATCCGTACCGTACCCCGCCGCCATCTGCTCAGTGGTCACCACACGCTGACCGCGATACTCAATGTGTTGCAGGTCACGTGCTGCGACAGTCGCTAATTCAGTTTTCATTGACATTGCCGCCTCTCCTTAATGCGCCATTGGTTTAACTGGCAGGTCTTTACCCGCACGAAGGCGACCTGCAACATCGGTGAATATTTCGTCCAGGAATTCGTTAAACCATGACTGCCCGTTCTCGCTCAGGCGCTGGTCATTGGCATGGTAGAACTGGTAAACAGCGATATAGCGTTCCGCTGGTTTGTACCGGATAAGGTCTTCTTCAACGTACTTAATCAAAACGTTCTCGATAAGCTCTCTCGTAAGACCCAGGGCCGTCCCGCCATCCCGGAATACATAGTCGCCTTCACGAAACCCAAAGCGTTTACCGCATTCAATGAGGTACAGAAGCGCTACGGAACCGCGCATGTGGGCGCAAACGGATTCAGCCCATTCCTGCTGTTCTGCGGCGGTCAGCGAGCTATTACCGTAACGATTTTCGTCCAGCATCCATGACGGAACGCTGCAGCCATCCCGTTCGCTCAGATCTTTCAGGCGGGCAACCAGGCGTTTAATTTTTGCTTTTTCGATATCGTTCATTTTCTGTCCTTCACTTTGGAGTAGCGTTCATGACTCATTACTTCCCAGCTTTGGCCGCCGTCGCGTGACAGCAGCCGCCAGCGTCGGTTAACCCTAAGGCTCAGATTTCCTGAGCGATGCATGCGGCAAGGGTGAACCCGTCTGTTTCTGTACTGGCGTAGAACGAAAACCGCCTGTTCATGCACCCACTCAGGAATGCGTATTGCTGTCAGTGCCATCAGATGACACCCCCGCCTACGTGTTTCTCTTTTACGTATTCGACGACTTCCATTAGCAGGTCATCGATAATTAACTTTCCTGACTCGGTCAGATATTCTGTTTCTTTATTTATTCCTATTGCATCCTGATAGGATGAATTGATTATTTTATTGCCCTCAATTGTTCCGAATTCGCCACGCGCCAGAGCTTCAAAGCGACGGAGTAGTAAATCCATATATTGCTCTGTGATTTCGACCGTCACGATTTTTTCAGCGGGGAGATTGATGATTAATAAATTCCCACCAGTTTTCTTTTTCATCCAGGCTAGCGCGGCATTCTTAATTCGGTTGCGGTATTTTTCGATAAGGACGTTTTTATTTTCCATCATTGCAAATCTCCTGCTCAAGACCTTGCATAAAGCAACTAACAGGCACTGATAGAGAATAAGCCAACTCAAATAAAGCTTTTGTCTCTGATGGTTCCAGTTCGTCCGAAGAAAAAGCAACAGCCTTGAGCAACGCGTATAGTTGAAAGCTTTCTAATTCCGCCTGCTGAACATCAATTTCTTTAGCCATGATTATCGCCCGTATGCTTTTTTTAAATGAAGAATTGCTAAGTGCCAGTATCCTGCGGAAGCTAATAAATTTGCGGTTATGAATGCATGTTTGTTTTTCATACATAACGCCTCACAGCAAGGGAAGCAACAACGCGACCGTAGACCTTCATGTCAGCTTGCTCGTCTTCGTCAAGCGTATATGTCTGGTATGCTTTATGGTCCGAAAGAATCATTAATTCATTATCAGGAAGTACAGCTATCCTTTTAATAAAAACGACCTCACGACCAAAAACTAAGCGGGTAAATACATATATGCCGTCTAGCTTAATTTTTCCGCCGCAATCAACAAACGCGACGACCTCACCAGGCTCAATCGTAGGCTGCATGGAGTCTCCATTCATTTGGCAGGTCATAACCATGTTGCCGTAGTCATGCACCGGACTGGAGCCAAAGAGCAATTCCGGTTTAATAATTGGTTGCTTAATCACAGAAAGTGAATTTTGCATTTTCTTTTCCTCATGTTGCAGGAATCCCCACCTAGTGAGGTGTAATTAACGTCTGGGAATATTTATTTGTAAGTTTTTTGTATCTTATCTGACAGTCCGGGAATAACACTTAAGATATGCAATTCCATCTCGTTTAACTTTTGAGGGTTATTTATATTGCAGAAGCGAATAAATTCATTTTCAATAGATACGTAAACGGTACTTTTGTAAGGATCAGCAAGATCAGTATGAAAACTAACTTTTAACTCTGGAAAAATATCTCTCAAATTTTCTTTTAGGTCGGCAAGCAGATAAGGGAAGCTTTTTAAAACAATCATGGCGACGGATTTAGAGATGGATTCCTTAGATGAAATTGCAGCAGTGAGGAATGCAATACCGCGATCACATTTATAAATACCGTAATACTCAACCTCATCTAAAATAACAGTCTCTAACAGATAACCACCGTCACTTTTGCAACGCTTGTGATTCATGAAGAGCCCTTTATTATCGATCACCGGAAACGTAACATATTCACCAGGGGCTACCCTGATTGAAACTTCTTCAAACTGTTCAATTGGTATAATACTCATTTCATTGGCTCCGCTGTTTGCCGATGAAATGAGAGTACACATTACGTTGTATTATGTAAACCACATTTGTTGTATTTTATTTGCCTATAACATTAATTGTTTGTTTTTAAACGATATTAAAATACCACGAATACTGTTTTTTGGGAATAAAAAACCCCGCCGCGGCGGGGTGGTTAATGTTTAACCTTACTACCTTTTGCGGCGGTAAATTCGATGTTCGACCATCGTGCCAATAATCGCCAATGGGATATCTTGCGAACGAAGGACTGGGTAATCAGGATTTAGGGGGATGAGCTCAAAGGTATTTACACCATGCAAGCCTATGCCCGTAGGTCTGTATTTTTTAAAAGTTGCTTCATGCTCACCATTCTTTGCAACCACAAACTCACCTGGGGCTGGCTCTATCTCTGGGTCTACAATAATCACATCCCCCTGCTTGAAATCAGGTTCCATCGAATCACCTTCAATCCTGAGGGCAAAAGTGAACTGAGACCAATCCATATCAGTCATTACATATTCAAAGCTACCATCAAATGCTTCAATAGGGTTTTTATGTGCCAAAGCGCCAGCCTGGACATAGCTTATCAATGGCACCCGCTTGGTGCTCACTTCCTCTAAGGTCTGAAAAGAGCCACCGTTGATGAGCCAGTTTGGATCTGTTTGAAGGGCCTTCGATAGTTCCAGTAGATTACGAGGGCGCTTTGTGCGTCCACTTTCAATGGAAACAATCCCCTGCTGTGTGGTGCCAACTTTTTCAGCAAGCTCCGTCTGGGTCATTCCTAAATCTAAACGCCGTTGTTTCACTCTGTCTGAAAGATTCATTTTGCATTACCCCATTCAATTGCTAACAGCTTACAACAATTATTGTATTTGACAAACAACAAATGGAGTATTTAAATACCATAAATGTTGTTTTTAACTATCGGAGTGATTAATGTCCATTTCTGCTCGATTAAAGCAATTACGGGTTGAAAAGGGTTTGACGCAGCACCAGCTGGGTTTGTTGTCGGGTGTCAAGCAGCAGACCATTCAACGCATTGAATCAGGATCATCAAGCCGCCCTCGAAACATTATTGAAATTGCAGAAGCTCTTGAATGTTCAGCAAAATGGCTTCTGTATGGCACCAATGACCAAAAGGCTAAGTCATGAGCATGGATCTGATGGTTAAGGCCATGAAGATTAAAGTTGGCAATCCACTACGCAAGCTCGTTCTGCTGAAACTGGCGGATAATGCGAGCGATTTGGGCGAGTGCTGGCCAAGTTTCAATCACATTGCAGAGCAGTGCGAAATCAGCCGCCGCTCAGTCATCAGCCATATTGACGCCCTGTGTGAAATGGGGCTGCTTAGCAAGGAATATCGCTCTGGCGTGAAGGGTAATTCCAGCAATCTTTATGTCATTAATTTTACTGGTGCAGGAGATTCACCAGGGAGTGCAAATAGTTCACTACCTGGTGCAGCAGTTTCACCACATGGTGCAGGAGATTCACCAGGGGGTGGTGCAGGAGATGCACCCAGAATCAGTCACTCTTTTGAACCAGTCAAAGAACCAGTCATAGAACCTAAATCTATTGGCGCATCGGCTGACGCCTCTGCACCGGCTTGTCCTGCAAAACAGGATTATTCACCTGAGTTTGAAACAGCGTGGCAGGTATACCCAAAACGCGCTGGTGGTAATTCCAAAGCCGCCGCCTTCAAGGCATGGAAAGCGCGCCTGAAAGACGGAGTTAAACCTGAAACCATGCTGGCAGGCGTGAAGCGATACGCAGCCTATGCCCGTACGACAGGTAGCACCGGGACTCAGTTCGTCAAGCAGGCCGCGACGTTCTTCGGCCCTGACCGACACTTTGACGAACCCTGGCAGGCACCATCCGCTCCCGGAGGTGGGCGACGAAACGTACTCCCGGTATCGGGTTTTAGTGAGCAGGATTATGGCGAGTCGGACTGCAACTGGTGATAACGGAGTGATTAACATGTTGGATCTTAATCAGCGCTCAGAGCGCGAGGCGCTGAAAGCGCAGCAGGAAAACCTCAACGAAGAACTGTCATTTGCTGTTGAGCATAAAAAACCCTGGCAGTTTGGTCACTGGCACAGTGGCGAAATCAGGACCATTGAATGCACTGCGAATGCCGGACATGGCGATTTCGGGCAGTTCACGCTGATCGGCAAAGACCTTCGTGGCAACGAAAACTTCAAGGTCTCACGTTGCCCCGCCTGTATTCGCGATGAGATCGCTCAGGTCGACGAGAAGCTGCGTTCGCTGCGCGTGTCTGACCTGCTGAGCGAAGCCGGGATTGCCCGCCGCTTTGAACATTGCGAATTCGCCACTTATCAGCCCGTAACCCCGGGCGCAGCCAAAAACCTTTCAGCCTGTCAGCGTTATGCCGAAAGCTGGCCAGACCGCCTTGCTGCAGGAACCGGACTGGTGATGCTGGGAAAATGCGGGACAGGCAAAAACCACCTCGCCGTTTCTCTGGCGAAAACCATCATTCGTAACCATCTTGCGCGGGTGGAAATCACCGACGTTATGCGCCTGACCCGTGCCGTAAAAAACACCTGGCGCAATAATTCCGACCACACCGAGGATGACGTACTGGACCACTTCATTTCACTGGATCTGCTGATTATCGACGAGGTGGGTGTGCAGTTTGGCAGCCTGGCCGAATCAGCCATCCTGCAGGAGGTTATCAATGCCCGCTACGAGAGTATTTTGCCTACCATCCTGATCAGTAACCTGACATTTGACCAACTGAAAGATGCGATTGGTGAGCGCATCGTCGATCGCGTCACTGACGGCGGGCGAAACCGCCAGGTGTTTAACTGGGAAAGCTATCGCGGCAATGGAGTGACCGAATGACGCCTGTGTGGAAAAACACCGATCTAGAAGGGGCGGTGATTGGCGCAATACTCCTGCGTGGTGCGGATCCCGAAGTGATGGATGTGATATCCCGACTGCCGGCAACCCGGAGTCAATGGCGAAAGGTATCGCCGAAATCAATGTCACAAAACAACGCAACGGTGCGCTCGGCACGGTATATCGCCGTTTCTTTAACGGACACTTCCTGCCAGTCGACCAGGATGAGGCCCGCCGCCGGTGCACACCACAACAAAAAACACAGCCTAAACGTTATAGCGGTCAGAAGTGGGAGAATGCGCAATGAAGATGGAATCAGGTCTCAAACATTTCAGCCCCCAGGGAATGCTCATCAATGATGATACGAAGAGCACCTCACCCGACCGACTTAACGGCACTGATATCATGTATGCGTTTGGAGCCACCAGCAGCCGCGCACGGTTCGGCCTGGCAGCATTCCTCGGAAAAGCTGGGGTCAGCAGGTCTGATGAGCAACTGGCGGTTCAGGCGCTGGCACGATACGCAATGGAGGTCGCGCCGAAGAACGTTCGTAAAGCTGCTGGTGGGCAATTCGGAAACTGTATGATGCTGCTCGCGCAATTTGCTTTCGCAGAATACTCACGCTCGGCGGCCAGCACAGCAACCTGCCTCCGTTGCAACGGCACAGGGAAAACCACCGTGACGCAGGTCACGCGTAAAGTATCCTACCCGTGGGGAAAAGCACCGTACTGGGCCAGTCGCTCCCGCGCTGTTCATCCGTCAGACTGGGAGCAATGGACAGAGGTAACGGAGATTGTCCCGGCCAAATGTGAGGCTTGCGACGGCAAGGGCCAGTTAAGCGCACGCTGCCGCTGTGGCGGAAAAGGCGAGGTGCTCGACCGCAAGGCGACAAAAGAAAAGGGCTCGCCGGTATTCAAGGTCTGTGAGCGTTGTAGTGGTAATGGTTTTACGGTCACGCCGTCCACAGTGGCTCACAAAGCAATCCTCAAATTCGTGCCTGACCTCCATGTCAGAACGTGGACAAGGAACTGGAAGCCATTCTATGAAGCGCTGGTGGATGTGTGCAACGCGGGCGAGAACAATGCAGCGCGAGAATTTGAACGTGTCACACGATAGCGAGCATATTTAGCATTTTCGAAACGTAGGGCTTGATTTTGTCCGAAGTTGTCTAGTATGCTTCTAATTATGGGTTCGTGCGTCTGAAACGAATAACCACCAAATTTAAGGCTCGCTTCGGCGGGCCTTTTTTCGTATTCAGGCCTCACTGACGGCGGCTCATTACCCAACCGTCAGGCGCTTGCGCAGAGGCCACCTTCTTTGGTCGCTGGACC
>NZ_JBCIVJ010000022.1:0-51887 GCF_039409775.1 Phytobacter palmae | reverse complement strand
TTATTCTGAGCAGTAACAGCTTCGATAGCATGATTGGGCGCATCTAAATGAACGCTACGGTCGACACTGGGGGTAGCAGTGGCTGTAGCGTGAGGAATAGCCTGATGAGTACCATCCAGATGCGTAGCGGGTGCAATCTGGTGAGTCGGGTTGCCTGCCGGGTTTGACTCTTTCGTGATCCCAGGAGTCATTGACCATGCATTGTTAGGATTATCAAGGTGTTGACTACGATCAATGGATGGCGTAGCAGTTGCTGATGGAGCATTCATGCGAGCCTCAGCACGACGATCATCAATTTCTTTCTGAATATCCGCTTTAGTTGCAGCTTCCATTTCAGATTCATGTTGCTGTACAGCAGCACGCTGATCGGCATAAGCCTGAGCACGACGCTGAGAGGCATTATTAAGATCATGCTCTTCTACCGAACCCGCTACACCAGCGCCTTTCTGATATGCCGATGAATTGTAATGCGCCTGTGCCTGCGAGACCTCAGCCTCAGCGATAGCAACATTTCTATTAGCCTGATCAATAGTCATTGCATGAGCAGTAGATATTGAAGAAAAAATGATTAAAGAAAGAATTGTACGTTTCATTTAAATACCTAATCTATGAGTTTCAAATTAAATAGAGGGGTAATGACCAGCCCACCCTAAATATTTTCCAGGGTTAACTTGCAATGGTTTTATTAAGCAATCAGTCTTTTTTCACATCGATAATTAACACTGTTTCTATAATAGATATAAGGTTAGCTTTGCGTGCGATCGTTCACAAATGAAAATATTTCATAGAGAAATTGCTTTTAAGTTAATCAATATCATTTTATTTATAAATGTTTATATTTTTCATGTGGTTATAAGAATTTTAGTTCAGGTTTCATTCGAAATGCCAGTATTTCAGAAAAACACTACTTGCTTGATTTTCCTGGATTATCCAGGAGCTCAACAAAATGTGCTACTTATCAAAACTGTGTACAAAGCAGACTTAATTTTCTTCATGAAATTGATGCAACGGGCGTGGTATGCGGGGTTACGCATGCTGTGAAGTGTTTTGTCATGCTTAGAGCAGAAAAGAGGCATTGGTGGGAGCGTTACGACAAATCTTATGCTTAATCTCCTTCTTCATTCACCAGAATTCACATGGCAAATTTCTATATAGTTACTGTATTTCAAAACCCTCCGTCAGAGCAGGCCGAATCAAATTATCAGCATCATTAATTAAATCTTCTGACCTGCCTCCGCTATTCGAGACAACTGTCAGTGAGTAATAACTGTTGTTGCCTGATTTTCCATTTCACCACCGTGCCGCACACTATGATGGCGCCTGATAATTCAGTGCTGAATATGACAGACACTCGTTATAATCCAGCCGCCAGGCATACTTCGCGAAAGCGACCGTTAAAACTTTAAATCAATCGTTCTGCACTGGCGTGCCCGGCTGGATTAGACGCAGCTCCACGCCAGGCGCGCCCGGCCAGACTGATGCCATTAACATAGCAATGTCTGACTGATGGCGTTCACATCATCTGTTGATAAGCGGCATCTTTGCCGTCAGGAATGGACTGGCTGTTAATGGCTTCCTGTCCCGACCCTGAATATTCAGGATGTAGTTCTTTAGACCGACAACGCTTGCCAGGACAATCCGGCTATGGCTACATCCAAAACGTTGCATGATAAGCGTGACTGTCCGAATTGTGGCGACTCGCTCACAATCCAGACAGCTTTACCAGTCAGTATCAGAAATAACGAACGAAAGGCTCGGTATCCGGCGTGCTAATAGTCGTGGAGGCTTTTAGTTGCGGAGTGCCAAGGTATAAGAAACCTACTACCTTATCCTGCACGCGGCAGTCCAGTGCGTCGCGCACAACCGGACTGTCAGTCAATGGACCGGTGCGCCAGATCCCATTGAAGCCCTGAGCCAGGGCCGCCATCTGCATCGCCATCACGGCGCAGCCTGCCGAGAGCAGTTGCTCCCACTGCGGCACTTTCGGGCTCTCTTCACATTTCGCCACCACGGCGATAATCATCGGCGCACGCGATGGCGATGTGCGTGCTTTTTCTACCGCTTTTTCGTCCAGCCCGGCGCTGCGAGCGCCCTGCTCAAGCACCCTGCCAAAGCGGGAAAGGCCCTCACCTTCAATAATGAAAAATTGCCACGGCTGTAGCGTGCCGTGGTCCGGCGCACGCATCCCCGCGCGAATAATATTGTCCAGTTGTTCGCCTGTCGGTGCCGGTTCAGCCAACCGGGAAGCGCTACGGCGGTTGACGAGCAGTTCAAGTGCATCCATTAGTTAAACTCCTGTATTGAAATTTGTTCCTAAAATTAACACGTGCGTAGATTTTGTTACAGCGCCGGCAGCGATTCCTGCTGACAACAGGAGCCAGGCTAATTAGGATAACCACACTTGCCGCGCAGGGCAGTGGCAAACGTTACTAACCAGGGAGAATACATGCGAACCCTTTGGCGTTTTATTGCCGTTTTTTTTAAGTGGACATGGCGATTGCTGAATTTCATCCGCAATCTGGTGCTCAATTTGTTCTTTATTTTATTGGTACTGGTCGGCGTTGGCCTGTGGATGCAGTTTAGCGACAGCAAAGCAGAACATGCCAGCCGGGGTGCGTTATTGATGGATATTACCGGCGTGGTCGTGGATAAACCCTCCGCCAGCAACCGACTCGGCGCGCTGGGCCGCCAGTTCTTTGGCGCAAGCTCCGACCGCCTGCAGGAAAACTCGCTTTTCGATATCGTCGACACCATTCGTCAGGCGCAATCAGACCGGAATATCACCGGGATCGTGCTGGATTTGAAAAACTTTGCCGGGGCTGACCAGCCTTCTATGCAGTATATCGGTAAAGCACTGCGCGAGTTCCGCGACAGCGGTAAGCCGGTCTATGCAGTAGGTGATAACTACAGCCAGGGGCAGTATTACCTCGCAAGCTTTGCCAATAAGATTTGGCTCTCGCCGCAAGGGGTGGTAGATCTGCATGGCTTCGCGACCAACGGCTTGTATTACAAATCCCTCCTCGACAAGCTGAAAGTCAGCACCCATGTGTTCCGCGTAGGTACTTATAAATCCGCCGTTGAACCTTTCATCCGCGACGATATGTCTCCGGCCGCGCGCGATGCGGATAGCCGCTGGGTGGGCGAACTCTGGCAGAATTATCTCAACACCATTGCCGCAAACCGTCAGGTTACCGCGCAACAGATATTCCCTGGTGCGCAAGGCGTACTGGACGGGCTGCGTAAGGTCGATGGCGATACGGCGAAATACGCGCTGGATAACAAACTGGTGGATGAGCTGGGCTCAAGCGCCGATGCGGAAAAAGCACTTACCAAACAGTTTGGCTGGGATGACAAAGAGAAAAATTTCCGCGCCATCAGCTATTACGATTATCAGCTGAAAAAACCGAGCGATATTGGCGACGCCGTAGCCGTGGTCTTTGCGAACGGCGCGATCATGGATGGTGATGAAACCCCGGGGAACGTGGGTGGCGATACCACCGCTTCGCAGATCCGCGATGCGCGTCTTGATCCTAAAGTGAAAGCCATTGTTCTGCGCGTTAACAGTCCCGGCGGCAGCGTAAGCGCCTCGGAAGTGATTCGCTCTGAACTGGCCGCCGCCCGCGCGGCAGGCAAACCAGTCGTGGTATCCATGGGCGGTATGGCGGCATCCGGCGGTTACTGGATCTCAACGCCAGCGAACTACATCGTGGCGAATGCCAGCACACTGACCGGGTCGATTGGTATTTTCGGCGTCATCAATACGCTGGAGAACAGTCTGGACAGTATTGGCGTGCATACCGACGGCGTGGCAACGTCGCCGCTGGCGGATGTCAGCATGACCAAAGCACTGCCTCCGGAAGTTCAGCAGATGATGCAACTCAGCATCGAGAACGGCTACAAGCGCTTTATTACGCTGGTTGCACAGTCGCGTAACAGCACGCCGGAGCAGATTGATAAAATCGCACAAGGTCACGTCTGGACCGGTCAGGACGCAAAAGCCAACGGGCTGGTCGACGGGCTGGGTGATTTCGACGATGCGCTGAGCAAAGCGGCTGAGCTGGCGAAACTCAAACAGTGGCATGTGGACTGGTATCAGGATGAACCGTCATTTTTCGATCGCGTCATGGACAGCATGTCAGGTTCCGTACGCGCGATGTTGCCGCAGGCATTACAGGCTTATCTACCCGCGCCGCTGGCTAATGCGGCGGTTCAGGTCAAAGCTGAAACAGATAAACTGGCAGCGTTTAACGATCCACAAAATCGTTACGCATTTTGCCTGACCTGCGCCAACATTCGCTAACGAACTGGACGTTTTGTATTCAGGCGGAGATCAGCATCACGCTGGCTCCGCCTTTTCTTTGCGCTTTCGCTGCATCATTCATTCACTGCGTATATACTCCCCCCACTCTGTGACAACACATTTTCTATCATGCAAAAGAAATCGATTTATGTTGCCTACACTGGCGGTACCATTGGTATGCAACGTTCCGAACATGGCTATGTCCCCGTCTCAGGACATCTGCAACGTCAACTGGCGTTAATGCCTGAATTCCATCGCCCGGAAATGCCTGACTTCACCATCCACGAATATGATCCGTTGATGGACTCCTCCGATATGACGCCTGAAGACTGGCAGCATATCGCTGACGATATCAAAGCCCATTACAACGATTACGATGGTTTTGTCATCCTGCACGGCACCGACACCATGGCATACACCGCCTCTGCACTGTCGTTTATGCTGGAAAACCTGAGTAAACCGGTTATCGTGACTGGCTCACAAATTCCGCTGGCTGAGCTTCGTTCCGACGGGCAGATCAACTTGCTCAATTCGCTGTACGTAGCGGCTAACTTCCCGATTAACGAAGTGACGTTGTTTTTTAACAACCGCCTCTATCGCGGTAACCGCACAACTAAAGCGCATGCTGACGGTTTTGACGCCTTTGCCTCGCCGAATCTGTCGCCGCTACTGGAAGCGGGAATTCATATTCGTCGCCTCAATACGCCGCCCGCGCCGCACGGTAACGGTGAGCTGGTTGTCCACCCGATCACCCCGCAGCCGATCGGTGTAGTGACGATTTATCCTGGCATCTCGGCAGACGTGGTAAGAAATTTCCTGCGCCAGCCCGTAAAAGCGCTGATCCTGCGCTCATACGGTGTTGGCAATGCGCCACAAAACGGTGAGTTTCTCAAAGAGTTAGAGGAAGCCAGTGCACGCGGCATTGTCGTGGTTAACCTGACGCAGTGTATGTCGGGCAAGGTCAATATGGGTGGTTACGCCACCGGTAATGCACTGGCACACGCAGGCGTGATTGGCGGTGCGGATATGACGGTAGAGGCTACGCTGACTAAACTGCATTATCTGTTGAGCCAGGATCTGGACGCCGCGGCGATTCGCAGCGCCATGACGCAGAACCTGCGCGGCGAGCTAACCGCTGACGAATAAGGAAAACCCGATGAAACAACGCGCTTTGCTGCTGGTCGACCTGCAAAATGATTTCTGTGCAGGTGGTGCCCTGGCTGTGGCGGAAGGCGACAGTACGGTAGATGTGGCGAATATGCTGATTGACTGGTGCCAGGCGCGCGGTGGGCCGGTGCTGGCGACGCAGGACTGGCATCCGGCTAACCACGGCAGTTTCGCCAGTCAGCATCAGGTTGAGCCCTTTTCGCAAGGTGTGCTTGATGGCCTGGCGCAAACCTTCTGGCCGGATCATTGCGTACAGCATAGTGAAGGGGCGGCATTGCATCCCCTGTTGAAAACCTCAGCAATCGATGCCGTGTTTCACAAAGGGCAAAATCCGGCTATCGATAGCTACAGCGCTTTTTTTGATAACGGGCATCGGCAGAAAACCGAACTCGATGACTGGTTGCGTCAGCATGACATTGCTGAGCTAACCATCATGGGGCTCGCCACCGATTATTGCGTGAAATTTACCGTGCTGGATGCGCTGAAACTCGGCTATCGCGTCAACGTCATTACTGATGGCTGTCGCGGAGTGAATATCAGTGCGCAGGACAGCGCCCACGCTTTTATGGAAATGGCTGCCGCAGGCGCAACACTCTATACGCTGGCTGACTGGCAGGAAACGCAGCGGTAATGCTTTTCCAGCTTTTCGACTTAACCCCGGCTATCGTGCGAACAATCGTGGCCGGGGGCTTGCGAATCACTGCACTTACTGAACTTTCAGCGTCGCAATCGACTTCGGCGCAATACCAAAGTCTTCTTTCAGTTGCTGCTTGCTCTTCATCACCATCTGACCCTGCGTATCAATGGTCATGTGTTGCGCGTCGGTGTTATGGCGTGCCTGCCATAACATGACCAGTTGCAGACTGTTCTCTTTTTGTTCCGCCGTCAGGGCAACACCGTCGGGCCACTTGCCCAGTTCAACAGCGGTAACCAGACGCTGGTAGATGTCCGGTGTCATGCTGTTAATGACTTGTTCGAAATCCATGCTAAATTAACTCCAGTGGAATAATAGCTGAATCGATTCCTCAGCCCTGAGTCCGATCACCGTTTTCATCGTCGGTAAAACTCAAAGAGGCGGAATTCACGCAGTAACGTTCACCGGTCGGTTGTGGGCCATCAGGGAAAACATGTCCCAGATGCGCGTCACAATTACCGCAACGAATTTCAACGCGCTGCATGCCGTGTGAGTAATCGTTTAAATAACGAATGGACTCTTCGCTTACCGGCTCGAAAAAACTCGGCCAGCCGCACCCTGAATCATATTTGGTCTGCGAATGAAACAGAGGAGCGTCGCATACCAGACAGTGATAAACGCCTTCACGCTTGTTGTGTAAAAGACGGCCTGTAAAAGGCGGTTCGGTACCGTGATCCTGTGTCACGTAGAACTGCATCTCTGTCAGATTTTTTTTCAGGTCATCCTGGGATGATTTCGTCGTCATATGCTCACATCTCGCGGTAAGAATTCGTACAACCTCACTTCGATTCTAACAAAACATTAACAATGAAGTGATAACTTTTGATCTAAACTTACTTGCTGCGAATTCCCGGGCGGTTAATTGTGATCACTCTCACATTTTTATCCTGCATGACCTTTAAAATTCGGGGCGGCGTCCCCATAAGGGGAGCATGCTCATAGGAAGAGTGAGACGAGTCAGTCGAGCAAAGGTTATGCGGAGGATTGATTTGTCGCAATGATTGACACGATTCCGCTTGACGCTGCGTAAGGTTTTTGTAATTTTACAGCCAACCTTTTATTCACTAACAAATAGCTGGTGGAATATATGACTATCAAAGTAGGTATCAACGGTTTTGGCCGTATCGGTCGCATTGTTTTCCGTGCTGCTCAGGAACGTTCTGACATCGAAATCGTTGGTATCAACGATCTGTTAGACGCAGAATACATGGCTTACATGCTGAAATATGACTCTACTCACGGCCGTTTCAACGGTACCGTAGAAGTCAAAGACGGCCATCTGGTTGTTAACGGCAAAACCATCCGTGTTACTGCTGAAAAAGATCCGGCTAACCTGAAATGGAACGAAATCGGTGTTGACGTTGTAGCAGAAGCTACCGGTATCTTCCTGACCGACGAAACCGCTCGTAAACACATCACCGCGGGTGCGAAAAAAGTTGTTCTGACTGGTCCTTCCAAAGACAACACCCCGATGTTCGTTCGTGGCGCTAACTTCGAAACTTATGCTGGCCAGGACATCGTTTCTAACGCATCCTGCACCACCAACTGCCTGGCACCGCTGGCAAAAGTTATCAACGACAACTTCGGCATCATCGAAGGTCTGATGACTACTGTTCACGCAACTACCGCTACTCAGAAAACCGTTGATGGCCCGTCTCATAAAGACTGGCGCGGCGGCCGTGGCGCAGCACAGAACATCATCCCGTCCTCTACCGGTGCAGCTAAAGCTGTAGGTAAAGTACTGCCAGAACTGAATGGCAAACTGACTGGTATGGCGTTCCGCGTTCCGACTCCGAACGTATCTGTTGTTGACCTGACCGTTCGTCTGGAAAAAGCAGCGTCCTACGAAGAAATCAAGAAAGCAATCAAAGCGGCTTCTGAAGGCGCAATGAAAGGCGTTCTGGGTTACACCGAAGATGACGTTGTATCTACCGATTTCAACGGCGAAGTTTGCACTTCCGTGTTCGATGCTAAAGCTGGTATCGCACTGAACGACAACTTCGTGAAACTGGTATCCTGGTACGACAACGAAACCGGCTACTCTAACAAAGTTCTGGACCTGATCGCTCACATCTCCAAATAAGTTGGGATGAGTAATTGATCTATAAAGGCGACTTCGGTCGCCTTTTTTTATGTTTCGCGTCATCCTGAAAGTTGCTTCCTCACTGGCGCTGCTCACGGATACTGGCCACAGAAACTTCTGTGCTCCCGGCTCAAGACAGGCTTGCCGTCCTGATGCAGCTTTCATGATTTTGTGTTTCGCTAAACGAAGGATTGCACCATGATAAACAAAATTTTTGCTCTCCCGGTTGTTGAACAAATTACCTCCGCCCTCTCTCGCCGCCTGATGGACGAACTGGAGGTTATCGTTATCGATCATCCACAAGTGAAAGCCTCTTTTGCTTTACAGGGGGCACATCTGCTCTCCTGGAAACCCCAGGGTGAAGACGAAGCGCTGTGGCTGAGCGGCAATACTCCGTTCAAAAACGGCGTGGCGCTGCGCGGCGGCGTACCGATCTGCTGGCCATGGTTTGGTCCCGCAGCACAGCAGGGTCTGCCTGCTCACGGTTTCGCCCGTAACCTGCCATGGACACTGAAAGCGCATAATGAAGACGACAATGGCGTTGTGCTGACATTTGAGCTGCACAGCAGCGAAGCATCCCGTAAATACTGGCCGCATGATTTCACGCTGTTCGCTCGCTATAAATTGGGTAAAACGTGTGAAATTGAACTGGAAGCGCACGGAGATTTCGAAACCACCTCAGCACTGCATACCTATTTCAACGTTGGCGATATCCATGCGGTGAAAGTCAGCGGCCTGGGCGATCGTTTTATTGATAAAGTGAACAACGCGCAAGAAGATGCATTAACTGATGGTGTACAGACGTTCCCGGATCGTACCGATCGCGTCTATCTGAACCCGGAAGCCTGCAGCGTGATTCATGACAGTGCACTGAACCGCACCATTGAAGTGATCCACCACCATCATACTAACGTTGTCGCATGGAACCCGGGTCCGGCACTCTCCGCCAGCATGACCGATATGCCGGATGATGGTTATAAAACATTTGTCTGTGTAGAGTCTGCCTGCGCGACCGCACCGCAAAAAACGACTGAAGAAAAACCGTCCCGTCTGGCGCAGACGATTCGCGTGGTTAAACGCTGATGGTGATAGCCCGGGTAAGTAGCGTGCCCGGGCTACCGAATTTTCATCGTTACACGATTTGTAACCCGGGCAACGTGCGGCGTGTTACACCACATCCAGGGGTGTTTTACGGCCTGGAGCCGGAAATGCATTATTCAGACGCATCAGATCCTCTGCGCTCAGGGTGATGTTCAACGCAGCGGCATTTTCCTGCGCATGCGCCACAGTGGCTGCCTTTGGAATAGCCATCACCCCCTTGTGACTGATAACCCATGCCAGCAAAATTTGCGCCGCCGTCGCATTATGGGCATGCGCAATATCGGTCACCGCGCTGTTATTCAGTAACCCATCCCGCAGGCGCCCGGCCTGCGCCAGCGGGCAGTAAGCCATCACCGGCATCTGTTGTTGCTGGCACCAGGGCAGCAGATCATATTCGATACCACGCGAGCCCAGATGATAGAGCACCTGATCGGTCGCACAGGCTTTGCCCCCCTGCACCTGCCAGAGTTCCTGCATATCGGCATAATCAAGATTCGATACTCCCCAGCGGCGAATTTTGCCCTGCGCCATGAGAGTTTCCATCACCTCCACCGTTTCGGCCAGCGAGAAATTTCCGCGCCAGTGCAGCAGATAAAGATCCAGATAATCGGTTTTCAGACGGCGCAAACTCGCTTCACAGGCCGCAATGGCTTTTTCACCACCTGCATTCCACGGATACACTTTCGAAACCAGATAGATTTTGTCGCGCAATCCCCCCTGGAGTGCCGCACCAACGACCTCTTCCGCCCCACCGTCTGCGTACATTTCCGCCGTATCGATGAGCCTGAGACCTGCATCAATGCCCGCCCGTAGTGCATCCACCTCTTTACTGCGCTTACGGTCATTCTCACCCATATACCAGGTGCCCTGACCAATAGCAGGCAGCGTCACTTCGCCCGCGAAGACTACATTTTTCTCAGCCATATCATCCTCCTGCGTCAAATGCACCACCATAAAGCAAAACAGGGCCAATGGCCCTGTTTTGATGCACGGATTGCACTATAAAAAAGCACAATTAAAAACGATACGTTACCCCTGTGGATAACAATCCAGACCAGGATTTATCCACCATCGGACTGTCTTTGATTTCATCAGACAGATGGGTGAAGCGCCCGGTGCCGTAAACGCTCCAGTTATCTGTCAGACGATAGCTGGCGGTAAGTTCAAGGTAAGGACTCCAGCCATTGTCCGGATCGTAACTATTAAGGCCGCTGCGACGTGATTCCGCGCGAGATACACCATAATAGTACTCGTTTTGATTGTCGCTGTTCCATTCAACACCGATACCCGGCGTCAGCGTCAGTCCACCATTGGTATAGCGATACAGCCAGGCCAGATCCCATGTCACACCATTACTGTTATCGAGCACATCACCTGCCAGAGACGTGCGCAGAAAACCATATTCGGTGTTATGAATATAAGAAAGCCCCGCCACTGCGGTTGACTTACGTTTATTCAACTGACGCAGTTGATTATTGTCACTGTCACCCGGCTTAAAGTGCCATGGCGAATAGGCGGCAAAGATGGAGAGTTGATCGGCCTGATCATTCCACAGGTAATAGCCACCGCCTAAACCACGAAACCAGAAGTCATCGCTTTCATAGGTGATAACCGGAATCGGATAGGTTTTATTGTCGTACTGTTTATACGGAGACTCTACCACGCCCACGCCTGCACCCAGGGAGAAGTTGCTTTCGGCACTGGCAGTAAATGTAGAAGAAGCGATCAGCACGCCCAGTGCCAGGAGTTTGAGTTTCATCACAGTCCATTAATTCCTGTAGTCAATAATCGGCGGAGTGAAGTTTAACCGTCCAGGACAGTCATCCCAAATTTTTTTACTTAATCATTACAAAACTAAACCCTATAGCCTGTGGTCTGTATATGACAGGGGGCTTACTGTTTTATGAAGCCGCTGTGATTTGATAGTGGAAGGCTTATCACAAAAGAAAGCATTTATGGATGAGTTATTGATATGTCATTGAAATTAGTTTCAGGCGGCATGCAAGTTTTGCAAATGCCATCTACGCTTAAATTAAGAAGATGATTTAACGAACCCGCATTTTGTTAATGACATGCAACCTGGCATGAGGGTTGCTGTATGACTCTTAGCGTCGTTCAGTTAACGCTTCCGGGAGCCTCTACTATTCATATGAACGGCTCTTTACCTGTGCTAAAAAACGAAAGGACGGCATGCCATGAATATATTCGATCACTACCGCCAGCGCTATGAAGCTGCCAAGGACGAAGAGTTCACACTGCAGGAATTTCTTACCATCTGTCGGCAAGACCGCAGTGCCTACGCTAACGCGGCAGAAAGGCTACTGATGGCCATTGGTGAGCCAGTGATGGTGGATACTGCCCAGGAGCCACGGCTTTCCCGTCTCTTTTCGAACCGGGTTATTGGACGTTACCCGGCCTTTGAAGAGTTCTATGGCATGGAAGAAGCAATCGAGCAAATTGTCTCTTATCTCAAACACGCCGCCCAG
Organism: Phytobacter palmae; assembly: GCF_039409775.1. Taxonomy (NCBI): domain Bacteria; kingdom Pseudomonadati; phylum Pseudomonadota; class Gammaproteobacteria; order Enterobacterales; family Enterobacteriaceae; genus Phytobacter; species Phytobacter palmae. The sequence continues at coordinate 40,056 of NZ_JBCIVJ010000022.1, read as the reverse complement.
GGCCTGGAAGAGAAGAAACAGATCCTTTATTTGCTCGGCCCGGTCGGTGGCGGTAAGTCTTCGCTCGCCGAACGTCTGAAATCATTAATGCAGCGGGTACCGATCTACGTACTAAGCGCTAATGGCGAACGTAGCCCGGTAAACGACCATCCGCTGTGCCTGTTTAATCCGCAGGAAGACGCGCAGATTCTGGAAAAGGAATACAACGTTCCGCGTCGCTACCTCGGCACCATCATGTCGCCATGGGCGGCTAAACGCCTGCATGATTTCGGCGGTGACATTACGAAATTCCGCGTGGTCAAAGTCTGGCCATCCGTACTTGAACAAATCGCCATCGCTAAAACAGAACCTGGCGATGAGAACAACCAGGACATCTCTGCACTGGTAGGTAAAGTGGATATCCGTAAACTGGAAAACCACGCCCAGAACGATCCTGATGCTTATGGCTATTCCGGCGCACTGTGCCGTGCTAACCAGGGCATTATGGAATTCGTTGAGATGTTCAAAGCGCCCATTAAAGTACTGCACCCGCTGCTAACCGCCACACAGGAGGGTAACTACAACGGGACCGAGGGGATTTCTGCCCTGCCCTTTAATGGCATCATTCTTGCGCACTCAAACGAATCAGAGTGGGTTACGTTCCGTAATAACAAAAACAATGAGGCGTTCCTTGACCGCGTCTATATCGTCAAAGTGCCTTATTGCTTGCGGATCTCCGAAGAGATCAAAATTTACGAAAAACTGCTTAACCACAGTGAGCTGACCAGCGCACCCTGTGCTCCAGGTACGCTGGAAACGCTGGCCCGCTTCTCGATTTTGTCGCGCCTGAAAGAGCCGGAAAACTCCAGCATCTACTCAAAAATGCGTGTCTACGATGGTGAAAGCCTGAAAGATACGGACCCGAAAGCGAAGTCCTACCAGGAGTACCGTGATTACGCCGGGGTGGATGAAGGGATGAACGGTCTGTCGACACGTTTTGCGTTCAAGATCCTCTCCCGCGTGTTTAACTTCGACCATGCGGAAGTGGCGGCGAACCCGGTTCATCTGTTTTACGTACTGGAACAGCAGATTGAGCGCGAACAGTTCCCACAAGAACAGGCGGAGCGCTACCTGGAGTTCCTCAAAGGCTACCTGATCCCGAAATACGCCGAATTTATTGGCAAAGAGATCCAGACTGCTTACCTGGAATCCTACTCTGAATATGGACAGAACATTTTCGATCGTTATGTCACCTACGCAGATTTCTGGATTCAGGATCAGGAGTACCGCGATCCGGATACCGGTCAGCTGTTTGACCGTGAATCACTGAATGCAGAACTGGAAAAAATTGAAAAACCGGCCGGGATCAGTAACCCGAAAGATTTCCGTAACGAGATAGTCAACTTCGTGCTGCGTGCCCGTGCTAACAATAGTGGCCGTAACCCGAACTGGACCAGCTACGAAAAACTGCGCACGGTTATCGAGAAAAAAATGTTCTCGAATACCGAAGAGTTACTGCCTGTTATTTCGTTTAACGCCAAAACCTCAACCGACGAGCAGAAAAAACACGATGACTTTGTCGATCGTATGATGGAGAAAGGATATACCCGCAAACAGGTTCGCCTGCTGTGCGAATGGTATCTGCGTGTACGTAAATCATCATAATGCCAAAATGGCCCGGCAGCGCAGCGCTGACCGGGCCTGAACAATCTGTGCGTATTCTCGTTTTTCGTGGCGCAGGAAAGTGGCAAGCGAGCGACTCCCGGCAGGCTGACGTGGGTCAGTGCATCGGGTGAATGAAAGCAGTCAAAACCTGCGGCGCAAAGTACGAAGAATAGAGTTGGCAAATGCAGTACGGGAGGGACTTATGACCTGGTTCATAGACCGGCGTCTTAACGGTAAAAACAAGAGCACGGTTAACCGCCAGCGATTTTTACGCCGTTATAAAGCGCAAATAAAACAGTCGATCTCCGAGGCCATCAATAAACGCTCGGTCACCGACGTGGAGAATGGCGAATCCGTCTCCATCCCGAACGAGGACATCAGCGAACCGATGTTTCATCAGGGTCGCGGCGGCCTGCGCCATCGCGTGCATCCGGGTAACGATCATTTTGTGCAAAACGACCGCATCGAACGCCCTCAGGGTGGCGGTGGCGGTGGTGGCAGCGGTCAGGGCGAAGCCAGCGCTGACGGCGAAGGCCAGGATGAATTTGTTTTCCAGATTTCGAAAGATGAGTACCTCGATCTTCTGTTCGAGGATTTGGCGCTGCCAAATCTGAAAAAGAACCAACAGCGTCAGCTTAATGAATTTAAGACCCACCGTGCCGGTTACACGGCGAACGGTGTTCCCGCCAATATCAGTGTCGTGCGTTCACTACAGAACTCACTGGCACGTCGTACCGCGATGACAGCAGGCAAACGTCGTCAGCTTCGTGAACTGGAAAGCAGTCTGGACATTGTCGAGAGAAGCGAACCGGCCCAGTTGCTTGAAGAAGAGCGTCTGCGCAAGGAAATTGCCGAACTGCGGGCGAAAATCGAACGTGTGCCCTTTATCGACACCTTCGATTTACGCTATAAAAATTATGAAAAACGCCCGGAGCCATCAAGCCAGGCGGTGATGTTCTGTCTGATGGACGTATCCGGTTCAATGGACCAGGCGACAAAAGATATGGCTAAACGCTTTTATATCCTGCTCTATCTGTTTCTGAGCAGAACCTATAAAAACGTAGAGGTCGTCTATATTCGTCATCACACTCAGGCGAAAGAGGTCGATGAACATGAATTTTTCTATTCGCAGGAGACTGGCGGTACGATTGTTTCCAGTGCGCTGAAACTGATGGATGAAGTGGTCAAAGAGCGTTATGACCCGGCACAGTGGAATATTTATGCGGCTCAGGCATCGGATGGCGATAACTGGGCCGATGACTCGCCGTTATGCCACGAAATTCTGGCGAAGAAAATTCTGCCAGTGGTGCGTTATTACAGCTATATCGAGATAACACGCCGCGCGCACCAGACATTATGGCGCGAATATGAACATCTGCAGACCATGTTTGATAACTTCGCCATTCAGCATATCCGCGATCAGGAAGATATCTACCCGGTATTCCGCGAGCTTTTTCATAAGCAGAATGCCACATCAGGCAGTTAGCAATATTGAAAGCCAGCGCCCCGCGCTGGCTTTTTTCTCCTCGCCGCAAACGGGCAAATTACGGTACAAAAATGCAGCTATTCGCCCTCTTACATCGCGGCGAATATGGCATATTACTCACCAGACAAACTCGATTCTTACTTCGTTCCTTGCGAGCGTCGTTTTTTTAACAGTACACATAAAGCGTTACAGTCGTGCTTGTACTTCAGGCCGCCTTATACAGGCGGCCTTTTTTATTTTCATCTCTGCGTGGCTGGACTATTCTTGGCGGGTGCTTATCACCGTTAAGGAGGAACGATGTCCGAAATTGCCAGTCGAAATATCCACCACTATCTGCTTGAAATACTGGAGCAGCACCAGGCGCGTTATCGTCTGGTTGAACACGAAGCCTCCGGCAAATGTGAGGCAGTGAGCGAGATTCGTGGTACTGCGCTCGGTCAGGGGGCTAAAGCACTGGTATGTAAAATCAAAGGCAACGGCGTGAAGATGCATGTGCTGGCGATCCTTGCGGCCGATCAGCAGGCTGATTTGTCCCGGCTTGCGCAATACTTTGGCGGGAATAAGGCGTCGCTGGCGAGTCCGGTAGAGGTGGATGATTTGACAGCCTGCGTCTTCGGCGCTATTCCGCCGTTCAGTTTTCATCCATCGTTAAAATTAGTGGCAGATCCCCTTCTTTTTGACCGCTACGAAGAGATTGCCTTCAACGCAGGGCTACTTGAAAAGTCTGTCATTCTCAACACACAGGATTACTTACGTATCGCGCGTCCTGAGCTGGTTGAGTTCCGTCGCGAGAATTAACTGCCATGCGGGCTTCCTGCCCGTATGCTCAGGGCCAGCCCGCTTTTTCCAGCGCAAGAACGGAAACCACCAGCACCACCATAATGGCGAGAAATGACGATGCAATGATAACGCCATCTGTCAGCATAAAATCGTTCATGTGTAACCTGCCTTTTTATGCCCGGTTTCCTTATTCATAATGTTACCGGGTGACAATTCGATGACAGTTTTGGGTTATTCAGATGAATTTCCCGGCGCTGAAACGATTCCTGCCGTTTGCTTATCAACACGTTAAAAAGATAAGGTAAAAAAATCGTTTTTCATTGTCTGATCAATAAATTGTTACCGGTATCACGAAAAGCAGTTTCCGTAATTCCAATGACAAATCTCGCAATTGTTATAAATACGATATTACAACACCCTTATTCTGTAGCGCCCCCTGAAATAACCTTACAAACCCAGGTGAATACAATGAATTTAACGATCACCCGTAAAGAGAAAATCAGTTATGGACTCGGTGATATGGCCAGTCATGTTGGGCTGGATAATGTCATTATATTTCTGACATTTTATTACACCGATGTTGTTGGTTTACCCGCCGCGTTTGTTGGCACAATGTTTTTATTGGCCCGTACCGCTGATGCCATTATTGATCCGGCGATGGGTTACCTTGCTGACCGTACAAATTCACGCTGGGGGAAATTCCGCCCATGGATGTTGTGGCTGGCATTACCTTTTGGGGTCAGTTGCCTGCTAACCTATGCCGTACCTGAATCTTTAACACTAACCGGTAAAATGGTGTTCGCGACGATCACCTATACCTTTATGATGTTGATGTATACCGCGATCAATATTCCTTATTGTTCAATGGGCGCGGTCATTACCCCTAATAACGAAGATCGTATTTCGCTACAGTCGTATCGTTTCTTTTTAGCCACCCTTGGCGGTGCAATGTCGACATTTTTTATGATGCCGCTGGCGCAATATCTCGGCGGTGAGGATAAATTATCCGGCTATCGCTGGGCGATGGCGATAATGGCCAGCACCGCCGTTATCATGTTCTGGATCTGCTTTGCCAATACGCGTGAGAGAATTAAAGCACCTGCCACCCATAACAATTACCTCAGCGAATTACGCGACTTGTTACGAAACGATCAGTGGCGCGTTGTCTCTGTGCTGGTGATTACCAATATTGGCTTTGGGGTTATTCGCCTTGGCGCAATGATGTATTTCGTCACCTATTATTTGGGCAGCGCCAGCTATTTTATGTGGATGCTTGGCGCACATATTCTGGGTAAAGCCGCTGGTAGCGCGCTGGCAAAACGTCTGACCCGCAATTTCAGCAAAGTACAAATGTTCGGTTACTGTGCCGTGCTTGCCGGAGTACTGAGTATTGCCCTCTTCTTCGCGCCAAAATCGATCTACGTTCTGGTGCCGCTGACCTTCGTGGTATCGACTCTCTACCAGGCCACTACCACGCTAATGTGGGTCATGATGGCAGACGTCGCCGACTATGGTGAATGGCTGCAGGGTAAACGCATGGATGGCGTGATTTTCTCAACCTTCCTTGCAGTCCTGAAACTCGGCATGGCCATCAGCGGCGCCATTGTCGGCTGGACGCTGGGGCTGAGCGGCTATGTCGCCAACGCCCCACAGCAGACGTCGCTTGCCATGTACTGCATTGTTGCCCTCTTTACTGTCGTACCGGGGCTTCTGTCACTGGCCGCCTTCGCCACCCTGCGCTGGTACAAGCTCGATGATAACACGATGAAATCAATCAACCTTGCCCGTCACAGTCTCTCGTAAAAGGATGTCTTACCCATGAGTGAACTTATTCAACACACTGACAGTATTGAATGGCGTTTCGAGCGTCAGCTCCTGCGCGTTGAGGCCTGGGGAGAGCACAGCCTGCGCGTGCGTGCCACCTGCGCCCCGGCATTTAGCGACAATCTGCACGCGCTGTTGCCGCCACAGGCCTGTGAGCCGCAGATAACCGCAGGCGCGGAACAGCTGACGCTGCGCAACGGTAATATCACCGCAGTGCTTAATCTGAAAGGCCAACTGGCGTTTTACAATCAACGCGGCGAATTACTGCTTGAAGAGATGTGGCGACAACGCTCTACCGTCGGTATCGGTGCCAGTGAAAAAAGCCAGGATAAATACATCAGCGCCCTGAAACTTGATGGTCGCGAGTTTAAACCGCTACCAGGCGGCAAGTATCAGCTTACTGTCCGTTTTGAATCGCGCCCGGATGAACGCATTTACGGCATGGGGCAATATCAACAGCCATGGCTGGATCTGAAAGGCTGTATGCTGGAACTCGCGCAGCGTAACTCGCAGGCCTGCGTCCCTTTTATGCAGTCAAGCCTCGGCTATGGCCTGTTATGGAACAACCCGGCGATTGGCGAAGCGAACTTCGCAAAAAACCAGATCACCTGGCTTGCCCGCGTTACTCAGGAGATGGATTACTGGATAACCGCAGCGGACAGTGTTCAGCATCTTACCCGTCAGTACGCTAAAGCGACCGGTACGCCACCGCCTGCGCCGTCATTCACCAGCGGGCTCTGGCAGTGCAAATTACGCTATCGCACCCAGCAGGAGGTACTGGAGGTCGCCCGTGAGTACCACCGTCTCCATCTGCCTGTCGCAGTGATGGTGATTGATTTCTTCCACTGGCCTAATCAGGGGACATGGTGTTTTGATCCTATGGACTGGCCGGATCCGAAGGCGATGGTGGATGAGCTGAAATCAATGGGCATTGAGCTAATGGTCTCCGTCTGGCCAACCGTTGAGGCACGCAGCCCGTTCTTCCCGGTAATGAAAGCCAAAGGTTTACTGGTCACCAGCGATCGCGGCGTACAGGTTAATCTCGATTTTATGGGCAACACCACCTTCTTTGACGCCACCCATCCCCAGGCCCGTGAATTTGTCTGGGAGACGGTGAAGAAAAACTATTACGATCTGGGCATTAAGTTGTTCTGGCTTGATGAAGCCGAACCGGAGTACCGCGCCTACGATTTTGATAACTACCGCTATCATGCCGGGCCGGTGCTGGAGGTGGGAAATCAGTATCCACGCGATTTCGCCCAGGGCTTTTATGACGGCCTGCAGGCCTGCGGAGAGCGCGATATCGTTAACCTGGTGCGCTGCTCCTGGGCGGGCAGCCAGCGTTTTGGCGTACTGGCGTGGTCCGGCGATGTGCACTCTTCCTTCCATGCATTTCGCAACCAGCTGGCAGCCGGGTTAAATATGGGGCTGGCGGGAATACCCTGGTGGACAACAGATATTGGCGGTTTCCAGGGCGGGAATGTCAACGATCCGTCTTTCCATGAACTGCTGATCCGCTGGTTCCAGTGGGCGGTCTTTTGCCCGGTACTGCGTATGCACGGCTATCGTGAACCGCAAATCCAGCCCCCGGAAAGCTACCGTAACGGTATCCCGCAATGCAACAGCGGTTCTCCCAACGAGCTATGGAGCTACGGTGAAGAGAACTACGCTATCATGCAGCACTGGTTGTCCGTACGTGAAAAACTGCGCCCCTATGTGGATGCCCTGTTCGCTAATGCCCACCAGCATGGCGATCCGTTGATGCGTCCGCTGTTCTGGCATTACCCGGATGAGCCACAAAGCTGGCAGGTGGAAGACCAGTATCTGTTTGGCGAGGACATTCTGGTGGCGCCGATTCTGCACGCGGGGCAACGCCAACGTGAAGTCTGGTTGCCTGGCCATCATGGCTGGGTGGATCTGCAGGGTGAACGTTATCAGGGCCAGCAGCGCATTACCGTTAACGCGGGGCTGGAGACGATCCCGGTATTTATTCGCGAAGGGAGCAACACCACCGCGCTTTTATCCACTGTTTGATGTAAACGCCTGAAAACGCGTGTTTCGTTATAAAAAGCCTGCTTAACAATCCGCATCCGCGTAAGGTAATGTAAGCAGGCTTATTTTTTCACTGGCAAGGAACGAAACACTCTCCATGTTCGATACAACGCTTTTTATCCTTATTGGCCTTGTGGCGCTGAGCTTCTTTAGCCACAACACTACCGTCGCGGTTGCCGTTATGGTGTTGATCATTATTCGTATTACACCGCTCAATACTTACTTTCCGTGGGTCGAAAAACAGGGTTTAACCCTCGGCATTGTCATTCTGACCATTGGCGTCATGGCGCCCATCGCCAGCGGATCATTGCCGCCATCAACGCTGATTAGCTCTTTTCTGAACTGGAAATCATTGATAGCCATTGCGGTGGGCGTGTTTGTCTCCTGGCTGGGAGGGCGTGGGGTGACGCTGATGAGTGCGCAGCCGTCTCTGGTCGCCGGGCTTCTGGTGGGAACCGTATTGGGTGTGGCCCTGTTCCGGGGCGTACCGGTAGGGCCACTTATTGCGGCAGGTCTGGTTTCGCTGTTAATTGGTCGGCAGTAAATGCCTCCTCTGCCAGTATTTCACCCCAAGCTCCAGGAAAGTACAGAGCAGGTAATAGACCAGCCCGGTGAAGATAAACAGAGCCGCCGGGTAAACCTGCACCCGGTTATTCACCTGCCCGGCCACCGTGGTCAGTTCCGGCACATTGACGATAAACGCCAGTGAGGTGTCTTTCAGCAGGGCGATAAGCAAACCAATATAAGATGGAATGGCATTACGTAACGCCTGCGGCAGCAGCACCAGGCGCAGGATGTCCAGGCTGGCAAATCCGCTGCTTATCGCCGCCTCATATTGCCCCTTCGGTAACGCGTTAAGCGCCGCCAGCGTCGAGTACATCACCGATGCCGAGGTAAACCACGCCAGCGCCAGGGTAACGGTCACCGCCCCTGGCAAATCGGTTCCGGTCAGCCACGGCAGCAAAAACCACAGCCAGAAGATGACAAAAATTAGCGGGATCCCGCGAATCAACTCTGCCCACAGAAAGAGCAGCTTGCGCGGCCAGCCTGCAAAACGCCACGCACAACAGGCGAGCAATACACCGCCAGGAAAAGCCAGCACGGCGGCCCCCAGGGTCATCAACACCGACAACAGTACGCCGCCCGGTTCGCCCTGCGCGGCACGCCCTGACAGCAAATAGCCGAGGTTATCGGTAATTACGGTAATATTATCGATCACGGTGCGCCTCCTTGCGGGCCATCGCTCGCCATCCGCGCGGCAGGTTAAAAAGCAGACTCATCACCAGCCCCAACGCCAGATACAGCACGCTCCCCACCGTAAAGGCTTCCAGCGCATGGGCGTTAAAGCTTTCAATTTGCCGTGTCTGGTAGGTGAGTTCAGCAAAGCCAATACCTGTTGCCAGCGACGAGAGTTTCATCAGGTTCAGGTATTGTCCCACCACCGGCTGCCAGGCGTTCTCCAGCCCCTGAGGCAGAAGCACCCAACGAAACAGCGCCAGATCGCTAAACCCCTGCGATTTTGCCGCTTCGATTTGCCCGCGCGGAACCGCATGTAATCCGGCCTGGATCTCTTCGACCAGAAACGCTGCGGTGAATAACCCCAACGCCCAGGCCGAAGAGAGAAATTCCGGGGTAAACCACCAGACATCCCCAGGCAGAATGCTAAAGGCGTGATCATCATTGACGTATTGACGAAACGCCAGGGGCAGTACGTTCCATGCGGCGAAATACCAGAACAGGAGTTGCACCAGCAATGGCGTATTGCGAAAAAGCGAAACCCACCCCGCCACTACCGCTCGCCCCACTCTTCCGCCAGCCAGACGCAGGGCCAGCAGAAACACCGTCATGGCGGTCGCAAGGATAACCCCTGTCACCGTGACCCAGATGGTGGTAAGAAAACCCGACATGAGCCATTGTGCGGGTTGGCCGGTAAGGACGCCCGCCCAGTCAAGATGAATCCCCATCACAGCTCCTTGCCGTCAGCATGGAGCGGATTGAGCACTTTTTGCAGGAAGCGCCGGGCGCGCGGATGCTGCGGCGCGGTGAAAAACGCCTCTGGTGTGGCCTGCTCAAGGATTTCGCCCCCGTCGATAAAAATCACCCGATCTGCAATTTCACGGGCAAATTGCATCTCGTGGGTCACGACAATCAAGGTGATTCCGCTGTGAGCAAGCGATTTCATTACCTGCAACACTTCGCCAATCATCTCCGGATCGAGTGCTGACGTGGGCTCATCGAAGAGGATGATATGCGGCTCTGCCGCCAGCGTGCGGGCGATGGCCACCCGCTGCTGCTGACCGCCGGAAAGCTGTGCAGGGTAATGGTTGGCTTTGTCGCGTAGTCCGACACGCTCCAGCAGTTCCAGGGCGATTTTTTTCGCTTCTGCCGCCGACTTGCCATGGATACGGGTTAACGCCAGGGTGATATTTTCCAGCGCATTCAGGTGCGCATACAGGTTGAATTGCTGGAACACGAAACCGACCTGACGGCGCAGATTGCGCAATTCGCGCCCCTTAAGCTGGCTGGTCGGTTTTCCGTCCACCAGAATCTCGCCGCTGGTCAGCGTTTCCAGTTGATTAATAAGTCGGATCAGCGTCGATTTGCCAGAGCCGGAAGGCCCGCAGACGGCAATGACTTCCCCTGAGGCAACCTGCAAATCAATAGCGTTTAACACCCGGTGGTCGCCATAGCTTTTACTGGCCTTGCGAAACTCCACCGTTCCTTTTTGCACGGGAAAAGCCTCCGGGGCCTGCGCCACGGAGGTAGAAAAGAGACCTGCCAGCATATTACTTCGCTTCTATTTTAAAGCTGCGTGGAGCCGGGGCCTTGGTTTGCGGACCAAACCAGACGTCGTAGATTTTTGCCGCTTCGCCGCTCTGCTCCAGATTAACGAGCTCATCGTTAACCGCTTTCAGCAGCGCGGTTTCGCCTTTGGTCACGCCCACGCCAATCTCTTCTTTAGAAAGCAAGTCCGGCAGGATTTTAAATTTAGCTTTATCCGGCGCTTCCGCCAGCAGCCCCGCCAGGATGGTGCTGTCCTGGGTGATCGCCTGCACGTTGCCGTTACGCAGCGCGGTCAGCGCCAGGGGGATGTCGTCATAGGCCAGCACGCGGGCCTGCGGGAAGCGCTGATGCAGCGCCTGCTCGCCGGTGGTGCCTTTCACCGCACCGATACGCGCTTTGCTGTAACTATCCAGTTTATCGGATGCGCTGGCGGGCACCAGGAATTGCTGTCCGGTAACAAAATAGGGGGTCGAAAAATCAATAACCTGCGCACGTTCCGGGGTAATGGTGATATCTGCAACAATCAAATCCACTTTACCGGACTGCAACAGCGGAATACGGTTTGCCGGGTTAGTGGCGACCAGTTCAAGTTTTACGCCCAGGCTTTTTGCCAGCGCTTTAGCGAAATCAACATCATAACCAACGATTTCGTGGCTCTGCGGGTCGATGGCGCCAAACGGCGGGTTCGCATCAAAGGTTGCGACTTTCACTACGCCTGCGGCTTTAATGTCGGCCAGTTTGTCTGCATGAGCGGCAAATGAGAAAGTCGAAAGCAATGCCAGTGCGGTCAGCGCACCGATTTTTTTGGAAGATGTGGTTGCCATGCTAATCCTTACGCCCTGTTATTAGTAAAATTTCAGGGCTAAAGTCACATAACCGTAATCATCAGACAAATATCAAAAAGTGCATTTATTATCTAAAAAAGTTATTAAAAATACTTTCGCCATATGAATCACTTATCATTAATGTCCCGACAGAGAAAACACGCATAAACCATACAACCTAAAGGGAATTGACAGCAGAAAATAATCATATGTTCCCGGATGTTGCAAGGTAACGCCCCGGTGTCTGCCCTAACCCCTTCTTAAACATGGTAATAAAGGCTGTGGTCGAATCATAACCCAGCGCCTGTGCGACATTTTGTACCGACTCGCCGCTTATCAGTAAACGCAGGGAAAGAATCAACAGCATCTGATGCCGCCAGCGGCGAAAGCTCAGTCCCGTCTCCTTTACCACCAGCCGCGCCAGGTTGCGTTCACTCATCGCAAATTCCTGCGCCCATTGCCCCAGCGTCTGCCACCGGGCAGGAGCCTGCTCCATGGTTTCGACCATCTGACGAATTTTATGGTGCGGGGAAACGGGAAGTTGCAGCTGCATTTGTGGTTGACGGGGCAGTTCATCAAACAGAACCTGAACCAGCCGTTGGGTTGCCGGTTGCTGGCGTTCGCGATGGTTACGCGCAGCAAGCGTCAGAATCAGTTCGCGCACCAGTGGGGAGATTTTTAGCGTGCAACACTGTGTCGGCATTTCAACCCGATCGGGTTCAACAAACAAAAAGCACAACTTCGCCCCCGGCGTCGCGAGGTTACTGTGGGCAACCAGACCCGGCAGCCACACGGCGTGATGAGGTGGCACCATCCAACGGGCATTTTCCACTTCACTGGTAATTGCCCCGCTCAGGGCCAGAATTAACTGTCCTTTGCGGTGACGGTGCTGTGGGATCCGCTGCTCATCAGCCTCGACAGTGATACTAAACGCCAGAGCCGCCTCTTGTTGACTGTCAGGGTTAAAGCCATCGAGGCCGAGACCGTGCATAAAGTTGTCCGAATTTAGCGATAAAGTGTCATTTTAGCTTGATTCCATCAGGGCGAAAAAGGGGTATGGTGTGGTTCTGCTTTTTTTCCTGAGAATACAATGACCACTGCGATTTCTTCACGGGGCAAACAAGGGGTGCTGCTTATTGCGGGGATCCTGATGATTGCCACTACCCTGCGCGTCACCTTTACCGGGGCCGCACCACTGCTTGATTCCATTCGCACCGATTATGGCTTAACCACCGCGCAGACCGGGATGCTCACCACCCTGCCGCTGCTGGCCTTTGCACTTGTTTCCCCCCTGGCCGCAGGGATTGCCCGGCATCTGGGTATGGAGCGCAGCCTTTTTGCCGCAATGCTGCTGATATGCGCGGGTATCGCCATACGCTCTCTGCCCGCACCGGTACTGCTTTTTATTGGCACCGCCATTATTGGTTGCGGTATCGCACTGGGGAATGTGCTGTTACCAGGTATCATTAAACGCGATTACGCAGGTCAGATCGCTAAACTGACCGGCGCCTATTCTCTGACTATGGGGGCCGCAGCGGCGTTTGGTTCCGCACTGGTTGTTCCACTCTCGCTGATGGGCGCAGGATGGCACGGCGCGCTGCTGATGCTCATGGTCTTCCCGCTTGTGGCAATGCTATTGTGGCTACCGCAGTTGCGTTTCGCAAAACCCGCCGACTTATCAGGCAGCCCGCAGGTACAAAGTCGGGGGATCTGGCGTTCACCACTGGCCTGGCAGGTAACGCTTTTTTTAGGCATTAACTCGCTGATTTACTATGTAGTGATTGGCTGGTTACCGGCCATTCTTCTCAGCCATGGCTATAGTGAGTCCGGTGCAGGTTCTTTGCACGGCCTGCTCCAGCTCGCCACGGCATCGCCCGGCATTCTGGTTCCGCTCATTGTGCACCGTCTGCGTGACCAGCGTGCGCTGGCCGTACTGTTTGCCCTGCTGTGCGCGGTGAGTGCCGCCGGTTTCTGGCTCTGGCCGAATCAGGCAGTTATCTGGACGCTGGTGTTTGGTTTTGGATCCGGCGGCACCATGATCCTCGGTCTGACCTTCATTGGCCTGCGCGCCCGCTCCGCACATCAGGCCGCTGCCCTGTCAGGAATGGCGCAATCTGTAGGTTATCTGCTGGCGGCCTGTGGCCCTCCATTGATGGGGAAAATCCACGATGCCAGCGGCTCCTGGCAAATCCCGCTTATCGCCTGCGCGATATTGTCGGTACTGATGGCGCTCTTTGGCGCCTGTGCCGGGCGCGATCGCGAGATGGCGGCTGAATAATAAAACAGGCCTGTGCGGCCTGTTTTTCTGTCCTCAATCTTTTGCGGCTTTCAACATCGCCTGTACCAGTGGTACAGGTCGTCCGGCAAGGGCATTACGCTCGTGCTGGAACAGGGTAGCGACAAAGAACGGATGGTTGGTCAGTTCGACTGCGCGAATTTCTCCCTCTTCATCCCAGCCAGTTATCCGCATATCGCTTTTCTCCAGCTCGGCTGCAAAATCAGGCGAGATCCCATAGTTACAGTGGTAGCCTTCGCTGATTTTCTCCTGTCCATAAGCGCGGGCGATCAGCGTATTCGGGCGTAATTCAATGTCCGCCACCTGCTCGACCAGCGAGCAACTTAGCGGAACAATCACCATCCGCCCGGCGCTGTCGGTTTCCTGATGAGTAGCATCACTTACGCCCATTACGTGGCGGGCATACTCAATAATGGCATGCTGGAAACCAGCGCAGGTGCCGAGAAACGGTATCGCATTTTCCCGCGCATACTGAATGGCAATAAAGGCCCCCTCAGGATTTTTATACGGACTTGCCGGAACAACCCAGATTGCATCATAGCCAACCAGGTCATCGCTACATTTGATCTCAGAGGTCGCCAGCCAGTCGTAATCTGCGGTAATCTCAAGAACGGCGGCGGCATCGTCGATCGCCAGTGGAATGGCCTGGTGCGCGACAACGTCGTGATTGTAATCACCCACAAGGGCAATTCGCAGGGTATCTTTAACGGGAATATGGGTCATGAAGGGGTCCCTATGTCAGAGCAATTAACGAATAACATAAGGAACCTCACATTAGCGATCTTTCGCCCACATCACAACACATTAAAAATGGCAGGGCACATTTTGCCGTATTCCGATGAAAACGGAGCTTAAGGCGACAGATGTGTCGAAGCTGCGGAAAAAATGGGCAGTAAAATTCTGGTCAGCGCCTGCCTGCCAGGGGGCGACGCTCGCAATAACGGCAGTAAAAAGGCGTCATTGCAGCATGTGCTGACGCGCTGGCGGCACGTTCACCAGCACAAACAGGTGATGGAGAAAAAACCAGAGATGATTCAATGTAAACGCGTCTATGATGCGCCCTCCGGGCAGGATGGCTATCGGGTTCTGGTTGATCGCCTGTGGCCGCGCGGCGTTAAAAAAACCGACCTGAACTACGACGAGTGGTGTAAGGATTTAGCTCCATCGAGCGAATTACGTAAAGCATTTCACGCTGATGTGCTGGATTTTGCCGCGTTTCGGGAGGCCTACCTTGCTGAGCTTGCGGATAAGCGAGAGACAGGACTGCCGCTTAAAGCGAAGAGTAAAAGCGGTGTTCTCACCCTGCTCTATGCCGCCAAAGACACCAGGCAAAATCATGCGCTGGTGCTGGCACAATGGCTGGAATCGCTATCAATCAGCAAATAACCTGCCTGCGATGATGTTCGGGCAGACTGTCCGGGTCGAGTGGCATCAGGTGCTCGGCGCGAACAAAGGCAAAACCCTGTTGCCCGTCGAAAGCCCGTATATCACCGGTGACCAGCCACAACGCACGATGCGCATTTTGCGGCATGCGCGTCATCACGCCATTGACCGGATTCAGAAACACCTCACCAGGCTGGCAAAGCCCAAATAATTCTACTGATTTACCGATATTACAGCGCCCGGCAGGCGTTTGTGCGCCAATGACCATCGCCAGGCTACCCGGTCGTAACTGAAACATAATTCTCTCGCGTACACATGCATCATGGAAAATAAGATTATTCTTAACCAAGTTTACCCTGATGCAGGTAACGTGTCACGAGCGAGATTGAGGGTGATCGCGTCGCCACAGTTCCCATTCGTCCATGACTTCACCGCCAAGCAATTTACACTCGGTACGCACCCCCTGCGGACTTTGCACGGGCACGCGTTGTCCGCCCGTCTGCAGACAATACACCGCTGCCGGATTGGCTTTCCCCACAACAGGCGGACGAGACGTAGCTGGTTTCGTGGAGCATGCCGTTAATGCACAAATAAGAAAGAAAAAAACATTACGCATCAAATTATCCATATTGAAATAATAAGCCATAAATTTAGCTTAATGCGTTACGTCGGACATCTCCATGATTTCTCCATTCTTACGCCACTCTTTGCAGATATATTTGGCTGGTTCTCACCCATGACCAGAGAACATCATTCCGTAATCAATGAGTTTTTGCCCCGTCTCATCAACGGGGCTTTTTTTACGTCATCTTCTGACCGCCCGTTTAATGATGCCGATATATGAATTGTTTAAGCCATGCTTTAATATGGCGGCCTAAATTTTCAGCATCAGGTGCATACGGCGCGCAGTGCACAGGAGTTAAAGAGCGTAATGTCCGATTTCATTTTGGCCCGAGTTTCCGAAACACTCTATAAAGATCAATCCCTTGAAAGCCTGGTACGGCAACTCCTTGAAATGCTGGAGATGGTCACTGAAATGGAATCGACGTACCTCACCAAAATCGACGGCGACGGCCGTTTTCAGCATATCCAGTATGCGCGAAACAGCAAACAGCTTGATATTCCTGAGGGTTTTTCGCTGCCATGGGGCGACAGTCTGTGCAAGCGTGCGCTTGATGATGGCTGTTTCTTTAGCAATGACGTGGCAACCCATTGGGCAGATTGCGAAGCGGCGCAATCGCTAGGTATCACCAGTTATTTAAGCACACCTGTACATCTGGCGGATGGCTCGCTGTATGGCACGCTTTGCGCTGCCAGCACTGGCACCCGCGCCCTGAGCGTCCGCGGCGAACAAGTTTTACATCTGTTCGCCGGATTGATTGCGCGCTCCATCGAAAAAGACCAGCTTGTGGAACAACTGCAAGCCGCTAACGCGGCACTTATCGCTCATTCTTATACTGACCCATTGACCGGCCTGCCTAACCGTCGGGCTATCTTTGATAACCTGACAACGCTGTTTTCGCTTGGCAGAAACCTTAATATTCAGATAATTATTGCCTTTATTGACCTCGACAACTTTAAGACAATAAATGATGAACTTGGCCATGAATCAGGCGATCAATTTCTTATTCAGATTGGTCATCGTCTTCTTAATGGTTGCGAGAAAGATGACGTTGTAGGACGTCTCGGCGGCGATGAATTTTTAATTGCCTGCCCTGGCGGGCCACGCGATCAAACTCAGTCCGAAAGATTATCTTCACTTAAGCAAAATTTGCATAAATGTCTCTCTGGAGAATATCGACTGGGTTCTGTACGTATATTTTACCCTGGCGCCAGTATCGGTGTCGTTGAAATTAATCCCGACAATGTTGATGCTGACAGTGCATTGCGCATCGCCGACCAGGCTATGTATCAGGATAAAAACGGAAAATACAAGAAGCCATTTTTACGTCTCAATTAATTCGCTTCTGTCCGCTTTTTTGCTTGAGAATTGTCTTATTTTCTTCTATTTAATTATTATCTGTATCGCTGGCAAATGATGCCAGCTCAGGAGCTAGTTCGTGAGAAAGTCAACAATCATTATGCTCATTGTGGCTGTTGTTGCCGTGGCTGGTACTCAACTCGGCTGGTGGTAAATGGTGGGCTAACCTTAAACAGTCATAACAGATGTCATCCTGACCAGTGATGTTGTCGATAGAGCATAACCTAACAGCCTCATTTATCTGAGCAGGAGCTCGCAATGTTCACCGGACTTAAAAAAAGCGAAAGCAAACGGCTGGCGGCGTTGGAATTATTGCGTAAAGAGGATAAAACCCGCGACGCAGCCCTGACAGAGTATGCCTGCCTTGCCTGTGAGGTGATGAATGTCGAAGGCTGCTTTATTACCGTATTTGATGATGACTACCAATATATCAAATATGTTAAAAATGTACCGCTGGAGCATTTCAAAGTTCCGATTGAAAAAACGATGTGCCAGTATTCGCGCGATAGCGGACAGACCATTGTCTGTCCTGACGCCCGGCTGGATAATCGCTTTTCTCATCAGCCGCTGGTGCAAAACGGCGATATTCTGTTTTATGCTTCTGCGCCGATGATGACGCAAGAAGGTATGGTTCTTGGCACGCTATGTGTCAGTAGTTCCAGTATCTTCACCCCGACGCAGCAACAGATAGAAAATTTTAATCGCATCGCAGAGCTTTCCGCAGCATACCTCGAAGCGCGATATTCTATTGGCCGCGTCGATACGCTCACGGGGCTTCCCAACCGTCAGTTTTTGCTGCGAGAAATGGAGCAGAAAACGCTGGTAAAAGATCCCGGCACCTACGGTCTGGTGATATTTGACTGTATTGATATGCCTCGCGCCTACGAGCTTATCCGTTATCTTGGATTACATGCCGTGGATAATATGCTGCGCAGCTTTATTCCGCTGTTGCGTATGCGCCTGCGGTTAAAAGATAGTGTTCTTTTATATTCTTTCGCCCCCGCCCGTTTTGCGATACTGGTTGAATTAGAACAGGCATTGACGCTTGTTAAACGTGCAGAAACACTGCCGGGAATGCAGGCGCAAATGGCGCAAAATATTGATATTACTCTTACTATTCATACCGGCTACGTCAAATTCTCGCCCCGGGAAGATGATGCCCATGAAATTGTCCGCCAGGCAATCAGCGCCCTGCATGAATCTATCCGCCAGGATATTCCGGCCCTGCAATTTAATCCCATCCTTGATCATAAAAGAAATAAAGACTTTAAACTCTTGTATGACTTAAGTGAGGCGATTAAATCGACCAGTCAGCTGTACCTGGTTTTTCAACCGAAGGTATCGTTACGCTCTGGAAAAACAGAAGGAGTGGAGGCGTTGCTGCGCTGGCGACATCCACAGCTGGGGAATATTTCTCCCGCAACTATCGTTGCGCTGGCGGAAAAAACCAGCCTGATGTCGAAAATTACTCAGTGGGTCATTAAAAAAGTCATCGCGCAGCTGATATCCTGGCGTAGCCAGGGTATTACCCTGCCGGTTTCCATTAACGTGACAGTCAGTGATTTTTCTCGTCCCGGCTTTGCAGATGAACTGGAAAGCAACGTACTGGATGCAGGCTTGTATCCGGCAGATATTCGCATTGAGTGTCTGGAGACTGAAAAAGTCCTGGAGAGTGAAGCCGCTCTTGAAGAGCTCGATCGCCTGAAATTGCTTGGCTTCCAGATCCTGTTAGACGACTTTGGCGCCGGTTATAGCAATATCAGTTATCTGCGCCGCATTCCCATAGATGTAATTAAACTGGATCGCTCACTGGTAAGCCAGATTACGACTGACAGCGGTAGTCGCATCATTGCCCGCAACGTCATCATGATGCTTAAAGAACTCCATTACGTAGTGCTGGCCGAAGGGGTTGAGGATCATGAGACCGCGCAAATGCTTACTGAGTTTGGCTGTGATGAGGCGCAAGGCTATTATTTTTCACGCCCCATCCCACCAGAAGATGTTATGTCCTGGCTTGCCGACTGTAAGCCCTATCGTGTGTTAGGACGGATTAACAACGACCAGCATCAATACGGCTCATGATTTACGCCCAGGCGCCCTTTCCTGCGAGGGCGCCCGTTAAACCCTAACCAATAAAGCCCGACATTAATAACCCGATCATCAATTTTCTCAATCCATAACGAGAAAAAAATGCATTGGTAAATTTCGCTTAGGAAAGTTATAAAGTAAACATGTGAAGCAAATACAATTTAACATTCTTTACCGTATTCACGGACAGTTTTGATGTCGAAACTGTCCTTTTTCTTTTTTATTTTTGCAAATCGGAAAAGTTGTTTTATTTTTTGATGCCTCATTATTACGAACCAACGAAAACAGTGAGTTACGCCTGTAAATCGCAGTTAACCTCTCTCTCTTTTGATTAAGTATGCATTCTGATTTTACTTTTATTGATTTTTCCTGAAGCACAACATACTTTTCACAGATTAAATAATCATTAGCAGGCTTCGTATTATCAAAAACGATTATCTGCGTCGGTTAATTAATTTTTGGAAGCTCTCACACAATTTCCGTGGTGCTGCCAGGTCTGACTGGCGGAGAGTGGATATATGTTAATACTGACTGTATGCATTCTTACCCTTAACACATTCAGATTCCTGGTCACCTGAATAGCGATTCGGGACAGCGATAACAATGACTCATTTTCTCATCTACCGGGAAAGATCATCCGCCCTGCCGTTAGCGCAGATTAACTCATCTGTGGGATGTTCTTATTTACATCTCTTATCATTAATACCCGGCATGGCTGACGTGACGGCTCTGCCTGAGGAAGTGCATCGCTGTCCCGTCAGCTAAATTGTTTTGCGGGCAAATCAGCCTCTCACCGCGCAATAACGCGTAACTCAGTGGGCTTTTTGAATCATCTGGATTGTTGCCTCTTCGGACAATCCATGCCCCTGAATTTGAACATCCAGAGAGACATCCTGGGTTTCATTATGAAAGGTTTGATCGCCCTCACCATGCAGGAACCCAATGATGATATCCCCTCTTTCGATATCGTTTCCTGTAAGCAGTTTTACGACAGTGTGATTGCCGAATTCATCGCGAATGATGACATAACCAATCCGGTGTTCATGATGAAGGACGACCCCGCGCTGATGCATCTGAATACTCCTTTAAGCTATTTGTTAGAGAAAGAATAGTCGAAAGTGGCAGGCTTTTACGTGAAGCAGCGCATTTTCACGATAGATAACAGTGGCTAAAAGTCCGGAAGTAATGCGTGGTGATAAAAATCGGATGAGTACTTGAAATACTTGCAGGCTGGCGTATTCAAATCTGTTTTGACCACAAGCATCTGACGAATTAAACCAGCAGGAAAGATTCTAAGGCGTGTCGTTTCGGGTTAGTTTTATCGCCTCAGTAACAGGATCATGTGTCGCCTTACGTTACCGCATTACTTTATGGCGTTGAGGATATGTTGATAATTTATACATCGCACTAAGATAATATTGCAGAGACATTAACCTGTTTGTGAAGGTGCACGGGATGGATAAAAATCATATTCGCTGGATAAGTATAGGGTTCATGACAATTTGTCTGGTCAACGGGATGATGGATCTCGTTTCGCACCACAGAAGATTTATTGCGATTTTCATGATTGTCGGCAGTCTCATCGCTATTGCATCAACATTGAGAATTATTTTTAACCAAAAATAAGTTATCCAGGCAGATAAAAGACTCCCAAAGAGCACCGACTGTAATAAACATCAGGTTGCCCCATTTTTAGCTAATTTAATGGCGATGCCATGTGCTCCCTTCTTATCAATATATCCAGGGCGCTCTGAAAGATAACGGGGTATCGTTAAAGGGTTTTCGTTCTTTTACACCTCATCCAGAAAGGCGGGATCGTGTAGCGATACATATCTACGCAAGCCATTGAGCCGATAAAATCCTGTGATTTCGCATCAACTTACACAGGACTTTTCTGCTGCTTCGCTGAACTTTTTTAAAGGAAGGATGCCACCCCCGCCAGGCCAACAAAAAGCAGGCTGTCCGAATAATCTTTTAACTCTTTAAGGTATTCATCATCATTTTGTTTCATCATTGCAATAGCATCCTTAGCGCTTTCTGCTTCGACCTCAAAATGATGTTTTTTGTAACCCTTGCGTTTAAGAAGCTCTTTTGCCTCTTCATTTACGCTGCTTTTGGTAAAAACTCTTGCCCCAGACTCGTTGTAATAAAAAACATATACACTCACAGTAAACCTCCATGAATAGTAGAGTGACTTCCGTTACTAAATTAGCACCTTCACTTAGGCCAGGGAACTCGTAGTAATAAATATAACGATGACTCTCCTGCGACCTGTTCACATTGTTTGCGCCAGTTCACCTGGAAGAGTTATGCAAATCATGCAGAACTTATCACGGTGCCAGTCCAGAACTCCGCGCAAGTAAACGTAACGCAATTCATTCTTTCGCTGTTTTTTCTGCTGCTATGCTGATCCCTTGACAGAGATCTTCCTGTTTTGCAGAGCAAAAACACGACGCCTGATTCTGGAATTTTTCCAGATTGTTGGTATCACTCCGCCGGGCATGAGTATTATTTTTTATAGCGAACATTTATCGGTAGTGGCGGTTATGAAGCGACTGTGGTGGCTTGTTTTGCGCGCTACATGGGCCGCGCGTCGAGTATTTCGAGGCAATTCAAAGGGTCAATGGCGATGTGCTGGCCATTTTAATCACTGCGGCCAGGGAACGATTCTGGAAGAATTTTTCTGCGCCCATAAAAAACGGGAACCAATCGGCTCCCGTTCTTCGTAAACCCAGAAACTGGATTACATGTTCGCGATAATCGCGTCGCCAAACTCTGAACATTTCAGCAGTTTAGCGCCTTCCATCAGACGTTCGAAATCGTAGGTCACGGTTTTGGCAGCGATAGCGCCTTCCATGCCTTTCACGATCAGGTCTGCGGCTTCAAACCACTGCATGTGACGCAGCATCATCTCAGCGGAGAGAATAACGGAGCCCGGGTTTACTTTGTCCTGGCCTGCGTATTTTGGTGCAGTGCCGTGGGTTGCTTCGAACAGGGCGCACTCGTCACCGATGTTCGCGCCAGGGGCGATACCGATACCGCCAACCTGGGCTGCCAGGGCGTCGGAGATATAGTCACCGTTCAGGTTCATACAAGCGATGACGTCGTATTCGGCCGGACGCAGCAGGATCTGCTGCAGGAACGCATCGGCGATAACATCTTTAATGATGATCTCTTTGCCGGTGTTCGGGTTTTTGATTTTCTGCCACGGACCGCCGTCGATCAGCTCACCGCCGAACTCTTCGCGAATCAGCTGGTAGCCCCAGTCTTTGAACGCGCCCTCGGTGAACTTCATGATATTGCCTTTGTGCACCAGGGTCAGAGAGTCACGATCGTTGGTAATCGCGTATTCAATGGCCGCACGTACCAGGCGTTTGGTACCTTCTTCTGAGCACGGCTTGATACCGATACCGCAATGTTCCGGGAAGCGAATTTTCTTCACGCCCATCTCTTCACGCAGGAATTTAATCACTTTTTCTGCGTCAGCAGAATCCGCTTTCCATTCGATACCGGCGTAAATGTCTTCGGAGTTTTCACGGAAGATGACCATGTCGGTCAGTTCCGGGTGTTTAACCGGGCTCGGCGTGCCCTGGTAGTAACGTACCGGGCGCAGGCACACATACAGATCCAGTTCCTGACGCAGAGCAACGTTCAGAGAACGGATACCACCGCCAACCGGCGTAGTCAGCGGGCCTTTAATAGCAACGCGGTATTCACGAATCAGATCGAGGGTTTCAGCTGGCAGCCAGACATCCTGGCCATAAATCTGGGTAGACTTCTCACCGGTGTAAATTTCCATCCAGGAAATTTTACGCTCGCCTTTATAGGCTTTTTCCACAGCGGCATCGACCACTTTCAGCATCGCCGGGGTAACGTCGACACCGATACCGTCACCTTCAATGAACGGGATAATCGGGTTATTCGGAACGTTCAGCTTGCCGTTTTGCAGGGTGATCTTCTTACCTTCCGCCGGAACAACTACTTTGCTTTCCATTCACCTCTCCTTCGAGCGCTTCTGGTTGTTACTGATTTTTGTTAATGAATTGTAATTAGCCTGTCAATACTACCTGATAGTTGGGTTCCATGAAAGGCAATCATGTTTCAGTTATAATGCGGCAATTGATAACCACTGAAAATACCATGAAGAAAACTTCTTTTAGAAATCACCACCTTGAGCGATTCAGCTCACGACAAGCTACTAAGCCACGACGCGAAAACCAGCCAAAGCGGGTGATTTTGTTTAATAAACCCTATGATGTTTTGCCACAGTTCACCGATGAGGCCGGACGCAGTACGCTTAAAGATTATATACCTGTTCAGAATGTATACGCGGCGGGGCGTCTGGATCGCGACAGTGAAGGTTTACTGGTGTTGACCAACGACGGTGGATTACAGGCAAAACTGACGCAGCCGGGTAAACGTACCGGGAAGATCTATTTTGTCCAGGTTGAAGGAGAGCCCGGTGAAGAGGCGCTGACAGCATTGCGCGACGGTGTCACTCTTAATGACGGCCCTACTCTTCCTGCTGGCATTGAACGTGTTGCCGAACCAGAGTGGTTGTGGCCGCGTAATCCCCCCATTCGTGAGCGGAAATCCATTCCCACCAGTTGGCTTAAAATCACGCTTTACGAAGGCCGCAACCGCCAGGTTCGACGCATGACCGCCCATGTAGGCTTTCCGACTCTCCGGCTTATCCGCTATGCGCTGGGTGAATATACGCTTGACGGGCTGCTCAATGGCCAATGGCGGGAAGTGAAATAAAGGTATTGTTTATCCTGAACAATTCCGGAAACTACTGTTAACTATTTGTTGTCATGGATGAGGAAAAGATATGTTCTTACGTGTTGCGACTTTTTTGCTGCTCTGCGCTGTTTCGTCATCATGCTTTGCTGATGAAACTTGCGAGACCATCGGCGGGAGAGCCGCAGGCGAAGCAGACTATCTCTTCGGCGTTGCAAAAGTGACCAGCCCTGAACGGTTGCACTTTTATTCTGCCCCCGGCTCGGAATGCCAGCTTCCCGCTTTTTTAGTCAATGGCGACACCGTTGAAATCCTGCGAAGCTCTGTTTTATACGGTAAATCAGGCGGAGTGTCCCAAACCCATCCCTTTCGCTATGTACGCTACCGGGATGCCAGCGGAGCATTCGTCACAGGCTGGGTAACAGCCGATCAGCTGACCTCAGAGCCACCTCCATTACCCGTCAGCCATGAATGCCAGGCGTGGGCAAATGAGGCCCTGCGTTCGCGTGAGCGAGAAGCCCCTTCTGCCAGCAACAGATTCCGCGTTCAGGGTCAGGCACGAGCGTGGTTTTACACTATGCCCAATGAGAAGTGCCGTAGCCCATCGGTATTCCTGGTGCCGGGCGATAGTGTTTCCGCTCAGGAACAGTCCGAGGATGATTTTCTTGAGGTGACCTGGTACGGTCCCGATCATCGCATCATTCGCGGCTGGCTTAAAAAATCACAGCTTGCGTCCATCGACGAAGGCGATCGCTATCGCGACGACATTAACCCTCTCTCTGTCGATAAAGCCACGCGTATTGCCACGCTTTCCCTGCGTACTGACTATCACTGCGTGTTTTATGAAAGCTGGAACGCGCAAAAAGAGATTCAGATTATCGTCCGCGAAGATCATCAGTCGGCTCTGTGCCGTGGCAGTGCTGATAGCGAGACGTCTCCACCGGTGGCCTATATTAGTATCAACAAGCAGAGTGGCGAGATCACCTGGCCAGATATGGCCGATGGCTTCGATGAATAAATGAGATAATAAAGAGGAAAGTATGTTTAAACCTCATGTCACCGTCGCCTGCGTCGTCCATGCGCAGGGTAAGTTTTTGGTCGTAGAAGAGACAATTAGCGGCAAAGCACTATGGAATCAGCCTGCCGGACACCTGGAAGCCAATGAAACGTTAGTGCAGGCTGCAAAGCGTGAGCTGTGGGAAGAGACCGGTATTCACGCCATGCCCGATGCATTTATTCGCATGCATCAATGGATTGCGCCGGATAAAACCCCCTTTCTGCGTTTTCTGTTTGCTGTCGATCTGCAGGAGGTCTGTGCCACCCAACCGCACGACAGTGATATTGACCGCTGCCTGTGGGTCAGCGCTGACGAGATCCTGGCCGCGACGAACTTGCGCTCCCCGCTGGTCGCAGAAAGTATTCGCAGCTGGCAAACTGGCACGCGGTTCCCGCTATCAATAATTGGCGAATTTAACTGGCCCTTTAAATAAGCGCCCGTTCCGATAAAAGCCGTGCCAGCGCGGCTTTTGCGTTCATACCTGTCGTAACCAGGCTCAGTACCTGCTAATTACTACCAAAGCGAAATAATTAACTGCAACTTAACATACTGCAAGTGACACTACACTCCGTATATTCCTTCGCACTCTACGCCCATCGCTGATTATTCCTGCTACTGAAGAGGCGTTTTGTGCATTTTTACGCCAAACAGACCACATAGTTAACAATTAAAGATCAAAAAACATACGCCGATAGACATCCTGAAAGGCAATCCCGATGTGCGGAATTGTAATAATGCTACACGTTGAAATCAGAGGTACGGTGATGGCAAGAAAGTATGTTCAAAAAAAGATGAGTACCCGCGCGCAGATGTTGCTCACAGGCGCCTTAACCATCACTCTCGGCTTTGTTGCAACCATTGGCGTGCTGAGCTGGCAGTCCAGCAACGAGCAAAAATCATTAGCAGAACAGTACTTGCACCAGATTGCTCAGAGCGAAGCCCTCAAAATTCAGCAAGATCTTAACTACGCGCGCGATGTTGCGCACAACCTCGGCCATGGCCTGATTGCCTTACCGCAAGCCGGGATCACAGATCGTAAAGTCGCCGATAAAATGATGGAATCGGCCCTGCGTGATAATCCGGATTACCTTTCCATCTCGGTGATTTTTGAAGAAAACGCGTTTGACGGGAAAGACGCGGATTTTGCAGATAAGCCAGACCAGGCGCCAAAGGGCCGTTATGCCTTCTTCGTTGATCGCGATCAGTCAGGCAATTTCAAGATGCACCCCCTGCTCTCTTATCTGACGCCAGGCCAGGGTGATTATTATCTGGTGCCGCAAAAATCCCAGAAAGACACACTGATTGAACCTTATAGCTACGCTTACAACGGCGTGCCGACGCTGTTGACCTCCGTGGCGGCCCCGGTGGTCAGTCAGGGCAAACTGCAAGCCGTGATCACCTCGGATATCTCTCTTGCCTCATTGCAGGAAAAAGTAAATCAAATTAAGCCGTGGGAAGGTGGCGGCTACGCCGTGCTGCTGTCGACGGCGGGCAAAGTGATTTCTTACCCTGACAAGAAAATGACCAGTAAACCCTTTCCGGGCAACACGAATAATTTCTCTTCACAGGTGGTGGAACAACCTGATGCCATCCTCGGGGAAAATGCTCTGGTAACCTGGCAACCGGTCTCTATCGGTAACAGTACCGACAAATGGTATCTGGGCGTCGTCGCCCCGGTCAATCAGGTGATGGCTGCGGCCAACCGTCAGTTGATGAACGCCATCATTCTGATGGTGCTGAGCATCCTGCTGGTTAGCGCCTTGCTGGGTATCGTCTTTAGCCGCAAGGTACTGAAACCGATTGGCGGCGAACCGCTGGAAGCCGCTACCATCGCGCTGGCCGTCGCAGACGGCAAGCTGGATAACGAGATTAATGTTAAATCCGGTGATCGCCATAGCCTGTTCTTCGCGCTGCAGACCATGCAGGCACAACTGCGCCAGATAGTCGGGCAGATCAAAGATGCCAGTGATTCCGTGCGTCAGGGCGCGGGGGAGATTGTCAGCGGCAACATTAACCTCTCTTCGCGCACAGAGCAGCAAGCCGCAGCGCTGGAGCAAACTGCCGCCAGCATGGAGCAATTCAGTGCGACGGTGAAACATAACGCCACCAACGCACACCAGGCGACGGCCCTGACGGCGAATGCAACGCAGATAGCCAGCCGGGGTGAAGCGCTGGTCGGCCAGGTGGTCAAAACCATGTCGCAGATTGATGACAGCTCGAAGAAAATCAGCGACATCACCACCATGATCAACAGTATCGCCTTCCAGACCAATATCCTGGCACTTAACGCCGCTGTCGAAGCAGCGCGCGCCGGCGAACAGGGACGCGGTTTTGCCGTGGTGGCTTCCGAAGTACGTAATCTCGCACAGCGTAGCGCCAATGCGGTTAAAGAGATTGCCGCGCTGATTGAAGAGTCAAGCCAGCGTGTCGAGAACGGCGTTCAACTGGTAAATGATGCCGGGAAGACAATGCAGGAAATGACCCAGGCGGTTAATTCCGTACAAACCATCATTAACGAGATTGTTGTCGCCTCTGATGAGCAGGCCAAAGGCATTAGCCAGGTGACGATTGCGGTTAACGAGATGGATGGCGTCACCCAGCAGAACGCCTCGCTGGTGCAAGAGATGGCGGCGGCGGCCAGTTCTCTGGAAGAACAGGCTCAGCAGCTTGCGCAGAGCGTGGAGCAGTTCAGCATCGACGATAAGCGTGCCGCCTGATATAACGCCACTAAACGTCTGTTTTCAATCCAACCCCAGCCACGCTGGGGTTTATCGTTCTGTGCCTCATTTCTCACGTACAGATACATCCCAGGGCTTACGACAAGAGAGGTCAGCGGTAATTTCCCCCCTACTTGTTGCGGATTGGTAATATGCAGGGGTGCCTGCGCGGCGAGTGCGTGATAGAATACGCCGCCTTGAAGTTCAATGTCGTGAGTATTCTATGTCTGATAGCCCAAAAAAAGTGATCGTCGGCATGTCCGGCGGTGTCGATTCTTCCGTATCTGCCTGGCTGTTACTGCAACAGGGTTATAAGGTGGAAGGCCTGTTCATGAAGAACTGGGAAGAGGACGATGGCGAAGAATACTGTACCGCGGCGGCCGATCTGGCTGATGCCCAGGCCGTGTGTGACAAACTCGGTATTGAACTGCACACCGTAAATTTTGCCGCAGAATACTGGGATAACGTGTTTGAACACTTCCTGGCGGAATATAAAGCCGGACGCACGCCCAACCCGGATATTCTGTGCAACAAAGAGATCAAATTTAAAGCCTTCCTCGAATTTGCCGCCGAAGACCTGGGCGCCGACTATATTGCGACCGGCCACTATGTGCGCCGTGCTGATGTCGATGGCAAAAGCCGTTTGCTTCGTGGTCTGGATGGCAACAAAGATCAGAGTTATTTCCTTTATACCCTTGGCCATGAGCAGATCGCTCAAAGCCTGTTCCCGGTCGGTGAACTGGAAAAACCTGAAGTGCGCAAAATCGCCGAAGATTTGGGGCTTGTCACGGCCAAGAAAAAAGACTCTACCGGCATCTGTTTTATTGGTGAGCGCAAATTCCGCGAATTTTTGGGCCGCTACCTGCCTGCCCAGCCGGGCAAAATCCTCACCGTTGACGGCGAAGAGATTGGCGAACATCAGGGTCTGATGTACCACACGCTGGGTCAACGCAAAGGTCTGGGGATTGGCGGTACTAAAGAAGGCACCGAAGATCCATGGTACGTAGTTGATAAAGATGTGGAAAACAATATCCTGGTGGTCGCGCAGGGACACGATCACCCACGTCTGATGTCCGTTGGACTGATTGCCCAGCAACTGCACTGGGTTAATCGCGAACCGCTGGTCGGTACGCTGCGCTGCACCGTGAAAACCCGTTATCGCCAGACCGATATTCCATGCACCATTACCGCGCTCGATGAAGACCGCATTGAGGTTCGTTTCGACGAGCCGGTGGCTGCGGTAACCCCAGGCCAGTCTGCTGTTTTCTATAGCGGCGAGGTGTGCCTCGGCGGCGGTATTATCGAGCAGCGTATCGCGCTGCCGGTTTAATCGATGAGACTGAGATAGCGAATCAAGGAGCGAGTGTGGCCAAGAATTACTACGACATCACCCTGGCGCTGGCAGGTATTTGCCAGTCCGCCCGTCTGGTGCAGCAACTGGCGCATCAGGGACATTGCGACGCCGACGCGCTCCATGTTTCTCTCAATAGCGTCATCGACCTCAACCCCGACTCCACCCTGAGCGTTTTTGGGGGTAGTGAAGCTAACCTGCGCACCGGGCTGGAAACGCTGCTTGGCGTGCTTAATGCCAGCAGTCGTCAGGGGCTGAATGCCGAATTGACCCGCTATACTCTTAGCCTGATGGTGCTGGAACGCAAGCTGGCGGGCCACAAAGACGCGATGAATACGCTCGGTGACCGTATCGCGGGTTTGCAGCGCCAGCTTGAACATTTTGATCTCCAGTCGGAGACGCTGCTCAGCGCCATGGCCGGTATCTATGTCGATGTGATTAGCCCGCTCGGTCCGCGTATTCAGGTAACTGGTTCGCCTGCGGTTCTTCAAAGCCCGCAGGTCCAGGCGAAAGTTCGCGCCACACTGCTCGCCGGCATTCGTGCCGCTGTACTGTGGCATCAGGTTGGCGGTGGCCGCCTGCAGTTAATGTTTTCCCGTAATCGCCTGACAACTCAGGCCAAACAAATTCTCGCTCATTGTTAACCTCCCGGAGTTCTGAACTATGGAATTATCCTCACTGACCGCCGTTTCCCCTGTCGATGGACGCTACGGCGATAAAGTCAGCGCGCTGCGCGGGATCTTCAGCGAATTCGGTTTGCTGAAATTTCGTGTACAAGTCGAAGTACGCTGGTTACAAAAGCTGGCGTCACATGCAGCGATCAAGGAAGTTCCTGCTTTTGCTGACGACGCAAACGGTTTCCTCGATAAAATCGTCGCTGACTTCAATGAAGAAGATGCGGCACGTATCAAAACTATCGAACGCACCACTAACCATGACGTGAAAGCGGTCGAATATTTTCTGAAAGAAAAAGTGGCGGATATCGCCCAGTTACATGCGGTCTCTGAATTTATCCACTTTGCCTGTACCTCAGAAGATATTAATAACCTCTCCCACGCATTGATGCTGAAAACCGCGCGCGATGAGGTCATCCTGCCCTACTGGCGTCAGGTTATTGATGCGGTGAAAGACCTGGCCGTCCAGTATCGCGATATTCCCCTGCTTTCCCGTACTCACGGGCAGCCGGCTACGCCGTCTACCATGGGTAAAGAGATGGCCAACGTGGCATACCGTATGGAACGCCAGTATCGCCAGCTGAATCAGGTGGAAATCCTCGGCAAAATCAACGGTGCGGTGGGTAACTATAACGCCCACATCGCCGCCTACCCGGAAGTGGACTGGCACCAGTTCAGTGAAGAGTTTGTGACCTCTCTGGGCATCCAGTGGAACCCGTACACCACGCAGATCGAGCCGCATGATTACATTGCGGAGCTGTTTGACTGCATGGCACGCTTTAACACCATCCTGATCGATTTCGATCGCGACGTGTGGGGTTACATCGCCCTGAACCACTTCAAACAGAAAACTATCGCTGGCGAAATTGGCTCTTCCACCATGCCGCATAAGGTGAACCCGATTGACTTCGAAAATTCCGAAGGCAACCTCGGCCTGTCCAATGCCGTCTTGCAACACCTGGCAAGCAAACTGCCGGTTTCCCGCTGGCAGCGCGACCTGACCGACTCCACCGTACTGCGTAACCTGGGTGTGGGCGTGGGTTATGCGCTGATTGCCTACCAGGCAACACTGAAAGGTGTGAGCAAGCTGGAGGTGAACCGCGACCGTCTGCTGGATGAGCTGGATCATAACTGGGAAGTCCTGGCTGAGCCGATTCAGACCGTTATGCGTCGCTACGGTATCGAAAAACCGTACGAGAAGCTCAAAGAGCTGACCCGTGGTAAACGTGTGGATGCCGAAGGCATGAAACAGTTTATCGATAGCCTTGCACTGCCGGAAGACGAGAAAGTTCGTCTGAAAGCGATGACCCCGGCAAATTACATTGGCCGCGCCATCACCATGGTTGATGAACTGAAATAATCCCCTCCTGCCGACTTTTGCCCTCTTTTCATCGGGAAAGAGGGCTTCCTTCCTCTCGGTTTAACAAATGTTTATCCCTGCCGCCAGAGAATCAGCGTTACACTATTCGTATTGAAAATATAAGGAGAGTTAAGACGATGCGCGTACTCGTTGTGGAGGACAATGCCCTGTTGCGTCACCACCTGAAAGTTCAGCTTCAGGAACTGGGTCATCAGGTCGATGCCGCGGAAGATGCAAAGGAAGCAGACTACTTTCTGAATGAACACGTGCCCGATATCGCCATTGTCGATCTCGGTCTGCCTGATGAAGACGGATTATCGCTGATTCGCCGCTGGCGCAGTCATGAGGTCTCTCTGCCCGTTTTGGTCCTGACCGCCCGGGAAGGCTGGCAGGATAAAGTCGAAGTGCTGAGCGCGGGTGCTGATGATTACGTCACTAAACCCTTCCATATTGAGGAAGTAGTGGCACGCATTCAGGCATTAATGCGCCGTAACAGCGGGCTGGCCTCGCAGGTCATCTCCATGCCGCCCTTTCAGGTGGACCTCTCTCGGCGGGAAATGTCGATCAGCAGCGAAGTCGTTAAACTGACGGCGTTTGAATACACCATTATGGAGACCCTGATTCGCAACAGCGGCAAAGTGGTCAGCAAAGACTCCCTGATGCTCCAGCTCTATCCCGATGCCGAACTGCGCGAAAGCCACACGATTGATGTCCTGATGGGGCGCTTGCGTAAAAAAATCCAGGCACTCTATCCCGCAGAGGTGATCACCACGGTACGTGGCCAGGGTTATCTCTTCGAACTGCCCAAATGAGACGTGTAATGCGGCATCTTCTGCCGCTCTCGCTACGGGTTCGTTTCCTTCTGGCGACCGCCGCCGTTGTGCTGGTGCTGTCTCTCGCCTATGGGATGGTCGCACTGATAGGCTACAGCGTCAGTTTTGATAAAACCACGTTCCGTCTGCTGCGCGGCGAAAGTAACCTGTTCTATACCCTTGCCCGCTGGGAAAACAACACGCTAAGTGTCGATCTGCCGAACAGCCTCAATTTACAAAGCCCGACTATCACCCTGATTTATGATAAAGAGGGCAAACTTATCTGGGCGCAACGGGATATCCCATGGCTGGCAAAACGCGTTGACCCATCCTGGCTCCAGGCCGATGGATTTCATGAAATCGAAGCGGATGTGGACGACTCCAGCACGCTGGTGGATAACAATGAGTCGGTGGTGGAACAGTTCAACGCAATTCGGGAAGATGACAACACCTCGGAAATGACCCACTCGGTGGCGGTCAACGTCTATCCGGCCACCGCGCGAATGCCGCAGCTCACCATTGTCGTTATCGACACTGTTCCCATTGAACTCAAGCGCTCCTGGATGGTGTGGAGTTGGTTCATTTATGTGCTGGCGGCAAACCTGTTGCTGGTTATCCCACTGCTATGGATGGCCGCCTGGTGGAGCTTACGCCCTATAGAGGAGCTGGCGAAAGAGGTACGCGAGCTGGAAGAACATCACCGTGAGAATCTGAATCCGGCCACCACGCGCGAACTTACAAGTCTGGTGCGTAACCTCAACCGCCTGCTGAAAAGCGAGCGCGAGCGCTACGACAAATACCGGACTACCCTCACCGATCTGACACACAGCCTGAAAACACCGTTGGCAGTGCTGCAAAGTACGCTGCGTTCGTTACGCAGTGAAAAACTGAGCGTAAGCGACGCCGAACCGGTCATGCTGGAACAGATAAGCCGCATTTCTCAGCAAATTGGTTATTATCTGCATCGCGCCAGTATGCGCGGTAGCAGTGGGCTGCTGAGTCGTGAACTTCACCCGGTCGCTCCGCTTCTTGATAGTCTGACCTCGGCGTTGAACAAAGTGTATCAACGTAAAGGGGTGAATATCAGCCTCGATATCTCACCGGAGATTAGCTTTGTCGGTGAAAAAAACGACTTTATGGAAGTGATTGGCAACCTGCTGGATAACGCCTGTAAATATTGCCTCGAATTTGTCGAAGTGTCGGCAAGGCAGACCGATGAGAGCGTGCATATCATTATCGAAGATGATGGTCCGGGGATCCCCTTATCCAAACGTGAGGTGGTTTTTGATCGCGGTCAGCGTGCCGACACGCTCCGTCCGGGCCAGGGAGTGGGATTATCCGTTGCCCGTGAAATCGTTGAGCAATACGATGGACAGATCCTGACGGGCGAAAGTTTACTCGGTGGAGCAAAAATGGAGGCCATCTTCGGCCGTCAGCAACCGATAAGCGGCGATAATTAACGCATTCAGGCAAAATAAGCTGGCCTGTTCCACGCAGGCCGTCCACCATCCGTTATACTCCGACTCAAACTAACGTTTGGGGAAACAGACATGGACTATAACATCAACCTTAACTGGCCGGATTTTATCGAGCGCTACTGGCAAAAACGCCCGGTAGTGCTCAAGCGCGGCTTTGCACAATTTATCGATCCCATTTCCCCTGACGAACTGGCCGGTCTGGCTATGGAAGATGAAGTCGACAGCCGCCTGGTAAGCCATCTTGATGGCAAATGGGAAGTCAGCCACGGGCCGTTTGAAAGCTATGACCATCTGGGCGAGAGTAACTGGTCGCTACTGGTGCAGGCGGTGAACAACTGGCATGAACCGACTGCGGCGCTGATGCGTCCGTTCCGCGCCCTGCCCGACTGGCGCACCGACGATGTGATGATTTCGTTTTCCGTGCCCGGTGGCGGCGTTGGCCCCCATCTCGATCAATACGATGTGTTTATCATTCAGGGTACCGGCCGTCGCCGCTGGCGTGTGGGTGAAAAGACGACAATGAAGCAACACTGTCCACATCCTGACCTGTTGCAGGTCGATCCCTTCGAGGCCATTATCGATGAAGAGATGGAGCCGGGCGATATCCTTTATATTCCGCCAGGATTCCCGCATGAGGGCTACTCGCTGGAAAACTCCATGAACTATTCCGTCGGCTACCGAGCCCCCAGCGGACGCGAATTGATCAGCGGGTTTGCCGATTATGTGTTGCAGCGCGAACTGGGCAGCCAGCGTTATACCGACCCGGATGTGCCGTCACGCGAACACCCGGCAGATGTCCTGCCGCAAGAACTGGATGGCCTGCGCCAGATGATGCTGGATCTGATCAATCAGCCAGAACATTTCAATGAGTGGATCGGCGAGTTTATTACCCAGTCGCGTCACGAACTGGATGTCACCCCACCGGAGCCGCCATACCAGCCTGATGAAATTTACGATGCGCTGAAACAGGGAGATAAGCTGGTGCGTTTAGGCGGACTGCGTGTATTGCGTATCGCGGGCGAAGTTTTCGTTAACGGCGAGCGCATTAATTCCCCGCATCGACCGGCACTCGACGCGCTGGCAAATCATATCGTTCTGAATGAGAGCGCCTTTGGCGATGCGCTCGAAGACCCGTCATTCCTTGCGATGCTCGCCGCGCTGGTCAACAGCGGATACTGGTTCTTCGAAGACTAAGCCACAAAAATGCCGGGCAACATCACGTTTGCCCGGCCTGTCTGTCACGCTCGCAGGAATAAGACTTTATTCCTGTTTCGCTGTCA
The DNA here is from genome assembly GCF_039409775.1 of Phytobacter palmae. Classification (NCBI taxonomy): domain Bacteria; kingdom Pseudomonadati; phylum Pseudomonadota; class Gammaproteobacteria; order Enterobacterales; family Enterobacteriaceae; genus Phytobacter; species Phytobacter palmae. Next base: position 5,445 of record NZ_JBCIVJ010000022.1, on the reverse strand, counting down.
GCTCGGCGATACGCACGATCACCTGTACCGCTTTTTCCATCCCTTCCAGCGTTACAAATTCATGTTTGCCATGATAGTTATAACCGCCGGTAAACAGGTTAGGACACGGCAGCCCCATAAATGACAATTGTGCACCATCGGTGCCGCCGCGAATCGCTTTCATCTGTGGTTCGATATCGCAGTCGCGCATGGCCTGACAGGCAATATCAATAATATGCGGATGATCGACAATCTTCTCGCGCATATTGTAATAACTGTCTTCAATCACCAGTTCGATGTAGCAGTCCGGGTGCAGGCCTTTCCCGACTTTTTTGGCAATTTCCATTATCTTGCGCTTACGCGCCTCAAACGCTTTACGGTCAAAATCGCGAACGATGTAATGCATCTCCGCGCGTTCAACGGTGCCTTTGATGCTGGTAAGGTGGTAAAAACCTTCATAACCTTCGGTATTTTCCGGGCTCTCGTCGGCAGGCACCAGCGCATGAATGCGGCTGGCCAGCGACAGCGCATTCACCATCACCCCTTTTGCGGTTCCCGGATGGACGTTATTGCCAACAATTTTGATCGTGACCGAAGCGGCGTTGAAGTTTTCGAACTCCAGTTCACCCACCCCACCACCGTCAACAGTGTATGCCCATTTCGCGCCAAACGCCTCGACGTCAAAATGCTTCGCCCCTTTACCGACCTCTTCATCCGGGGTGAAAGCTACATGAATATCACCATGCGGGATTTTTTTCTGTTTCAGCACCGCCATCGCGGTCATGATTTCCGCCACACCGGCTTTGTCATCGGCACCCAGCAGGGTTTTACCGTCTGTGGTAATGAGCGTCTGCCCCAATAACTGGTGCAGCACCGGGAACATGACGGGTGAGAGTATTTCATCGCCGATACCCAATGCGATATCGCCGCCACGGTAGTTTTCGATGATTTGCGGATTCACATTTTTACCGCTGCAATCGGGGGAGGTATCAACATGAGAGATAAAGCCAATAGCGGGCACCGGCCTGTCAACAGTAGAGGGCAGCGTAGCCATCACTGTACCTTTCTCGCTCAGTGTGACATTTTCCAGCCCCATCTCTTCAAGCTGCTGCTGGAGTAAGCGCAAGAGCTTCCATTGCCCGTCGGTACTCGGCACCTGACGGACACCCGGCTTCGACTGCGTATCCAGCGCAACATACTGTAAAAAACGCTCTAATAATTTATCCATACAGCCACCCTCGCTAAACGTGACAACATTATTAATAAGCCCGAAAAGACAAATATTGCGTCAGGTCACTTTTATCCCGTAAACGAGGATATTTTCATTTTTGTTTTGTTCACTTAAACGTAGCTGACAAAATCAACTTTTGGCCGCGTAAATAGATCAATGATTGGCGATTTCAGTGCTTTGCCGTAGAATGCCAGGCCTTCATCAATGTGTCAGACCCTAAGGTGGTTAATCACAAACCCCGCATCAGGAGCGTTATCCGATGCGTTGACAAGGGACAGAGTAAAAAATTGAATACACAACCGCGTTCGCCCACTCCGCTGGTGCAACTGGTCGACCTTTGTAAAGGTTTTGATGGTAAAACGGTCATTTCTGACTTTAACCTGACCATCAATAACGGCGAATTCCTCACCCTCCTCGGCCCATCCGGCTGCGGCAAAACCACCGTACTTCGCCTGATTGCCGGGCTGGAAAGCGTTGATGCGGGTCATATCAAACTCGACGATCGGGATATCACCGACGTGCCGGCGGAACATCGCCATGTTAATACCGTCTTTCAAAGCTACGCGCTTTTTCCCCATATGACCGTTTTTGAAAACGTGGCATTTGGTCTGCGGATGCAAAAAACGCCTGTAGCAGAGATTACCCCGCGCGTCACTGATGCCCTGCGAATGGTGCAACTTGAAGCGTTCGCCCGGCGCAAACCGCACCAGCTTTCCGGTGGTCAACAGCAGCGTGTTGCTATTGCCCGCGCCGTGGTCAACAAGCCGCGCCTGCTCTTACTGGATGAATCGCTCTCCGCGCTCGATTATAAGCTGCGCAAGCAGATGCAAAACGAATTAAAGGCGTTACAGCGTAAACTTGATATTACCTTCGTCTTCGTGACTCATGACCAGGAAGAAGCCCTGACTATGTCAGACAGGATCGTGGTGATGCGTGAGGGCAAAATAGAACAAGACGGTACGCCGCGGGAAATTTACGAAGAGCCGAAGAACCTCTTCGTCGCAAGCTTCATTGGTGAGATCAATATCTTCAGTGCCACCGTCATTGAGCGTCTCGATGCGCAGCGTGTGCGCGCCGCCGTCGAAGGACGCGAATGCACAATTTACGTCAGCTTCCCGGTCGAAAAGGGCCAGTTGCTAAACGTAATGCTGCGCCCGGAAGATTTGCGTGTCGAAGAGATCAATGATGTCGCGCAGGCAGAAGGGTTGGTAGGTTACGTGCGTGAGCGTAATTATAAAGGGATGACGCTGGAGTCAGTGGTAGAGCTGGAAAACGGCAAAATGGTGCTGGTCAGCGAGTTCTTCAATGAAGATGACCCCGATTTTGACCACTCTTTGAATCAAAAAATGGCGATTAGCTGGGTGGAAAGCTGGGAGGTCGTACTGGCTGATGAAGAGCACAAGTAAATTCCAGAATGTGGTGATTGCCACTATCGTCGGTTGGCTTGTGCTGTTTGTCTTTCTGCCCAACCTGATGATTATTGCGACCAGTTTTTTGACCCGTGACGATGCCCACTTCGTGACGATGGTTTTCTCGCTGGATAGCTATGCCCGTCTGCTGGACCCTCTCTATTTTGATGTGCTGCTGCACTCGCTGAATATGGCGGTAATAGCTACCCTTGCCTGCCTGGCGCTGGGGTATCCCTTCGCCTGGTTTCTGGCAAAACTACCGGCAAGAGTGCGCCCGTTATTGCTGTTTTTACTGATTGTTCCGTTCTGGACCAACTCGCTGATTCGTATCTATGGCCTGAAAATTTTCCTCAGCACCAAAGGTTATCTGAATACTTTTTTGCTCTGGCTGGGGGTAATTGATGAGCCGCTGCGCGTGATGTTCACCCCGGTGGCGGTCATTATCGGGCTGGTCTATATCCTGCTGCCGTTTATGGTCATGCCCCTCTACTCCAGTATTGAAAAACTCGATAAAGCTTTGCTGGAAGCGGCGAAAGATTTGGGTGCCAGTAAGCTACAGACGTTTTGGCGCATTATTATTCCGCTGACCATGCCAGGCATTATCGCTGGTTGTCTGCTGGTGTTGCTCCCCGCGATGGGGCTGTTTTACGTCTCAGACCTGATGGGCGGTGCCAAAAATCTGCTGATTGGCAATGTGATCAAAAACCAGTTTCTCAATATTCGCGACTGGCCTTTTGGCGCGGCCACCAGCATCACACTGACCATTGTGATGGGTCTGCTGTTGCTGATTTACTGGCGCGCCTCGCGCCTGCTGAACAAAAGGGTGGAACTGGAATGATCGGTCGGCTGCTGCGCGGCGGTTTTATGACCGCCATTTACGCGTACCTTTATATTCCCATCATCATTCTGATTGTGAACTCGTTTAACAGCTCGCGATTCGGGATTAACTGGCAAGGTTTTACCACCGAGTGGTACAGCCTGCTGATGAATAATGACAGTCTGTTACAGGCGGCACAGCACTCTCTCACGATGGCGGTATTCTCCGCCACGTTCGCCACACTTATCGGTTCGCTGACCGCCGTGGCGCTCTACCGTTATCGCTTTCGCGGCAAACCTTTTGTCAGTGGCATGCTGTTCGTGGTGATGATGTCGCCAGATATCGTAATGGCCATCTCCTTGCTGGTGCTGTTTATGCTGCTGGGTATTCAACTGGGGTTCTGGTCGCTGCTGTTCTCACACATTACTTTCTGCCTGCCGTTCGTGGTCGTAACGGTCTATTCACGCCTGAACGGGTTTGATGTGCGGATGCTGGAAGCGGCAAAAGATCTGGGTGCCAGCGAACTGGTGATCCTGCGCAAAATCATTCTGCCGCTGGCGATGCCTGCCGTGGCGGCGGGATGGCTGTTGAGCTTCACCCTGTCGATGGATGATGTAGTGGTCTCATCCTTCGTTACCGGACCGGGGTATGAAATTCTGCCGTTGAAAATCTATTCAATGGTGAAAGTCGGCGTCTCACCTGAGGTGAACGCGCTGGCAACGATTCTGCTTGTTCTGTCGCTGGTGATGGTTGTCGCCAGCCAGTTAATTGCACGTGATAAAACCAAAAGTCCGGCGCGCCGGGCATAACCTCAGGGGACGTTAAAATGAAAACATGGTCACGCCACCTGCTTGCGGCGGGTGCTCTGGCACTGAGCATCAATACCGCTCACGCGGATGACAGCAAGACGCTCTATTTCTACAACTGGACGGAATATGTGCCGCCGGGTCTGCTGGAACAGTTCACCAAAGAGACGGGCATCAAGGTTATCTATTCAACCTATGAATCGAATGAAACCATGTATGCCAAGCTTAAAACCTATAAAGAGGGTGCCTATGATCTGGTCGTGCCCTCCACCTACTTTGTCGACAAAATGCGTAAAGAGGGCATGATCCAGAAGATCGATAAATCGCAGTTGACCAACTTCCATAATCTCGACCCGGAGATGCTAAATAAGCCATTTGACCCGAATAACGACTACTCCATTCCGTATATCTGGGGGGCGACCGCCATTGGCATTAACAGCGAAGAGATTGACCCCAGGACGGTGACCCGTTGGGCGGACCTCTGGAAGCCTGAGTATAAAAGCAGCCTGCTGCTTACTGACGACGCGCGCGAAGTCTTCCAGGTGGCGCTGCGTAAACTGGGACTTTCCGGTAATACGACCGATCCTAAAGAGATTGAAGCAGCGTACAAAGAGCTGCAAAAACTGATGCCTAACGTGGCGGCGTTTAATTCCGATAACCCGGCGAACCCGTATATGGAAGGCGAAGTAAATCTCGGTATGGTGTGGAACGGTTCCGCGTATGTCGCCCGCCAGGCGGGCACGCCGCTGCAGATAATCTGGCCTGAGGAAGGCGGTATCTTCTGGATGGATAGCCTTGCTATTCCAGCCAATGCCAAAAACAAAGCGGGGGCTCTTAAGCTTATCAACTTCCTGTTACGCCCGGAAATTGCAAAGCAGGTAGCGGAAACCATTGGCTATCCGACGCCAAACCTCGCTGCCCGTAAGCTGCTTAGCCCGGAAGTGGCCAACGATAAATCACTCTACCCGGATGCCGAAACCATCAGTAAAGGCGAATGGCAAAACGATGTCGGTAGCGCCAGCGTCATTTACGAAGAGTATTACCAGAAGCTCAAAGCGGGTCGTTAATGCCTGTAACAGGCGGGACATCCGTTCTGCCAGCATCTCAGCCATAAAAAAGGCCGCATCTCTGCGGCCCTTTTGTTGTCACCCTTAAACCACCTCCTGGGGAGGTGGTGATTGATCCTGTAAGGCTATAGCCTGA